>NZ_FNNO01000010.1:0-127278 GCF_900106985.1 Hydrobacter penzbergensis | reverse complement strand
CAATTTTCAAATCGTTTCCATTGCAAAATCTGCTAGAACCCAATACAGACAATAATTTCAAAGAACTTATTTATTCAACATCGAAACAACACTGATATTGTATATGACCCCAAAATCATAGGTGTTCCTAAAGTAGCTATTGAATGCGATGGAGCTAAGTACCATTCTAGCCAAGAAGCATATTTATACGACAGGCATAGACAAAAAATATTAGAGAATCACGGTTTTGTATTTCACAGAATATGGAGTACTAATTGGTGGCGTAATTCAAGCAGAGAAACAACAAAAGTTGTTGATTTTATTAAAAAAATTGAATCAACAACAATTGCAAACTATAAAGAGCATTCCGATACCGCATTTGCATTTACTGACGACATCGTAATCATTGAGGACTATGTTTCGCAGACATCATTTATTGATACTGAAAAGGACAACGAAACAATTCAGGCAATTGAAAAGTTTGCCCCAGTTCAAATAAAAATACTTACCGAGGAAGTCAAGTTAAATAGTAAAGTACAAGTAAAATACATGAATAATGGCAAAGACATAAGTGTTCAACTTGTCCCGACAGAGAATAATAAAAACGACAATTTAAACGGTATTCAGAAAGTGTATTACAAATCACCTTTAGCAACGTCTTTAATTGGACATACTGTTGGCGATATTGTAAAAATTGGCAATCTTGACAACTTTGTTGAAATAATTAAAATCACAAACGATTAGCCAACTACCACGAACTATGGAATATTTATCTACAACAAGTCTTGCTAGTGAGCTTGATATCCCACCAAATGAGCTTTTCAGCAAGCTCAAATCATTTGGCTGGATAGACCGCCAAAATGATAAATGGGTTTTGACAGACCTTGGCAAACAAAAGGGTGGGCTGACCCGGAACAATCTGAAATATGGCGAGTATATTGTTTGGCCAGAAAATATTTCGTTAGACAATAGCGATCAGCCAAAAGATAATCACAAATTGCTTAATGCAACAGCAATAGGTAAACATTTTAATGTCTCAAACCAACGCCTCAATCTCATCCTTTCTGAACTTGGTTGGATTAAAAAAGATATTGCAGGTTGGGAAATAACCAAGCTCGGCAAATCACTTGGCGGTAGACAATACGAACATGATACATCTGGTGGAACTTATGTACTTTGGCCAGAATCCATTTTGTCAAACAAAAATCTTATACGCGTATTCAGTGACAGTACATCAATTGTGGAGCAACCAAAAATCATTCATACTCAAAAGGACGATCAACAATCATCCGAACCTTCGATTAAGTCTGAACCGGGCAATTTCAGAGAAAAATTTCCAGCAACATTTAGAACAAAAGATGGACATATGGTCCGTTCAAGAGCAGAAGTTATTATTGACAATGCCTTATATGATTACAAATTGGCTCATGCTTACGAAAGGAAGTTACCAATCGAAGAAGATTTATATTCAGACTTTTTTATTCCAACTGAAACTGTCTATATAGAATATTGGGGAATGGAAAATGACCCAAAATATCTTAACAGGAAAAAAAGAAGTTAGAGATTTATAAAAAGTATGGCTTCAAATTAATCGAACTTACTGACGAAGACATATCAAACCTTGATGACCATTTACCTAAGAAGTTATTGAGGTTCGGCATTAAAGTTTATTGATGATCGAGTCTAATTCTTACCTGTCTTAAAAGCACGGAAGACTGCACAATAATGAAATTATTTAACAAGAGGGAACATGATTGATCTTGATAGTTTTAAAATGGAGGTTAAATTATTAGCCCAGCGAGAGGAGAATATGCTCGCCTTGAAAAAAGCGATTAGCAAGTTTTATTGCAATATAGGAGTACCAATGTTAGAATCCCACCACCCATTTATGATAAGGGCTCGATACAATTCAATAAACGAAAATGGGTTTGGTTTATTTAACAAGAAATCACAAGTATCTTATAATCCATTTCCTGATCTGATTAAATTGCAAAGAGCAAACTTTAATGGAGAGCAGGTTTTTTATGGCTCAATGCCTTTGGAAGATAATGGGAATCATGCAGCAATAACTGCCCTAATGGAAGTTGGTTTCGAATATGCAAAAGATAAAACCAGAATGCGGGAGTATTTTACTGTTTGTAGGTGGCAGATCAATAAACCTTTAGCGTTAATGAATTTGCCATTTTCAAGAACAGCTATCCAAAAAAATTCACAAATGGAGGAAGCGGCAAATGAACAACGAAATTTGATTGTACAACATTTTGAGCAAGAAGGATTAATTAATCCCGATAGTCATGTACAGGCATTGGAATTTATATCTGACTGCTTTTGTGAAAGAACTGATAAAGAGGTATATTATAGAATAACAGCAACATACTGCCATTTCATTCGAGATTGGCTAAAGAAGAACAATGTGCATTTTGATGGATTTTTATACCCGAGTGCAAATACAGAAGCAACTGGCGTAAATGTGGCACTAAATAAAACCTTAGTGGACGACAATATCCTACAATTGGATTATGTGAAGTTAATGTGCTTAATAAGAAACCCTTCAGACCCAAAAGCAATGAATTTTGCACCAGCAAGTGAGGATGTATTTCCCGATGAGAATGGAAATTTTAATATTGTGAGCATTTATTGAAGCACAATAGTCACTAACTTAAGCCTATAAATCAAAGGTATTTCAAGCATTCTGACCGCTTACTTCGGGTTCGCAGTCTGTTCCTTAGAGTGCTATGATTCACTCCATAAAAAACAGCAGCTTCTTTGATGGAATTAAATACTTGGCCATTACATTCATCGACTAGCCTTCGTTTTGTAGTATCTGGCACCTTCCATAACTGTTTATCAAAAGCATGTTGCATATTCTCGGCATGGGTAACCCATTCAAGGTTTGTAATGGCATTATCCTGCTTGTTACCATTAATATGGTTTACTTCGAGTTTACTTCATCACAGGATACTTCCATGACAGAACGAATTAAGGAAGCAGGGAACTTATTAAACATACAAGTGCTTGACCACTTAATATTATCTCCGATCAAAGGAGAGTATTTTAGCTTCAAAGAAGAAGGCGTTTTATAATTAGCTCATTCCTTGTCTGTATAAGCAACATGAGCCGCATCTATCAGCTTCCTAGCTTCTCATAAAGGATCAAAATCATTGCTTTTCATTATAAAAAATCGTAAATTCGTAAAGTGAAAAAACGAAAAGAAACAGGGCTTGATTTTGAGGTAGATAAACTCACTAATTCAATCGAAAACATAAAATCGGGAGATAGTTTTCCGACTGAAATTTCGTTGTTAACCAAGGTTGAACTAAAAAACTTAACAAAGAAAAATGGATGGCTATTTGATTGGAAGTTTGAATTTAAGCAACCTGAACGGGACGTTTATAAATTGACAATCGTAAATAACCAAACCGTTATTCAAGGCCTGATAAGTTTAGAAGTAAAAGCTGACCATGTTTATATGCATCTTATTGAAAGTGCCCCTTTCAATAAAGGGAAAGCAAAAGTTTATGCAGGTGTACCTGGAAATTTAGTTGCGTTTGCTTGTAAACTTTCCTTTCAACGAGGACACGAAGGTAATGTGTCTTTTTATTCAAAAACGCAACTTATTCAGCATTATATTGCCAGCTTAGACGCAATGCATGTTGGTGGACGAATTATGATTATTGATACAACTGCAGCACTTAAACTTATTAATAAATATTTTCCGCGATGAAAAAGAAAAACATTGAACTCGATGTCGATTTTATTGGAGGACAAGGTTATTCTTTAACCAAAGAGGATGAACTTGCCATTAGTGAGTTTATCCGTAAAGACAAAGAAAAGCGCAAGCTTAAAGAACTTAGAAAAAAAGCAGCCGCGAAAAGAAAAGAAAAACACCTCGCTTGAACACTTGTCTGAATATTGATTCGCCGCTGGCATTTATGCAAAGTGAAGAACCTTATACATGACTATGAGTCATCCGAAATACCAAAAACAGCATAGAATTTCCAAAGTATATCTTAAAGAATTTGGATATCAAAAGGATGGGAAATGGTATATTTCTATTTGGGAAAAATCTAAGGATTATACTGACAATATTCTGATTGAAGAATTTACCACTGAAACAAACATATTTGATTTACCCTTCGATGAAGCTTCAATAAAAAGGCATTTTGAAGATACAAGTCAAAAAATTGAAACTCAGTATAAAATCGTACTGAATGCAATAAAAAAACAGCAGCAGTTAACACACAGGCATCAAGACCTTCTCTGCCATTACACAGCAAACTTGATTTGTCGTTCGAAACTAAACAGAGCGTACTTTCAATCTCGTCTTAATAGTGAGATTGCTATAAGCTGTTTTCTGGAAGAAATTACAATGTTTGAACCAGAATCACTTCAAGAGCTTAAAGGAATGCTCCTTCTTGTACCATCGGAACACAGGTTAAATTTGGTTATTGGTAATGTCATGAACTATTTAGTTCGTGTATTAAGATGTTTTTCTTTCTCAATTTTGGAAGCAATCCCAGATAGAGGATGGTTTACAACTGACAATCCTGTATTAATAGACCCCCAAGAAGCAGCTAATATCGAATCGACTGAATATCTATATATCATTCCTGTAGAAAGTGAAATATATCTCCCTCTTTCCCCTGAATACTGCCTTTTCGGGTTTCATAAAAAATCGAATAAGCAAGAAAACCCATTGAGGAAAGTACCCTTGAACAAGATTTGCAAAATTGATGAAGAAACTCATGATAGAATTTGCAAAATGATTTTAGGCAACGGGAGCCAGTATTTTATCTTCAATCAGGAAATAAAGAACATATTTTTATGTGAACTATGATTATAAACAATCAGATTTCACCTATTCAAAACACCATCAAAATTAAATCAGGTCACCAAATCGGTACCAAATTCCGTATTTTTGGCTCCGATAAAGTTATTAAGCTCTTAAAATATTGATTGTCAGATTATTCTGTTAATCAGAGGGTCGCTGGTTCAAGTCCAGCTTTGGGAGCAGAGAAGGCTGTAAATCAATGATTTATGGTTTTTTTATGCCCCGATTTACCCGCTTTTTACCTCACTTTTTGTTCAAATCCGGTACCCATTTCAACCTCATTAGGTACCCATTTTTCTGTTATCACATATTCATAATTACAACTGCTCTTAAGCGTACAATTCAACTCTTATGTCTAGGAATAATATCACTATTCTCGTATGGCTATACAAGAATAAACTCAATAAAAAAGGACTGGCTTCAACAATCTTTAACAAGAGCACGCCAAACGCCAGGCTACATCAAATCCGGAATCAATTGATCAACGCAATCGGATTTTGCATAGGTACTACAAAAAGTAAAACATACTCACCCCATTTAAAATACTCCTTTATGATTGTTTCGAATGGCATTGCTATGCGAACCTGGCATGATGCCGCGCACTCCCTTTGCAGATAAGCTATCGCCACTGATCCGGTGGTACCAATCGGGTGTAAGGTTGGCCGGGAAATCATCACTCGTTTCTTTTTCCCATTGTTGCAAGACCTGCCTTAACTGTACTGCGATCTTACTGTAATGCAGATCATGGATCAGGTTATGGGATTGCAGCGGGTCCTTTCTGATATCATACAACTCTTCAGAAGAACGTGGTGCAATAAAAATATCATCTTGCAATGCTGTAAGCTTTTGCCCAGATTTAGCATTCAACAGATCACGAAAAGAAGGGCTGGTCACTGCATCCAATGGTCCCTGGTTAGAAAGCCTGAATAACTTGTTTTGAATGAACAGGTAATCCCTGGTTCTGATGGCCCTTTCATAAGCCTGGTAGTCGTGCCAATTGTGTTCAGTGAAAATATAGTTCCGGAACTCGTCTTTACCAGAATGCAGCAGGTTCAACAAACTGTGTCCTTGGATTGAAGAGGCTCCTGTTTCAACATGAGCCAGTTCCAGCAAGGTGGGCGCAACATCGATGGCGCTTACGAGGCAATCCATTGTTTGCTTTTGCGGTTTTATCCAGGGCACACGCATTACAAAAGGAGTATTGGTTCCCCGGTCGTATAATCTGGTCTTATCTCCGGGAAAGGGCCGCCCGTTGTCTCCTATAAAAATAATGACTGTGTTATCGTATATGTGCTGCGCCTTTAATTCATTGACCAGCTTGCCCACAAAATAATCGAGCCTTTCAATTTCGCTGTAATAAGAAGCCAGGTCTTTGCGTGTGCTTATACTATCTACCAGGGTAGCAGGTACCTGTATATTCTCCACTGCATGAGGGAAGCTCGTATCGGCTCCCCAGGGCCGGTGTGCATCAAAACTGGCCAGCCAGAAAAAGAAAGGCTTGTCTTTGGGCCTGTTTTGAAGCATGGGAATCCATTGATCTTCACCTCCGTCTCCATTCAATGCCACACCGGTGATCAACGTATCATACGCCCTGCTTGTATTGGAGCCCTCGTGCCATTTACCCAATAAAGCAGTGAAATAGCCGTTCTTTTTCAACAACTCCGGGAAGAAAACCTGCGATGCGGGTAAAGGCGTATGCAATTCCGCTGCACCGGTGTTGTGAGGGTAACGGCCTGTAATAAGGCTTGACCGGCTGGGACTGCAAGAACTGGAAGTGACAAAGAAATGATCGAACCTTACTCCTCCATCCTTATTGATCTCATCAATGTTCGGTGTATGAATGAACGGGTTCCTGCCATAAATGCCAATATCATCCCTGCTGATATCATCCCCAATAATCAATATTATATTGGGCGATTGGGAAAAAACATTCGTGCAAATAGCACAAAGCCAGCCAGTGAATATTCGCCTAAGCAGCATGCCTGTTTTCATTGCTTCCGTTTTTGTAAGAACGCAAGTCGAACAATTGTCATGAGTAAAAGTAACATATTATTTATTTAATGGGCCCTGGTGAATGGCTTCCGTTTGGATGGTGAATACGCCCGTTTATGACGTCATACCAATCAATGAGCGGGTACAAATAATTTGCTTTGGCCTGCTCGTCGAACAGTTTCTTCAATGAGGCTAATTTCTCAGGATATTTTTTAGCAAGATCGTTCACCTCCGTGGGGTCTTCATTCAGATTATACAAATGCCATTCGTCTGCATCGAAACTTTGGTCCTCTATTTTTTTCCCATTTAGGAACGTGAAGTCTGTAATGCCCGGACGATGTGCTGCCGCTGCTTTCCATCCATCTGCATAAATAGACCGGGAACCAAAAATATAATAGTACTGTACTTTATGTTGCGAGGCCGCCTCTTTATCATAGATAGAATAAGCCAGGGAAGTTCCCTGGATACTATCTTGCCGGATACCCTTGATATGATCAGGCTTTTGAATGCCTGTTAATTCCAGCGTAGTAGGCAGGATATCCGTTACATGACCGTATTGGGTTCTGATATCGCCTTTTGCCTTGATCTTTTTAGGATAGAAAATAACAAGGGGGTTGTGCGTGCCGCCTTCAGCATCCGCATCTTGCTTCCATTCCCGGAAAGGAGTATTAGCAGCCTGTGCCCAGCCAAGTGGATAGTTGGTGAAAACCGAAGCGGTACCAATAGAGTCGATCTGTGTGAGGTTGTTTTTGAATTGCTCTTCTTCTGTTTTTGCAGTATACCTTAAAGTATGTTCCAGCGATCCTTCACGGGTACCTTCTTTACTAGCCCCGTTATCGCCAATGATCAGGTAAACGATGGTATTATCCAACAGGTTACGGTCTTTTAAATAGTGTACCAGTCTTCCAATCTCGGCATCTGTGTATGTGAGATAACCGGCATACACTTCAAAGAATCGTTCATACAATTTTTTATGATCAGCGTCGAGCGTATTCCACGCGGGTATATGCGGATTCCGTTCTGGTAATCGGGCATTGGCAGGTATTACACCCAATCGCTGCTGGTTTTCAAATACTTTTTCCCGGTACACATCCCAGCCTTCACTGAACCTGCCCTTGTATTGATCGCTCCAATACCTGCTTACCTGGTGCGGCGCATGTGTGGCACCCGGCGCATAATACAGGAAGAACGGTTTACCGGGTGCACTCTTTTGCTGCCTTTCAATATAGGCGATGGCCTTATCGGTGATCTGTTCGTTCAAATGCCTTCCATCGGGTTGCACATGTGCATTATCTTCCACCAGGTCGGGCTTGTACTGGTCTGTTTCTGAGCCAAGGAAACCAAAAAAGTGTTCGAAACCTTTACCGCTGGGCCAGCGGTCGAACGGACCGGCATCGGTGGCTTCTTCATCGGGTGTTAACCCGTATTTGCCCACAGCAAAAGTATTGTAGCCATTGTCTCTCAATATTTCAGCAATGGTACCTGCGGAAGAAGGAATCCTTCCGTCCCAGCCAGGGTAGCCTGCCGATAATCCTATATGAGAGAAACCGGCTTCGTGCACAAAAGAGCTGTTACGGCCTGTTAACAGGGCAGCCCTGGTGGGTGCGCAAATGGCACAGGTATGAAAATTGGTATACTTCAGCCCGTTATTGGCCAGGCTGTCGGTAATGGGTGTACGGATCAAGCCGCCAAATGCTTCCGACGCACCAAAACCAACATCATCCAATAGCACAAGCACTACATTGGGCGCTCCTTGCGGTGCTTTGGTAACGCGCACCCACCATTCTTTAGAATCGTTCAGTGTTTTACCTATTGTGCCTTTATAAGATTGCGCTGTATGCTGAGTGAATGCTGTCATGGTTGAAAGGATGCTTAATCCAATCATGCTCATTCGCTGGATATATGATCTCGTTTGTTTCATTTGTATGGTTTTAATTAATGGGAAATCGTAGTTATGCAGAATATCCGGGAGTATATTTCACAACTTCTTCACTTACAACCGGACCATCCGCAGCCAGTTCACTGCCACTTTTTTGGGATTTGAACACCGGCCAGAGAAACTGTGCATACCATTCTTCCTGCTGGTAATGTCTGATCCCATAGCCCGAAGGATATTTCCTGGTAATAATGCCTGTACCAAAAATGATATCCCAGAGAAAGAACATGTTGCCGAAATTGCCTTTGTAATAACCTATGCCGTCGTCGGTGGTATCGGCATGATGGGCGTGGTGTGTGGCCGGGGTAGATATAAGCCGTTCCATTATCCATGCAACAGGCTGCAGGAATTTGTATCGGTAAAAAGGCTTGTCCCAGGGAATGCTGGAATGCGCTGCAGTAGTAATCAAAGATTTGATACCACCTACAAACAGGGCAGGTAATCCGAGCCCCAGATAGGTCAGCGTTGCAGTGAGGTAAATCTGTGAAAAGAAAATCGTGTAAATCACATTTTGCCTGCTGGCCATAGCCATGCCCATGTAATTGGCAGAATGATGCGTTCTGTGGAAACGCCATAGCCAGGGTATTTGGTGGTGCAGCCGGTGGTACCAGTATTGGGTGAGGTCATCGGCCACAGCTATGATCAGGAATCCCCACCAGAAAGGAACCCAACCGAAAGTATTCTTAAGCGTGGGCAATAGTGTGGGCAGTAATTGTAAGGTGAAATACACCACACCTGGCCTTATGATGATCCTGGGTAAGGAGAAACAAACAATATCGAGGATCATTTCATTCCTGTTCCAGGCTTTTTTATACAACCCAAAAGCGAATTCAAGTATCCCCACAAAAAGCATGATCAGTGGCAATCCCCAGCTTTGCAGGTTTTCAAAAACCTGCCTGATGATATTCGGCGATTGTTTGGGTAAGGCTCTGAATGTATAGGACAGCCATGGCTTTTGTCCCGTCAGTTTCAGCCAGGCAAACATGAAAAGCACCGGAGCTGCGTAGATCAGCATACTGAGCAGCATATCTTTCCGGATTTTCAATGACAGTTCTTTATTGGGTTTCATATCACTTGTATTTTAATCAGTGTGAGAAAAAGTACAGCGTAAGAAAAAATACCGATAGCGGGATGATGAACAACAAGAAACCTACTGCTATTTTCTTCACTAATAATACGATGTCGTTGATGGTCATAAGATGGAGGTTTGGATTAATAACCCGGGTTTTGCCAAAGGCCTGTGGGGTTCAGGTTCACCTGCGACTGCGGTATGGGATACAGTGTATCTCTTGCACTGACCCCCGTTTTGCCGGGTACATTCTGTATTGACTGCACCAGTATTCCCCAGCGAACCAGATCGAACCAGCGCTGGCCTTCCTGCACAAACTCCAGCAGCCTTTCTTTTCTGAGGGTATCCCTGAACTGAGACTGCGTCAATCCGGCAAGATCGGCAGAAGAGCCGGGCGTATTGATATCGTACCTGTAAGCCCTTCTTCTTACTTTATTGATGGCTTCATACGCTTCGGCAGTGGGTCCGCCGTTTTGTTCATTGATGGCTTCTGCCAATACCAGCAGTATATCTGCGTAACGGATAATGGGGAAGTTCACGGCTGCGAACGACTGGCTCGACGCAAACAGGGTGGTATCTACGTATTTCCTGAACCTGGGTTTTCCTGTATAATAGAATACTTTATTGGTGCTTTGGTTCAAATAATGTGTTGAAAAAGTACCGGCCTTCCTTTGGTCATTCTCTGCATAAACGCGGTAGAATAAAGTAGTGTCTGAAACAATGTCGGCTGTCTCAGTCTGCACGAATCCATTGAAAGAGCAGGGCGGGAATGTATTACCGGCATTGGCGCCCGTGCCCGCCTGCCCTTTTGTAAACTGCGCAGAAAAAATATGTTCAATGCCATTCTTTTTCGACGGATCGAAAGCATCGTAAAAATTAGGGAACAATGCATAGCCATAATTGCCGTTGATGACCTGTCGTGCATAGTTGATGGCATTTGCCCAATCTTTTTTCACCAGGTATACTTTAGCCAGTAAGCTTTTGGCTGCACCGGAAGTAGCCCTGCCGGTGTTTGATCCCGAATAGGAAACAGGGAGGTTTTGCGCGTCGGTGAGGTCGTTGATGATCTGTTTGTAAATGATTTCGCGGGGTGCGCGGGTAGCATTCAGCGTATTGGAATCTAATGATTCGGCCTCGTGTAATACCAGTGGCGCCGGGCCCCATAGTTGTACCACATCGAAGTAAAGCAGGCCTCTTATGAATTTTGCTTCATTAACCAAACGGGTCAGGGTAGCTGTATCACTGGTAGCAATTTGGGGAATCTTGTCAATGGCAATATTGGCCCTGTCGATACCCCTGTACAGTTGTGCCCATGCCAATGCAATGCGGTCATTGCTAGCGTCGTACGACAAAGCACTGATGGCACGCACATTGGGGTTGATGGCCGATGCGCCGGCGGCGGCATAATCGGTTCCCATATCAGTTAGGAAATACAGGTTGCGTCCATACAGCGATTGATCGGATGGATCATACGTGAGGGATGCATATACCGATGTAACGGCAGCATTGGCATCGGAAAGTGTTTTATAATAATTGTTGGCAGCAATAAAACTCGTTGGAGCAACATCCAGTTTATTGCAACCTAAAATAATCGCAACGAATACCAGTATATAGATCAATGTCTTTTTCATTACAATGAATTTGTCTTTATCAATTAAACAGTTTACAAAGTGATCCCTATGCCGAAAGAGTAACTCTTTGCCGAAGGGTAGGCGCCATAGTCAACACCCTGGTACAAATTGTTTTGTTCGAATGTGTTCACTTCGGGATCATAGCCGTTGTATTGGGTCCAGGTAATGAGGTTTTGCCCGGAGAAGAATATGCGCAAGCTTTTGGGTTCTGCATTTTGCGACAGTTTGATGGGGAAAGTATATCCCAATGTGAGGGTTTTGATACGTGCATAAGAACCATCCTGTATCAGCCTGTCGGTAACCACTGCCACCGGTGCATTCGTAGCACGGGGGATGGTGTTGGAGGGATTATTGACCGTCCACCTGTTCAGTTCCTCAGCCGATACGTTAGTGGAAAGTGTAGTGATCTCCAACTGTTGTTGCAGTGCATTGTATATTTTATTGCCATAGCTTCCCTGGAGTAATACAAACAGATCGAAGCCTTTATAAGTGAACGTATTCGAGAACCCGTATGTAAACTTAGGTTGAGCGCTTCCCAATATGACCCTATCGTTGGTATTGATGATACCATCGTGGTTAACGTCGACGTATTTCCTGTCGCCGGGCTGATATACACCGGTAATCCAGCTGGGTTTGGGAACAGATGCGATATTATCTTTCGATTGTACGATACCATCTGTTCTATAACCATAAAACGAACCGAGCGGCTGGCCTACCTGCACGATGATGGGATACAATACCTGGAGTGTGCCACTGGGCAGAACAGGCAGGAAGTAATTGGTATTGGCACCCAGACTGGTTACTTCGTTACGGTTAGCAGCCCAGGTTACATTGGTGCGCCAGTTGAATCCGTCTTTAGATGAGTGCAGCACTTCTGCGCTGACGGTGAGCTCTATCCCTCTATTGGTAACACTTCCAATATTCTCCAGAACGGAACCATAACCGGTTGCAGTGGGAATAGGCACATTCAACAAAAGGTTACTTGTTTTTTTGCTGTAATAATCTGCTACAATGGTGATCCTGTTACGCCATAACCCCAGGTCGATACCGGCATCATATTGCGCTGTTTTCTCCCATTGCAGGTTGGGATTGGGCAGATTCTGCGGAGCAAACCCTGTGATCAGGCCACCATTGAAGGAATAATTCAATGGCGACAACAAAGATGTATACTGGTAGTTACCGATCTCCTGGTTGCCCGTTGTACCACCCGATAACCGAAGTTTCAGGTTGCTGATCGTTTTGCTGGCTTTTAAGAAACCTTCATCATTCACATTCCATGATAAACCCACAGAGGGGAAATAACCCCACTGATGGTTGGGGGAAAACCGGGAAGAGCCATCTGCCCTCAAAGAAGCAGTAAGATTATACCGATGCAGGTAAGAATAATTGACCCTTCCCAAATAAGAATTCAGCACGGTGGTATAGGCCCTTGTAGTGGGTAATCCTGCCGAACCACTTTGCAGGCTGTTGAATGTGGTAAGATCGGTAGGAAAATTGGTGGCTGTAGCCAGCGATAGCTCGCCATTGGATTGCTGGGTAGTATAACCACCGAGTATGTCCAGGAAATGCTCGTTGCCGATGGCCTTATTGTAGTTCACGGTGAATTCTGTTTGCCATGAATGGGTATTCACAGTACCTACAGAACCATAGCCTACGTTAGGAAGTCCGACGGATGTTTGGTAGGGTGCATAAAAATTTTGCTTGGAGAATAGTAAGTCCGCACCAGCATTGATCTTAGCTGTAAGGTCCGGGATGATCTTATACTCCAGGAATACATTTCCCAGTGTTCTGTTGACAATGGTTTTGTTGGTAGTATTTACCAAGTCTGCAATTGGGTTAGGGGTGATGCCATTCGTAATATTAGGTGAATAGGTGCCGGTGTAATTGAAACCACCATCGGCTTTATAAACAGGATTCACAGGTGCAGATTCAATAATGCTCACCCAGGTATTGGGCGCCAAGTTGTTGGATGTGGTACCGGTAACGCCTGTTTGTTCCACATGGGAAGCAATGATGTTGGTACCGATCCTGAAGTTATTGGATATGGTTTTCTCAAAGTTCAGGCGGGCTGAATATCTTTTAAAGCCTGTATTCAGCAAGATCCCGTCCTGGTCTGAATAATTCCCGGAGATGGCATATTTGGTTTTGTTGTCGCCGCCGGAAATACTTAACTGATGTTGTTCAATTTTACCTTTTCTGAGCGCTGCCGATTGCCAATCGTAACCATTGCCCAGCGAATCGATCTGCGCTTGTGTAAAAGCGGGGGCCGCACCCAAGCTGGCCGATATATCATTCCTCAATGACGCCCATTGAGCGGCATTGAGCAGGGATAGTTTTCTGCGTATCTCCTGCCATCCGATGCTTGCTTGATACGACACCACATCTTTATTCTTTTTGCCTTTTTTGGTGGTGATCAGCACCACACCGTTTGCTCCGCGTGATCCGTAAATGGCGGTAGCAGAAGCATCCTTCAATACTTCAACCGATTCGATATCTGATGGATTGATGGTAGACAACACATTAACGCCTGCTCCTTTGTAAACATCACCAGCATTGGCAGCGCCGTTATCGTTATACAGGATGAATCCATCTACTACATACAGTGGTTCGTTCCCACCGGTAATGGAATTACCGCCGCGAACGCGAACGCTGGAACTGGCACCTGGCTGACCGGAACTTTGCGTAACGAAAACGCCGGAAACCGAACCGGCCAGCAGGTTATCGAAAGAAGTAGTGGATTGTTGCAGATTGGCTTTAGGGATAGAAGCGATAGCACCGGTCACATCCGATCTCTTTTGTGTTCCGTAACCCACTACCACTATCTCCGTAAGTTGCGACTCAACAGGAGTAAGGCTGATATTGATGGGCGACCCCGTAGCTTCAACTTCGCTGGTCTTGTAACCAACAAACCTGAGCTGTATGATATACGGGAATTTTTGCCCGGTCCTTAGAACAAACCGGCCCTTTTCGTTGCTGATCGATTGATTGGTGGTTCCTTTGATATTAACAGTAACACCATCAAGTGGTTCGAAGGTTTTGCTGTCGACTATTTTTCCTTCGAGAACAGAATTGATCACCGAATGGGGATTGTCTTGCGCAAGACTGCAGATGTTTATCAGCAACAACGTGAAAGACAGGATATAATTTTTTTGTTTCATTGCATTGTTTTTACCGGAACGAATAAAGTTCCTCTGTTGCCGATCGATGGTACCGGCAACTATGATCAATTGGATATACGTGTTTGGGGAAAGGTAGTCGTTGCCCTAGCCTGAAACAATCAACCACCAATTGTAACAGGTATAGGGCAACCACCCTACCTTATGAAACGGGTTAGTAAGTATAGAGAGACCAGTCTTGGTCTTTGCAGCAAATCAGTACCTCAACAGGTACAACAAGAAGAGGAGTTGTAAATACAGATCAGGTCACATGAAGAGGGTGTGACAGCATTACATTTTGTTGACAACGTTTCGACCAGATTGCCGAAGAGGTTTAGGTAATTCATTTGTTAAGTTTTGCTTCATTTTTTGTCGGTGGTTGAGGCAAAAAACAAAAGTCTACTAAATCTGTAGACAAAAGTATGTAAATAAAAATACCAGCAAAATTATTTTTGACATTTTTTAAATCTTTCAGGTCAGGCATCATTGTACAGTTGTAAGCTTCCCCTAACTGTTACACATGTGCGGTTGGAGTTACCAAGTAAGATTTAGAGTTGCCCCTGTATTGATACCGCTTAAATATACATTAAAATACAAATGAGCCGCGATAACCCACATTAAAAGTGGGTTGGTGTGGGAATACTGTGGGTTTGATGTGGGTTTGCCCCGAACCAAGTGCGTTCCAATTACCTGTCATGAAAGAAAACAACATATCAATACTCGTATAAATGATAGCTTTATTTTCTCTAAAAGCTTCCCTTGTCTATCTTGGCCGCGATATTGTTTACAGCTTGTTCCATAGCATCATATTCGATCTTTTCGGCTTCTCCGTTATTCCATTCAAAATGCCCGAATGAAGATTTGAAAGAAGCCAAAGCCTCTTTGCTGTACCCGCGAATTGCATCTTTGTTTTTAAACAAGACGATAGGCTTCTCCTCGGCATCATATATCCGGAAATCCAGCTTAACTATTGCATGAGGTGGTTCTTTGTGAAACATATTGCTAAACCCACCTAGCGTTTTCCCATCCTCTGTTTCAGATGAAAAATAAACTGATACATGAATGATCATAAAAGCATCTACATTCATATCTTTTGCCATCCTGGCATATACTTTCAATGCTTCATCGCTGTAATAGTCTGCAATAACAGCGCCTGGTTTTTCTTGTCCGTTCTTATCAATTGCAGGCGCTAAAGCTACGCTGGTGTTGCTGCTTGAGATAGCATTAGAATTACCCGTGACAAGCCCGCTCCCTCTACCTCCCATCTTCATATTGACCATCTGCTGTAATTTCTGTAATTGCTCCATCTGGTTATTCAATTGGTTGATCTGTTCTTGCGTAGGCGCCGGCTTACCCTGTATCTCAGACAAGGCTGTTACCATTTTTATCATGCTGGAGTACACCGGTTGTGACTCACTGAAGGGAATCAATTTAATATTAGCAGCATTCATCTTTTCAACTACTTTCTTTTCCAGGAAATCGTAAAAAGGCTGTTGATCGAATCCATATTTCTTAACATCAATTTTCGTTGAATTGAAAATGGTAATATCAGGAACTCCCCAACAATAGGCAAATGCCAATGATTTGATACCGGAGAGCTTCTCTTTGTCTAACTGTTGCCCCCAGGTCTTGCCAGTGACAACAAGCAGTAAGATGACAGCAGAAAATATTTTTATCTTCATAATTGAAAAGTTTTGATGACAAAAGTAGGGGGCAACGATCTTGCCTTACAATACCAACTGGTTTGTATTTTATAGCTTTTGCAGGCGTTCACAAATCATATAGCTGCCTATATCAGTAATTATTTTCAATACCAGAAATACCAGCCCGAAACCAGAAGGCAGGTAGGTAATACAAAAAATTATGACACCTATTGGAACGACCCGCAGGTATGGAAGAAAAAACAATTTTCCTATGTCTATTCCTTTATTGAATGAATAAATGATCAGCCTTGAATTATCGGCTATCATTGAAGCTACCAGTAGCCAAAAAGCTACCTGGAACATTTTCCAATCACCTCCCCGCCAGCTTATTGTATCATTCGCCAGGAAAATATAGAGCATAAAATTGAAAAAACTAAAATGAAAAAGGAAAAACAAAGCCTGTTTTATCCTGAATAGAAGCGAATGATTACTGTTTGGGGAGGGCTTGCAAAAGATAATGGATAATGCATTGAATAACCCCAGCAGCATACTCTGTACCAGGTAAAGGAAAATAACGGCATTAATAGTACCCTGGCGCTCTATATACCGAATAAAGATGTATAAGTTTCCGGCCAGGAGTAGCCAGTATGACGGATTGTTTAATGCCTTCCTCATTCCATTTCAATTTTAACGGTATAATTGTTGTCTTTGGTAACACGCAAAGCAAGCGTAATAAAATGTTCTTTATACGGCATTATGTGCCCAAGGTCTGCAGCGAATACTATGCTTCTTTTATCAAATATGTGGTCAAACTCACTCACCTTCTCATAATAAACAAATTGGTTACTCAATGAATTCTGAATGTCTCTGTAAAGTTCATTGAATACAGAATCGGCTTTCTGCTGGCTTAGCCACCTGTATTCCGCTGTGAAATAATATTTTGGCAATTTATGACTGAATAGTACATCATCCATTGTAAACACCATACATTGTGCGTCTTTAAAACAATATTTCGAATAATAGGAAGTAGCGCCATCGTACAAAGGGGGTCCAGCCAGGCTCTCATGTACTTTATTGGTATAAAAACTATTAAACAGGTATTGAATCTTATTCCTGAATTCCGTTGAAGTTTGTGTTGTATCGGGGTTCACAAATACACAGGAAGGTTTAATTCCTCCTTCAACAACTAATGCGACTTCATAATGACTTCTATCTACGGTTCTATAAGCAGATAAATACGTTCGGCATGCCTGGTACCCATTGAATGTTTTTTTGCTGAAACTAATTTGATGAAAAAAAGAAGTATCAGCAGCCTGATATTCTTGTGAATAGACATGGAGACCAAAATAAAAATTGAGTTGTTGTTCATACCTGGCGAATACGCTCATCGCTTCTTGTGGAGAAGCGCCTGAATAGCAATAGGAAACCACATCATGTTGCTTTAGAAACATATGTTTTCGTAATATCGTTTGATGAGTTGGCGTCAATTGAATTTTCGACTCATAAATAAATGCTTTTTCAGTGGCAGCGCCTTTGAAATCTCCGAAGCTGCTATCGGCCTGTAACAGCAACCTGTTAAGACCAGAAAATAGCAAGGTATCTATATCTACAAACGATTTGGTAAGTACATGAGCATACTCCTGGTTATTCCTGGAAGTTTTGATTTCGATGGTTTCCGGCTTCATCATTTCTTTCACTTCATCCAGGGATTTCTTGCTAATGGCAATACCGTTGATGGCGGTTATTTTATCACCCGTCATTATTCCTGCCTGGGATGCCGGAGATCCCGGATAGATACTGTTCACCACATAATAAGCAGAAAAAGGGTCGTCTTGTGGGCTTTCCTGGCCGTTCTTATAATAATAAGAAAAGCCAAAGCCATGCATTTGTGCCATCATTGCTACATGATATAGCAAGAAAGAAAAAGTGAATATTGTTTTTTTCATGACTTTTCAGGTAAGTAGTTTTACTGCTAAGCAAAATCAGACTATTTACCATAAGTCTAAAATGACAAAAAACAAAACCATTCAAAATACCAACCAGTTTGTATTTTGAATGGTTATTATTACAGGTTATGTTGGATAATAAACCTGGTTAATTCCACCGTTTTTTTCAGCTTTAGCTTCTGCATAATGTTTTTCCGGTGTGTTTCTACCGTGTAAATACTCAAATGAAGCTGGTCGGCAATTTGCTGGTTGGTTAAATCTTGCTTAATCAATTGTAATAGCTCCATTTCTCTCCTGGTGAGATTAAATTGTTGCAGGAAAGGGTCTATTTCCGAGAATCGGGTTGGTTCAACAATCTTCTTCGCAGGAAAACAAAGCTGTCCCTGATTTACCTGCCGAATGGCCTGCATTAGTTCTTCTTTGTTGGCATTTTTCAACAGATACCCATGAGCTCCGAAGGTTTTCGCTTTTTCTACCAGGTGTTCTTCATTATAGGTAGATAGCATAACGAGCTTAATAGATGGATACTGCCGTTTCAATATCCTGGCAGCTTCAATACCGTTCATTCCTGGCATATTGATATCAAGTAATACCACGTCGGGCTTATTTTTATGCAGCAGTTCAAGCAACTCTTTCCCGTCGTTTGCTATGGCCATTACTTCCATATCTCTTTCTGAAGTAAGCATCGACAACAGGCCTTCTAAAAATAAATTATGGTCATCGGCTATAATGAGTTTAGTCTTTTCCATTATTGATCTTATAAGGTAATTGAATAATAATGGTAGTTCCGTACTCGTTGCTGTCAAATATAATTTTTCCATCCAGGTAATTGATCCTGGATTGTATATTCATCAGACCTATCCCTTTTTTATTGGGTTCAGCGGGTATTCCTTTACCATTATCCTCTACTATCACTTCCAGGTATGTATCACAATAGATCATCTGAACCGTAGCCTCTGTAGCACAAGAATGTTTCACTACATTGTTCGTCAGTTCCATGATGATGCGGTATATCATCAATTCATCTTCCTTGGTGAATTTACCAGATTCACCATTTACATGGAATTGAAAAACAATCCCATGTTCGTTGTTCAGTTGCCTGTAATAACTATCCAACAAGATATCCAGCGGTGTGGCGCTGAAATCGGGAGGCATCAGGTTATGCGAAATACTGCGTATATCACCAGAGGCTTTATCCAACAGCTTTATCACCTTATTCAATCTTTCCGTATCGACCGTTGCTTTTTGAAGGTTTATTTTGATGGCAGCGATATCTCCTCCCAACTCGTCATGCAGATCTTCTGCGATACGCTTTCTTTCCATCTCCTGGGCAGAAATGATATGTCCTGCCGTGGCGATCTTTTGCCCCTCCAACTCCAAAGAAAGTTTTTCCTTTTCTTTCTTGAACAGGTTGTACCTATATAAGATACCAAAGGAGATCACCAGTGTTTCAAATGCAACTCCCAATTGTATCCGGCTAAGCATATAACCCATTGTAGTGTCAAAGGTTGTAATGACCCCGAATAGATTGAGTATAAATTCAATTGTGGCCAGGAACAATGGAGTAAGGGCAAACAGGTAAAAATAACCCGGTTTAAATCCTTGCCTCACTCTTTCTATCGCAGAAAAAACAATGAGTACAAATGAAAGGACTGCTGTTACACTGAAAAATAACGTATAGGTCTCTTTCAGGATCATCGAATGGAATAATTTATATACAGGTATACAGGATATAATCAAAAAAATACTCACGGTCTTGAAAACAATAGTACCTTTTAAAAAGCGGGAGTTCTCTTTCTTTTGATTAAAAAATTTCTGCATTACCTGCAGCATTAAAAGCAGGTTAAGTCCGCAGCTGATAAATTTAGCAATATCATTAATGGAAGGAACCGCTGGGTAGAGAAATTGAAAATCCATTCCTTCAAATGCAAGCATCTGCCATAAAGTTGCCAGCACGTAAAGTGCATACCATCCGTGAATGGCATCCCTGAGGGAATAAAACAGAAAAACATTAAATAAAAATACCAGCAATAGGATGCCTGTTAAAATGCCCATGACAAAATAGGCGTTGCTTTGTAGCTGTTGCAATGTTTTTGCATCCATCAACTGGAAGCGCTGTTTGAGGTTTTCCCCTTTTTTATTTATGAATGCATAGAACCGGGCATCTTCGCCAGGTTGTAGGGACAATGGATAAACAAAGAGATAGAAATAATAAGGTCGTTGATTGAATGCAAAATGATCACCGGTGACTCCTAGCGAGGTAATTCTATTATTAGATACCTTATATACTTTCATTTCGTTCACTGTTGCATTCTGGAAAAGCCACATTATCTCCATTGTCAATGATGTTGGGTTTTTCAGGTGCAGACTGTGCCAATAATATTTATTGGAAAATCCGCTGTTCAGCACATCTTTCTTCAACCGTTCAAATTTCCCGGCATTATTGATCTTAATAACTGAATCTATCGGTAGTAAAGCCGTATCACAATAATATTCCAGATATCCTTTAAGATCGTATTGATGCTTGCCTGTCAGGTACAAAGTATCAGAAAAGGGGCGGGCAGCAACAGTATAATGAATCTCAGTTGTTAAACAAAACAGCAATATCGTAATATATAGCGCGCGTTGATTCATGTAATGGCAAAAATACCTTTCCGTGGTCAGTTAAGATATACAAACAAGTTTGTATAATAGATACTTTATTTAACAGTGCAATCAATATGATAAGGCTTCATCTTTCCTTGAGATAACGGTATCAATTCTGCCGAAAATACCCTCGTGTTCGGCGTTTTTCATCCCTTTAGGGCGTTTTAATACGGCAGCAACCCACTTTTGGGTCCAAAGCAGTTGAACGAGTAAAAATCGCTTAAACTATTCATCTTTTCCTGATTTAAAACCAGATCGGGAAATAAGTGGGTGCGAAGCTTACAACTTATATATACAGAAACCTTTGCCTTTTGTAATAGCTTCCGGTGGAGAGATGTTATTCATTGGAAGAGGAGATCATTTAAACCCCGGAGTATATGAAAATAGCGGGGCATAGAACAGCCGCAATTGAAGACTCAAGGCTGTTGCCTCTTGAAGAATTAAAATTGAAGCAGCCTTAACTTCTACAAATCATAGTATTTTCAAAACACAAGCATATGTATCAGCATTGTTCTCGGGCAAACTAACCGCAAGTTCCGTTTCGGTTCGTTGAAACAATAATGGTTGCCCGGCAGGTACCCACTCCACTTTTTGAATTTCTTTTGGAAAATGCCGGCTGTTTTTTGCAAGACTTTTTATAATAAGCTTTCCATCTTGCGGCCAACCCAGTGCAGTAGCATAAAGCACATCGCCTTTGGTAGCAAAGCGAATATCTTCATATGTAAACGGCTTACCTTTCCCTTCATTAAAACCTTGCGCATTAAGTTGAGCAGCTGCTTCTTGTGCAGGCC
Source organism: Hydrobacter penzbergensis (assembly GCF_900106985.1). NCBI lineage: Bacteria > Pseudomonadati > Bacteroidota > Chitinophagia > Chitinophagales > Chitinophagaceae > Hydrobacter > Hydrobacter penzbergensis. Next base: position 105,659 of record NZ_FNNO01000010.1, on the reverse strand, counting down.
CTTCACCAAATATCTTCCATGGCCTCGTAGCATAAATACTTTCGCTATTTGTTTTCATCCAGTTGCCAATTTCCTCAACTACTTTTCTTTCTTTTTCATCAATGGTGCCATCTCCGCGAACAGGAATGTTCAACATCAGATTACCATTTTTGCTAACAATATCTACAAGCGTTTGAATAACGGATTTTGCTGTTTTGTAACCATTGCGTTCATACAGTCCGCGATCATAATGCCAGCCCCCAATACAAGTATCCGTTTGCCACGGCAGCGGCTGAATATCGTTGGCCTGTCCTCTTTCAATATCCCAAACCATGGCTTTGCGTTGGTCCTCATTTAACATTTTTCCGTTGAGGACTGCACGAAGCGTTCCATGCTCTTCAATGCTTTTGTTGTACAAATGAGCGGCAATGCGCAAGCCCGCATCATTAACTGGCCAGAACGGAAGTTTGTCGTCGTCGAAATAAACGACATCAGGATTGTATTTGTTGATAAGGTCTACAGTACGATTATAAAATTTATCGATGTATGCTTTGCTGGGTGGATATACACCGTTGCCCCAATCCCATTGCCGGGTGTCGAAATTATTATCTAAACTATTTTGACTCAAAGGATGATTTTGGGCATATAACTCCTGGGGATCCAATCCACTCCACCATTTTCCTTTACCATCTGCCTGGGTTAGTTTTCCATCATAAGGAATGCCCGAATATTGTCCGGTTTTATCTGCACGTTGCGCCATTTCGTACCAGCGCCATGCGTGAGATGCATGAATACTCACGCCAAATGGCAATCCATTGTTTCTTGCTGCCTTTGCCCATCCGCCAATCAAATCTTTCTTAGGGCCAATCCTGGTAGCGTTCCAATCCTTTTGATATTTACTGTTGTACAAATCAAAGTTATCGTGGTGATTGGCAAGTGCCATGAAATATTGTGCCCCTGCGCTTTTATACAAGCTCACCAATTCTTCAGGATCCCATTTCTCCGCTTTCCATTCATTGATCACATCTTTAAATCCAAATTTCGAAGGATGCCCGTATTTTTTAAGATGAAATTTATATTGCCATGATCCTTCCTCGTACATATTTCTTGCATACCAGTCACCGGCTTCCGGCTGGCATTGCGGCCCCCAGTGTGCCCATATGCCAAATTTTGCATCACGAAACCATTCTGGTGTTTTATAATGCTGCAACGATTCCCAGCTAGGGTTGAATGGACCTTTTGCGATAGGCTCTCCTAAATGTTGTTCTTTAAGAAAATTATTCCCCAATGCACCGGACAACCACATAGATGGTAAAGTAGCGGCCATTCCCTTGATTAATGTTCTGCGTTTCATTTTATAAGTTATTAGTTTATAAGAGCTTGTTGAGAAATTTTATCCATTAATACCCACTTCTTTCTCTTTTTTGTCCATAGCACCAGTTGTAGCCCCCCTCATTATCAGATCAATACATTTCTACCATTGCTTTTATTACGCCATTTGCCGGGTTTAGCCATCTTTCGAATTCGTGACTCACCTGGTCAAAGAAAACCCGGTGAGTAATGTAAGTGGTTGGGTCTACTTTCTTCTCCTTCATACAAGCAATTACATGTTCAAAGTCCTTTCTCGTTGCATTTCTACTGCTCATTAATGTAGCTTCCCGTTTGTGAAATTCGGGATGGCTGAAATTGATTTCACCTTTCTGTAATCCAATCAAAACATACCTTGCTCCATGTGCCATGTATTGAAACCCGCTATTTATCGCTTTCAAATTGCCTGTAGCATCAATTACAACTGCCGGCATATCTCCATTGGTGATAACCTTCAATTGCGGTACAACATCAGCATCCATCGCATTAATAGTATGTTCAACTTTCAGTTGTTCTCTGCAAAACCTTAAGCGGTCATTATTGATATCAAGGGCAATTACTTTTCCTCCTGCAATCCTTACAAATTCCATTGTTCCCAACCCTATTGGTCCGGCTCCAATCACTAAAACAAATTCATCTTTTCTTACCTCAGCTCTTCTCACACCATGAGCGCCAATTGCCAAAGGCTCTGCAAGAGCCAGTGCGTCATAACTTAATCCATCGCCGTGAATTAAAGAATAAGAAGGAACTGAAAGATATTCCACCATTCCTCCATGTTGATGCACACCACACACTTTTATATTCACACAAGCGTTTTGTTTTCCATTCCGACAAGCAATGCATCTACCACAAAAAAAATAAGGAATAAAAGTAACAGCCTCCCCTGTTTCAAAACCAGCAGCATTATCAACTGCAATTAATTCACCTGAAAGCTCATGACCTAAAATGCGTGGGTATTCAAAATAAGGTTGTGTTCCTTCGAAGGCATGTAAATCAGTTCCGCAAATTCCGATTCTTTTGATTTTTATAATGGCTTGCCCGGGGGTTAGCTCCGGCTGTTCTGCAGTAAAATATTCAAACCCGCCAGGCCTTGTGCAAACTAAAGTTTTCATTATGGCTTCTTATGAAATTTTAACAGAGTTGCCTCTTACAAATTTATTCTCTAGCCTTAAGTTTTTCATTGTATTAAAAAGACTTTTTTTTATACAAATCCGGCTTTTTCGTACTTTAAAGCACGTATATTTTTGTTATGAGCAAAAGACTATTGGGGCATACTTTCTCGCTTCTTAATGTTGACTACGTTAAGCTAAACGAGAAATGGGATTACGGAAACGTAATCAGCCCATATTTTCGGATTTATTATATCGATGAAGGTGAAGGTTTGGTTTTGAGTAACACTGAAAAGATCAAGCTGGAAGAAGGGTTTCTTTACATAATTCCGAGCTTTACGCTGTGTCATTTGCGTTGTGATGCTTATTTAAGCCAATATTTCCTTCATTTCTTCGAAGAGTCCCCGGTAGGGCTTTCGCTTTTCGAATACAACCGGAAAGTCATAAAAATGCCTGCACTGGAAACCGATATTGCAAACTTTAAGCGGTTATTGGAAATAAATCCTGGCAGGGGTATTAATCGTTCAGATAATCCAAAAATTTACGAGAAAACTATCTATTACAAAAGCTACCAGGAGCTTAATAACATTGTTAGTGATTCCACTTATTTAGAAACACAGGGTATAATTCTTCAATTAATCTCCCGGTTTTTAAGTTCAAAACAATTTAAAAACAAAAATCCAGCCCCTATACCCTCAAAGATTTTGGACGCGATCAGCTATATTCAATTAAATCTGACGAGCAATTTGACCGTTGATTATTTAGCGAAAAGAGCAAACCTTCATCAGGATTATTTTTCACGGATTTTTTTGCAGTTTACCGGAGAAAGGCCATTGACATATATACATGTGAAGCGCATTGAGCGGGCTCAATACCTGATTACAACTACTAACTTATCTTATATCGAAATTGCCGAAGAAACAGGATTTGAAAATGTCTCCTATTTTTCTAAGATCTTTAAAAAGGTTACCAGCCTGACTCCTGGCCAGTACAAACAGCAAAACCTGTTAAAGTGTGACGCAATCACCGCCCTGGAATGTCGCTCTTAACCCTTTTCATTTCATAGATGGCGACTTAGCTTTGGAAACAAATTATTGAACCATGCGTAAACTAATCATGAAGATGTCGATGTCGATCGACGGTTTTGTTGGCGGTCCCAATGGAGAAAACGATTGGATATTCAAAAGCTCAGATGAAACGTCGAGGGACTGGGCCGTTGCGCAAACCCGTGAAGCAGGCCTGATCATCATGGGCCGCAAGTCGTTTGAGAATATGGCCCCCTACTGGCCAACTGCCACCGGTCCTTTTGCCGCGCCGATGAACGAGATACCCAAGGCACTCTTTACCAAAAAAGGATTTAAAGGTCTCGCTCCGGTGCCTACAACAACGGCTGAGCAGGCACTCGCCGCGGCTTCCTGGGCGGAGGCGCGGGTTTTCGATGGTGACCTTGCCGAAATAATCAAGGAACTCAAATCCGAACGGGGGAAACCGATCTGTGCGCTTGGAGGCGCCGGATTCATGCAGAGCCTGATAGCAACAGGCCTCATAGACGAATACCACCTGGTTACCCATCCTGTGGTTCTGGGCAAGGGATTGCCGATCTTCAATGGCCTTGCACAACCGCTGGACCTGAAATTGGTTGATGTAAAGGCTTTCCCGGGCGGGATTGTGGCCCGCACTTATCATGCTGTCTAACCCACGGTTGTTCAACATTTGTAAGTGCCTCATCCTTCAGCTATGTGTGAACTAAGCATTATCTTTAGTTAAGCACAATAACTATTCCCGGCCATCGGGTATTAAAATCGCAATCAATATGGCAGCCAATATTAAATGGGGGCTGATTTACCAAAGCAATGCCGGTTTCTCCCTGAACGTTTTCCAAAGCAGTTCTCCAAACAATGTATTTGACCATGCAAACCATTTCCTGGTAAACTTTGCAGGATCATTCTTATGAAAAGATTCATGCATAAAGCCGGTACCGCCATGCGTTTTCTGTAAAGTATCAATACACCATTTGATCTCTTTATGGTCTGTTGATGTTAAAGCTTTCATGGTAATGCTCATGGGCCAAACCATATCTTTTCCAATATGCGGTCCGCCAATTCCTTCGGCTGCCGTTCCTTTAAAAAAGAAAGGATTCTCTTCCGACCATACATAACTGCGCGTTGCTTTATACAGCGGGTCCTGTGCGCTTACAGCGCCCAGGTAAGGAAGCCCCAGCAAGCTGGGCACATTGGCATCATCCATTAATACATGGCTTCCAAAAGCGTTGATTTCATACGCATACAGTTTCCCAAACTTCGGGTGTGTAGTAATGGCGTATTGCTTTAGTGCCGCCGCTACTTCATTGGCCAATGCTGATAATGCTTCGGCCAACGTTGCATCTTTAGAAATCGCTTTTACCATCTCAGCCGCTTGCCTTAAACTTACTACTGCAAATAAATTGGAAGGTACCAGGTAAGGAAAGATGGTTGCATCGTCACTCGGACGAAACATAGAGCAGATCAGTCCTACAGGCTTTACCGGGTAGCCATATCCCCCAAGCGGTACACCATCGGTAGCCCATGAGGTTTTACGTTCGAATTTATAAGGCCCCTGTCCGTTCTTTCGTTGTTGTTCCTTGAAAGTTTTTAATGTTAAGGCAATACCCTCCTTCCATTTGGCATCAAATGGCGATTCATCGCCGGTTTCTTTCCAAAAATGATATGCCAGCCGGATGGGATAACATAACGAATCGATTTCCCATTTGCGTTCATGAATACCCGGCTTCATGTTCGTGATATCCGTTGCTTTCCATTCGCTTACCTTATTATCATCATTATAAAAGGCGTTCGCATACGGGTCTTTTAAAATAAAATGTGTTTGTTTACGCACAACGCCCGCAATCAATTGATGCAATGCAGGATCTTGTTTTGCAAACTGTAAATAAGGGTATACCTGGGCAGAACTGTCGCGCAACCACATGGCATCGATATCACCGGTAATCACATAAGTATCCGGCACCCCGTTCTTTTCCTGGTAAAAAACAGTGGTATCTAATGTATTGGGGAAACAATTATTGAACAACCATCCCAGTTCTTTGTTGCTAACCTTCGATTGAAATGACTTTATCGCACTTTCAATCGCGTCACTTTTGAAATGACGCTGGCTTGCTGCAATGCGTACTTCAGGAAAACCATTACCATTTGCAAAAGAAAATTTATTCAGTGCAAGCCCCGCGCTCAATAAACCGGTTTGTTGTATAAATGTTTTACGGTTCATGATTTAAAACTAAGTTTAAAATCAATAGCCTCTTACATTTTTCCCTTCTATATAATTAAGGAAAGCTTTATTCACCACCTTGTTACCACCTGCTGTAGGATAGTTACCGGTGAAATACCAGTCGCCCGTATTCGTGGGACAACTTTCGTGCAGATCTGCCACAGTTTGGTAAATCACTTCTACCTGGGTAGATACCTCCGGCGGCGTAATCAGCTCTGCAATTTTGCGTGATATTTCTTCGGGTGTGAAGGGGTCGTATATTTTTTTTACGAGGTTCTCGCTGTGCAACTGCCCTGTACGTTGCAGTTCTTTGATCTTTTCATGTACTTCGGTAAGCAGGTGCTCCTGGCCTCTTTCTTTCAATAACGCAATAGCAGCGCGGAAAGCAATGAAATCGCCCAGCTTGCTCATGTCTATGCCATAACAGTCGGGGTAACGTATCTGCGGAGCAGAAGAAACCACGATGATCTTTTTAGGACCCAAGCGCGAGAGCATGCGAACGATACTTTCCTTGAGGGTAGTGCCGCGCACAATGCTGTCGTCGATCACTACCAGGGTGTCTTCGTCTTTCCTCACCGTACCGTAAGTGATATCGTACACGTGCTGCACCATTTCATTGCGGTTGGAGTCTTCGGTGATAAAAGTGCGCAGCTTTACGTCTTTGATAGCGATCTTTTCCTGGCGTATCTTACGATTCACCATTTCTTCGAGCTTCTCCGGTGTAAAATCATTACCCCAGCTCAAAATGCGCTCTACTTTTATTTTGTTCAGGTATTCTTCCATTCCCTTCACCAGTCCAAAGAAAGCCACTTCGGCAGTGTTGGGTATATAAGAGAAGATGGTATTCCTGAGATCATAATTAATACGCTCCAGCACAGTCTTGCTCAGGTGGTGACCCAGCGCAATCCTTTCGCGGTAAATTTTTTCATCACTGCCGCGGGAGAAATAAATCCTTTCAAAACTGCAGGCCCTTCTTTCTTTGGGTTCCAGTATCTGCTGTATGCTGTAGTTGCCTTTATCGTCAACAATGAGCGCGTTGCCGGGCATCAGTTCCAGCACTTCATTCTCACCCACATTGAAAGTGGTACGGATAGCAGCCCTTTCACTCGCGGCTACGATCACTTCATCATTCGCATAATAATAAGCAGGACGGATACCATGTGCATCACGCATCACAAAACTGCAGCCGTTGCCCAGCAAGCCGCCGATTGTGTAACCACCATCGAATAACGGTGTGGCTTTTTTGAGCACTTTGGAAATATCGGCGGTATTGGGATTTTGTTCGTCTTCTCTTACCAGGAAATGATGCAACACTTCCATCATGGCGGCGAGATCGCTTTGTTTTTGGAACTCACCCGGACTCATATTAATCAGATCAAAAAGCTCATCGGTATTCACCAGGTTGAAGTTACCCGCCAGGGCCAGATTCTTACCCGGCAACAGGTCGCGCTTGATGAAAGGGTGACAGAATTCCACATTGTTCTTACCCTGGGTACCATAACGCAGGTGGCCCAGCAGCAGCTCACCCAACACAGGCAGGTGGCCCTTCATGAGCCCCGGGTGTTGCTTGATATCGGGCTGGTATTTTTCCAGCTCCCGGATTTCCTGTCCTATTTTAAAGAAGATATCGGCAATGGGCTGGGGAGCGTTGCTCCGTATACGGTGGAGATAAGGGTAACCCGGCTCGCAGTTCAGTTTAACCGAAGCGATGCCCGCTCCATCCTGACCCCTGTTGTGTTGCTTTTCCATCAACAGGTATAATTTATTTAAGCCATACGTTACCGTTCCGTGCTTTTGCTGGTAGTAAGAGAAAGGCTTACGGAGACGAATATAAGCCAGGCCACATTCGTGTTTGATCTCGTCGCTCATGGTGCGTATTAAAAAAGAAGTGGCGAAGTTACGACTCCGCCACGTTTTATACGATTAATTATAGACCGGATCCAGTTCCGGATGCAAGGTTTCTGATAACCAGAGGAATTCATTTACGAAGGTTTCTACCGATTTTTCGAAAGAAGCATCTTCCAACTCCCCTTTTTCATTGAATTTCTTGTCCACAAAAGGCGTTACCAGCATGTGGGGTGAAGCCACGCCGAACAGCGCAGAGATCAGCAGCAATAACTGCTGACTGGCCCTGATACCACCCAAAGCGCCCACCGATGCCGTTGCAATACCAAATGCTTTGTGCGATTGCTTGGGAAAATGGTCGAGCAGGTTTTGCAGAGCAGGAGAATAGCTGCCATTGTATTCCGGCGTTACCAGTATAAAAGCATCTGCCGCGAACATCCTTTCCGCCAATGGCTTGAAGGCGTCGGGCGTATGCTCTACATTCCTGTACACTTGCTGTAACAGGGGAAGGTTCCAATCCCGCACATCAATAATGTTCACCTTGTGGCTGGTCTTTGCAGAAAGATAATGCTTTAAGAAAAGGGCCAACCGGTTGGTTATACTGTCTTTCCTCGGACTTCCCGATATGATCTCTATGTTCATAATTGTAATTATTAAGCTTGTTTTACCATCTGAATAGACAGGTGCAGTTTCACATCATCGCTCACCACTACACCACCTGCTTCTGTTACTACACCCCAGCTCAGGCCGAATTCTTTACGGTTGATCTTACCACTGATATCGAATCCGGCTTTGATCTGACCATAAGGGTCGGTCATGGTGCCACCGTATTCTACAGCCAGTTCCACGGTTTTGGTTACGCCACGGATGGTAAGGTCGCCAACGAGTTTGTACTCTTCTTCGTCTTCTTTGGTGAAGCTTTTAGAAACGAAAGTAAGCTTAGGAAATTTCTCAGCGGCAAAGAAGTCTTCGCTCTTGAGGTGACCATCGCGCTGTTCGTTGTTGGTGTTGATGCTGTTCACATCGGCTTCAAATGAAATGGTTGCGTTGTTGAAATCGGGCGCTTCTGTTTGTAAAGTAGCGTCAAATTGGGTGAAGTTGCCCGATACGGTGGCAATCATCATGTGTTTTACTTTAAAAGCGATTTCGCTGTGTGCCGGGTCAATTTTGTAGGTTGTCATGATATTTTGTTTTATGCATTGAAAAATATTGTTTGATTATGCGGCTTCCAATTCCATGGGTACTTCTATGAGCAGGAGCTCTGCATCACTACCGGCTTTGATCTGCAAGGGATCGGCAGTATCCCAGATACCCAGGCCATCGCGCTCTTCCAGTTCCTGTCCGTTGATGGTGGCATTCCCTTTGATGAGAAAAGCATATACGCCACTGTTTTTGCTGTGCCAGTTGTAGCTGGTCTCAAACCCGTTGGAAAGATTCGCCAGAGAAAACCAGGCGTCCTGGTTGATCCATACGGCTTTCTCATCGTCGGGCGCTACTACGGTGAGCACCTGGTTCTGCCTGTTGGCCGGGTTGAATGTTTTTTGTTCATAACGCGGTTCAATATTGTAGTTTTTGGGGAAGACCCATATCTGCAAAAATTTCACTGCTTTGTCTTTGTTGGCGTTCATTTCGCTGTGCGCGATGCCGGTACCGGCGCTCATGATCTGTACATCGTGTTCGCGTATGATCTCGCTGCGGCCGGTGCTGTCGCTGTGGTGCAGATCGCCATAGAGCGGAATGGAAACAATTTCCATGTTCTCGTGCGGGTGTTTGCCAAAGCCCATGCCTTTTTCTACGGTATCATCGTTCAATACACGCAGGGCGCCGAAATGGTTGCGTTCGGCATTGCGGTACTGGCCAAAGCTAAAAGTATGGAAGCTGTTGAGCCAGCCGAAATTGGCATGTCCGCGGGTATTTGCTTTATGAAGTATGGTTTTCATGTTGTCTTCTTTAATTATTTAAGTGTATATACACGTATTTATTTAAAAAAATATCAGTCTTCTTTTGCCCTCACTTTTTCCAGCAGCGTATTCAATGCTGCACCTTCCTGTTCGGAAAGCACCATCAATTCATCGTGCAGCTTGTTGATCCTTGCTGTAGTGGCTTCCAGGATGGTAATGCCGCTTTGGGTAAGCGATATCACTGTTTCTCTTTTGTCTTCCGCTGAAGTGGCCCTTTTTACCAGCTTCTTTAATTCCAGCCTGTCAATGATCCTGGGCACGTTGGAGTTCTTTTCAATCATCCGGCAGGCGATGTTCTTCACACACAGCTGCTCGGGATGCCTCCCCTTTAAAATACGCAACACATTGTATTGTTCATGGGTAAGGCCAAACTCTTTCAGTTCCTTGCTGGTAACGGTTTTTAGCCACCAGGCGGTGTATAATATGTTCAATCCTGCTTTCTGCACTTCGCTTCTGAATTTAGTACTCTGTATGGCTTGTTCTAATTTCACAACACAAATGTATGTACATACATCTAATTTTCCAAATCTTATTTGTTAAAAAAAATCCCGCCGGTGGGGCGGGATTGTATCTCAATGATTTAGTGCATTAATTCTTTACCGCGGAATGGGTTCTTTCGGCTGCTTTGCGCCATTCGCCGAGACCACTGCAGCTGGCAAAATCGCTGTCGATGGCCACATAATAAGTGGGAATGTGTTCTTTGAACCATTTTTCCAGCACCTCCTGTTTCTTTTCGGCCAGTGCGCGCTTGGCTACACGGTCATAGTCTTCTTTCAGGTTTTCGCGGTGGGCTTCGGTACGTGTCTTCAGGTACAGGATCCTTACCACGCGGCGGTTGCGGTCGTCGGTATACACCTGGGGTTGTGAATACTGACCGGGCTTGAGGTCTCTCAAAGCGGCTACCAGGTCTTTATCTTCGATCTGGTCAATACGCAGGAAAGTAGAGCCGGAGCCATCCTGTGCAGTGATAGAACCTGCGCTGTACTTGCTGTTCTCATCATCGCTGTATTTGCTTACGGCTTCACCAAAACTCATGGTGCCGGCCACCAGTTTGGCGCGGATGGTATCGAGCTTGTGTTTGGCTTCTGTGATCTCTTCATCGGTTACCGGTGGAATGCGCAGTATGTGTTTAACAACTGCTTCATCGCCGGAGCGGCTGATCATTTGTATGATGTGCAGTCCGAATTTCGATTTAACCACCGGTGATACCTGTCCTTCCTTTAGCCTGAATGCGGCTGCCATGAAAGCGGGATCCCAGTTCTTATCGTTGCGGTTGAGCGTATATTGTCCGCCGTTGTCTTTCACGGCCGGGTCTTCGGAATAGAGTTTGGCCAGCTGGTCTATCTTCTGCGTCCCGGCTTCGATCTGCTTCTTGTAATCGTACATCTGCTTCGCCACATAATCTTCCACGTCTTTATTGGCTTTCGGGTGCACTACAACCTGGCTGATCTCTATCTCACTTTCGTAATAAGGCAGGCTGTCTTTGGGTGTCTTATTATAATATGCTTTTACTTCTGTAGGCGTGATCTTCACATTGTCTACGATCCTGGCCTGCATGGCATCTGCCAGCTTGCCTTCCTTGATGGCTTCTTTATTGTCTTCCTTGATCTGGTAAACGGTTTTGCCGGCAATTTCTTCCAGCACATCTTTCGATCCGTATTCCATGATGAGCCTGCGTATGCGCAGATCCATAGCAGATTCCACTTCTTCATCCGAAACCGGGAGTGAATCTTTCTGGGCCTGCAATACCATCGCTTTCCTGATCAGGAAACCTTCCAGTACCTGGCATTCTGTAGGCAATATCACATGATCTTGTCCCTGGGTCTGCCTTTTGGCATCGGCCACGGCATTGATCACATCCGAGCGGAGGATGATCTTATCACCCACCTGCCCCACGATCTTGTCGGCCAGCACTTTTTTGGTCTGGGCCTGAACAGATGGGTTCATGCCCAGTCCGCCTCCAATCAACAATACCAATAGAATTGCCTTCTTCATAAGTTTCAATGTGGGTCAAATGTAGGTTATCGGGTTCTTAAGAAAATGTAAAAGCTATTACAGGGTACGCTTCACTTCTTCTTCTTCAAATGCTTCTACGATGTCGCCTACCTTGATATCGTTGTAGTTCTTGATGGTTAAACCGCACTCCATATTGGATACCACTTCCTTCACATCGTCCTTGAATCGTTTCAGGCTGCCCAGCTCGGCGCTCTGTCCTTCGCCTTTGGGGTATTCCACGATACCGTCGCGGATGATGCGGATCTTGCTGTTGCGGCTGATCTTTCCTTCGAGCACATAACAACCGGCCACGGTGGCTTTGTCGAACTTGTACACTTCGCGTACTTCCACGTTGGCCACGATCTTTTCCTGGTATTTGGGTTCCAGCATACCCTCCATCGCGCTCTTGATTTCGTCGATGGCGGTATAGATGATGGAGTATAGTTTGATCTGTACGCCTTCTGTTTCTGCCAGCCTGTTGGCCTGCATGGAAGGTCGCACGTTAAAGCCGATGATGATGGCGTCTGATGCGGTGGCCAGCAGTACATCACTTTCGGATATCTGACCTACAGCTTTATGCACCACGCGCACGGCGATCTCTTCGTTGGAGAGTTTCTGCAAGGAGTCGCTGAGGGCTTCCACCGAACCGTCCACATCACCTTTGATAATGATGTTGAGTTCCTTGAAGTTACCCAGTGCCAGTCGACGTCCGATCTCATCGAGCGTGATGTGTTTTCTCGCCCTCAGTCCCTGCTCACGCAATATCTGGGCGCGTTTGGTAGCCACTTCTTTGGCATCGGCCTCGTCTTCATACACTTTGAATTTCTCACCCGCCTGCGGCGCGCCGTTCAGGCCCAGTATCACTACCGGTGTAGATGGCGGCGCTTCTTCGATGCGCTGGTTACGCTCGTTGAACATGGCTTTTACGCGGCCGTAATGCTGACCGGAAACGATCAGGTCGCCCTGGCGTAAGGTTCCGTTCTGCACCAGTATGGTAGCCACATAACCGCGTCCCTTATCGAGCGATGCTTCGATGATGGTACCGGCGGCTTCGCGGTCGGGATTGGCTTTGAGGTCGAGCAGTTCGGCTTCGAGCAATACTTTTTCGAGCAGCAGGTCTACATTGAGGCCCTGCTTGGCAGAGAGTTCCTGGTTCTGGAACTTACCGCCCCAGGCTTCTACCAGGATATTCATTTGCGAGAGCTGCTCGTATATTTTCTGCGGGTTGGCCCCGTCTTTATCTATTTTGTTCACCGCAAAGATCATGGGTACGCCGGCAGCCTGTGCGTGGCTGATGGCTTCCTTGGTCTGCGGCATCACGGCGTCGTCGGCCGCTACCACAATGATGGCTATGTCGGTTACTTTGGCACCACGGGCACGCATGGCCGTAAATGCTTCGTGACCCGGCGTATCGAGGAAGGTGATGGCTTTGCCGTTGGGCAGGGTTACCTCGTAGGCGCCGATGTGCTGGGTGATACCTCCGGCTTCGCCGGCTACCACGTTGGCGTTACGGATATAGTCGAGCAGCGAAGTTTTACCGTGGTCTACGTGACCCATGATGGTAACGATGGGGGCGCGTGTTACGCGGTCCTCCTCGTCATCCTCCTCGTCTTCTTCTTCCATTTCCTGTGCATCGTCCATACCTATGAATTCCACTTCGAAGCCGAATTCACTGGCCACCAGCTCTATCACTTCCGCATCGAGGCGTTGGTTGATGGATACCATGATGCCCAGGTTCATACATTTTCCGATCACTTCGGCAAAGCTTACATCCATGAGGTTGGCAAGCTCGCTTACGGTAATGAATTCCGTTACCTGCAGCTTGTTGTCTTCCGTGCCTTCGCCCATGGCTTCGGCGGCTTCATCGCGTTTGGCGCGGCGGTATTTGGCTTTGAGGCTCTTACCACGACCACCCGAACCGGCCAGCTTGGCCTGTGTTTCACGGATCTTATCCTGTATGGCTTTCTGGTCTATCTCTTTGTCTTCTACGGGTGTTCTGCGCGGGTTCCTGTCGTTGCTGCGGTTGGCGCCACCTCTTTGCGGGCCGCCGCGGTTATCGCGGTTAAAGCCTCCGCCCTGTTGCGGGCCACGGTTCTGACCGGGACCGCCACCGGGCCTGTTGCCCTGGAACGGAGGTCGCTGACCACCCTGTTGTCCCTGACCTTGTCCCTGCGGCTGGTCGCCGGGCTTTTTATCGATGGGTATACGCTTACGTTTGCGTTTCTCGTCGCGGGCCATGGGCTTGGGACGGGTATCGCTGTTCACAGGCAGTTCTATCTTACCCAGGATCTTGGGACCTTCCAGTTTTTCGGCGCGGATGTTCTCGATCACGGGGCCGGCTTCTCCTGCCGGTGTTGCTTGCGGCTGGGGCGCTGCCGGTGTTACCACAGGCTCCTGCTTGGCAACCGGCTCCGGTTTGGGTGCTGCCGGTGCAACGGGCTCTTCTTTGGGAGCCGGTTGTTTGGCCTCGGCGGCCGGAGCAGCTTCTTCTGCCGGATGCTCTTCTTTTTTCCTGGGCGCCGCTTTTTTGGGGCGGGTAGAAGAGTCGATGGCAGAGAGGTCTATTTTGTTGATGACTTTGGGCGCTTCGATTTCAGGCGCTTCGATCTTCACATGGTTGTTGTCTTCTGAAGCGGGTGTTTCTGCTACCGGTTCCGGTTTAGCGGCAGGGGGCGGAGCGGATGCTACCGGTTCTGCTACCGCTGGTTCTTCGGGTGCCGGTTTTTCTTCTTTGACTGCCGGCTTCTTCTCTTCTTTTTTAAAGCTGATCTCTTCTTCGTCTTTCCTTTTCTTAGCTTCTCCCTGGGCCGTTTTGGGTATTTCTACCTGGTCGGCTTTGTTCTTGGCCACTTTATCGCTCTGGAACTCTGCCTGCAGGGCATAGTATTGGTCTTCCAGGAGCTTGGCAGTGGGCTTCAGGTCGTCGCGGTTAAATCCTTTTTTCACCAGGAACTCGACCAGGGTATCCTGGCCAATGTTGAATTCCTTGGCGGCTTGTAACAGTCTCGGTAATTTCAGTTCTGACATTCAGTGTTTTTATGGTCTTCGAAAGACTTCGGCAAATATAGTTCCTAATAAGTAGCTTACTCTTCTCTGTCGAATTCTTCCTGTAATATTCTTCTTACGTCTGTGATGGTTTCTTTTTCCAGGTCTGTTCTTCTTTCCAGTTCTTCGGGTGTTAGTTTGAGCACGCTGCGGGCGGTATCGCAACCGATGCGTTTGAATTCGTCGATGATCCAGGAATCGATCTCATCACTGAATTCATCGAGGTCGATATCGAACTCGTCGGTCACTTCTTCGTCTTCGCGGAACACATCGAGTTCATAACCCGTCAATTCGCAGGCCAATTTTATGTTTACGCCCCTGCGACCGATGGCCAGGGATACCTGGTCGGCCTTGAGGTACACTTCGGCGTGCTTTTTTTCGTTGTCCAGCTCCATGAAGCTGATCTTAGCGGGCGTGAGCGAGCGTTGGATGAGCAGCTGAATGTTGCTGGTATAGTTGATTACGTCTATATTTTCATTCTTCAGTTCACGTACAATACCGTGGATACGGCTACCTTTCATACCCACGCAGGCGCCCACGGGGTCTATGCGGTCGTCGTAAGACTCTACAGCCACTTTGGCTCGCTCCCCGGGGTCGCGAACGATTTTTTTGATGGCGATGAGACCGTCGAAGATCTCGGGTACTTCAATCTCGAGCAGTTTGGCCAGGAAGAGCGGACTGGTGCGCGACAGGATGATCACCGGCGTATTGTTCTTGAGGTCTACGCGGGCTACCACGGCGCGGATGTTCTCGCCTTTTTTGAAGTAGTCTTGCGGGATCTGCTCCGATTTGGGCAGGATGAGTTCGTTGCCTTCTTCATCGAGCAGGAGCACTTCTTTTTTCCAAACCTGGTATACTTCGGCGCTGATGATCTCGCCTACGCGGTCGCCGTATTTTTTAATGAGCACGTTCTTTTTCAGGTCGCTGATGCGGCTGGCCAGGGTTTGTTTGGCGGCCAGGATGGCGCGGCGACCGAAATCGAGAATGTCTACTTCTTCGTACAATTCTTCACCTACTTCGAAATCGGGTTCAATTTTGGTGGCTTCGGTATAGGCCACTTCGGCCAGGGGGTTTTCCACTTCACCGTCTTCCACGATCATGCGGCGGCGGATGATCTCAAGGTCACCTTTTTCCGCGTTCACGATCACATCGAAATTATCGTCGCTTCCGTATTTCTTGCGCAGGAGGGTTTTAAAAACGTCTTCCACCACTTTCATCATCGTGGGACGGTCTATATTCTCTGCGTCTTTGAATTCCTGGAATGCTTCAATCAGGTTAATACTGGCCATAGCTCTGAATTTTATTAGAATTTGACTTGAACTGTTGTAGTTTTTATGTTATTGAATGGTATTACCAATTGCTGTGTTATTGCTTTTTTGCCTTTGCCCTCGGTATGTTCTATGATGATATCGGCTTCGGCCACTTCGAGCAGTTTGCCTTCTTTCTGGGTTCCGTCGGTAAAGAGTACTTCTACCTGGCGGCCAATGTTCTTCACGTACTGGCGTTGCAGTTTCAGCGGCTCGTCTACCCCGGGCGAAGAGAGTTCGAGGGAAAATTCTCCTTCGGGGTACATGCCGGTTTCTTCTATGAGTTTATAGAGTTTCCGGTTGAACTGTACGCATTTTTCTATGGAAATGCCCTGGTCGCCGTCGATGAACACTTTTACGTTGTTGGTAGGTTTTATTCTCACTGCCACACGGAAATAGGCGGGCTCATTGGCCAGAACCTGGTCGGTAAGCTGCTCTATTTTTTCTATTGCTGTTTCGTTTGCCATTAATTTCTTCAGGTATGTAAAAAGGAGAAGGGAACGGTGTCCGTTCCCTTCTGTTGTTCATTTCCGAGTGCAAATGTAGTGTATTGCAGGGGTATATTCCAAATTTTTGGCGTTAAGGGGTTTTAACTTTTTGGTGGCGGGGGCTTGGTATTATTGGTTTAACTTTGTTGCCCATGTTCAAGATATTAGTTTACGGTTTCATCATTTATATTGTGTACCGCTTCATTTTCGACTTTGCGATACCGGTGAGCAAGGCCAGCACCCAGGTGCGGGAGAAGTTGCAGGAGATGCAGCGCCAACAACAGGAGGCTGCCAGGCAGCAACAGGCGCAAGGCCAGCAGCGGGCTTCTTCTTCAAAGCCTTCGGTAGGTGAAGATTATATTGAGTTTGAAGAGGTAAAATAAACGACTTGCTCGTCATCCCGAGCGAACGCAGTGAGTCGAGGGACCTGCCCAAACCTTCAACCATTACTACAATCCCAGTTCCAGTACAGTCTTCGGCGCCACCAAGTGAATGGTTTGCAGGCCCGTTTTTTGTGCGCCTTCTATGTTTTTGTAAGTATCGTCTATGAAAAGGGTTTCAGCGGAGTTCAGCTTTTCTGCTTTAATGATCGCTTCGAAGGATTCAGGATCAGGTTTTCTGAGGCCCAGTTCATGTGAGTAATAGGCTTTAATGAAGAAGCTGTTGAAATCGCGGCCATTGTTGTTGGCGCGGAAATCGGCCATGAAGTAATCGTAATGGATCTGGTTGGTATTAGAGAAGAGGTAAACATTGTATTTTTTACCGATGGCTTCCAGCCAGGTCACGCGTTCCTGTGGAAAATCGAGCAGCAGGGCATTCCAGGCATCACGGATCTGTTCATTGGTGAGATTGGTTTGGGTTTCTTTGCAGAAGGCATCGTAGAATTCCTGCGGAGAAATTTTACCGGTTTCAAGGTTGATAAACAGGTCGTTGGAATGGTGTTGGGTGAACATGGCGTTGAACTGAGGCACGCCCAGGTTTCTGAATGCTTTTTCTGTCAGCGAGAAATCGAGGTTGAGGAAAACACCGCCGAAGTCGAAGATGATATTCTTAGTCAAGATTATAATTTAATGGATAATTGAATGCTTCCGCCCAGGCCCAATTCAACAATTTTCTGCAAAGTGGAGATGCGGACTTCCTTTACATCGTTTTCAATTTTTGAGATGTACGATTTTGCCATGCCTACTTTTTCAGCCAGTTCTTCCTGGGTGAGGCCTTTTTCCAGCCTGGCTTCGTGCAGCATGGCTCCTATCTTGAAATGATCATATCCGTCTTCCAGTTCTTCGCGTTTTGCTGTTCCTCGTTTGCCGTAATGCTTGTCTTTGAATTGATCAAGCGTCATTATATTATTGTTTTTTTTCGTTTTCATATTCGTGTTTGATTTTTAATGCTCTTTCTATTTCGGCCTTGGGAGTTTTCTGGGTTTTCTTCTGAAAACCATTTGCCAATACCACAAGGCTTCCTTTATCGAAAAAGCAAAAAATTCTAAAGATATCACTGCCCTGCTGTACCCGTATCTCATATAGTCCGTTTGTTCCTTCCATATGCTTGAGGTAGGTTTCAGGAATTTTCGCTAAATCCTCAATCAGATTTAAGGTCCAAACAATTTTGTTTTTGACGTTGTCTCGTTGCCTTACAAAGAACTCCTCGAAATAAGTCTTGTAAAAAATAACCGTTCGATGTTTCATATTTTAGCCAATTCTCCACGTAGCAAAGTTAGCAAAAGTTGCCCCAAAGTGCAACTTTTATTGTTTAGGAAAGATCATCTTTTTCAATTTTCAAGGAAGATCATCTTCTTTTCTATATTTTTGCCGCCCAAGATCGAAAGATCAGGGCCTATAGCTCAGTTGGTTAGAGCACCTGACTCATAATCAGGGGGTCCCAGGATCATGCCCTGGTGGGCCCACAGAATACCCGCAGATCAGTTGATTTGCGGGTATTTTTTGCCCTTGCTTTATCGTATATTTGAAGAGCAAATATTTATCATGACAGAAATCATCATTGATAAGAAAAAATACGTTCTGGTGCCTGCAAAGGATTATTCTGCTTTGCAAAAAAAAGCTGCCTTAAAATCAAAGGCCGAAAAGGTCTTTTCCTTGGAAGATGCACGGTCGTTTAGCAAGAAGTTGATCAGAAAATGGGCGGCAGAAAAGTAACTGTAAAACAAAGCGCCGCTGAAAGCATTGCATCTATCGCTTGGTATATTGAATCGAAGGGATTGATTGCGATTGCCGAAAAGTTTACTGATGACGTTTATGATTACTTCCTCAAACTTGCCAATCCTCTAAAATCCTATACTGTTTGCAAAGACCCAATTCGTTCTTCATTGGGATATAAGTGTCCAGGGAAACTCATCAAAAAATACCACTCTTCGTTGCCGTTTTATGATAGGCGTTAAATACTTGGTTAGCATGTCAAAAGCTTCAAACCAACTGGCGGGGGAAACCAGGTTTTTGGTATTGACATAAATCATCATCAACTGGTGCCCTGTCTGAAATCCTTGACCGATAAGAATCAAGTACCGTGGTGAGCATTTGTCACGATTTTGCATAAAATCGTGACAAATGTGACGTTTTCTGTCACAATTATGCATAAATTTGTGACATGAAATCAGTTCAACAACATATCGGAGAGCAGATTCGGGAAACTCCGCCTGGAGCTATTTTATTTCCTGCTGACTTTCGAGGCTTGGGATCGGACGATGCTATCAGGCAGGCTTTGTCCCGCCTGGTAAGTGAAGGTGTCATTGAAAGACTTGGACACGGGATCTATTACCTCCCTCAATATGACGATGAGCTGGGTAAGCTGATTCCTTCCATGGAAAAAATAGCAGAGGCAATAGCAGCGAGAGAGCATGTGCGCATTCTGCCAACCGGTGCGGCTGCTCTCAACAGACTGGGCTTGTCGACACAGGTGCCTATGAATATCGTGTACCTGACCGATGGCCAGCGGCGTAATATTCAAATCGGTAAAGGAAAGCTGGTATTCAAGCCGACAACTCCCAAAAAGTTTGCTTTTAAAGGCGCCATCAGCGGCATGCTGATACGCGCTTTAGAAGATGTAAATCTAAACGAGATCACAGCTGAAATGAGGGCTCGTATCAAAGTGCTGATTGAAAAGGAGGACCCGCAACTTTTGAAATACGATCTGCAACTCGCGTCAGCAAAAACTCATGATTATTTACTACAGTTAATAAAAGACAGACATGAAGTGGCTTGAATTATCGGATGATAGAAAGCAGCTGGTGCTTGACCAGGCATCGGCAAAATTATCAGCGCCCAAGAATGCATTGGAAAAAGACTGGTGGGTGACTGTTGCCTTACGGGCCATCTTTAATACACCATTTGCAAAAGATATTGTTTTTAAGGGCGGCACCTCTTTAAGTAAGAGCTGGCAACTGATCTCGAGGTTCTCTGAAGACATTGATCTGGCAATTAATCGTGAAGCGTTGGGGTTCGGCGGTGAACTGACTTATTCGCAAATCAAAAAATTAAAACGAAAGGGTGTAGAATTTACCAGCACTGAATTCAGACAAGCCGTAGAACAGGAGTTGTATCGTCTTGGCATCCAGAAGGGAACGATCAATATCTATGCAAAGGAAGTACCTCAGCAACGCCCGGATACTGATCCGCAAGCCATCTTTATCGAATATCCGACTGTACTTGGTGCGAATCCCTACCTGCTGCCACCCGTTAAGATCGAAATGAGTGTACGATCCCTTGTTGAACCATCCCATGAAAGAATGGTAGGGGCACTGATGGATGAAGCCATTCCAGGGCAGGATTATGCCGGCGACTCTTTCGCCGTCCATGCAATCGATCCAAAGATAACCATACTCGAAAAAGTATTTCTCCTGCATGAAGAATTTACCAAACCTCCGGACCGGATACGGACAGAACGTATGTCGCGACATCTGCATGACCTGGAAAAGACCATGGACACCGAACACGGGAAACTGGCTATTTCAGACCAGGGACTGTATGACCAGCTTATTGCGCACCGCAGGTATTATATCCGTGATGCAAACGTGCAATATGACCGGCACAATCGTGAAACCCTATCTTTTCTTCCAACAACTTCATGGGTTGCCTCTTACCGAGAGGACTATGAACTAATGAAAGAAAATATGTTTCGGGGAGAAGCTATGGACTTCGAGAAAATGATGGAGAGATTAAGCGCATTCGAAAGAAGGATTAAGCGACAATAAGCCAATCGAAGCGGCTTCGGTGAAAATTACGTGCATCTGCGTCTTGGAAAGAGTGTAAGATTATTTAAAGTAGTTAAAGGGTTTGAGCTGAGTTTGTCAGGTCATCTGCATGAGATAGCAGTAGTGATAATATCTAATTTCTAGTTCTTGGACTTAATAGGGCTGCGATTGTTTTAAATGAACTTGCCGAATCTGTTAAACCCGAACAAATAACTGAGCACCTGTTAAAAGAAGTACCCCTTACTGCTCTGCAACGCTTAGGTTTTCTGCTGGAAGTAATATTAAAAAAGATATTGGGCAGGATTTGAGTTGCGATTATTCATCAAACAATATATCCATTGTTAATTCATTCTGAACTAACCCAATCTTATATTCATTGGTAGTGACCCCATACGTCGTAATCATCGTAAGGAATAATGTTTTTTTTGTGTTAGTCGCACTTCTGAATACCTGCACCTTTTTCCATAGTTCTTCTTTGTACCCTTTTGTGATTGAAAACTCATTGATTGAAAATTTCATCTCACATAAATTAATACACATGTCCTGCCTGTCAATCAACAAATCAATTTGCGCACCTTGCTCATTCTTTTGAGGTTTATACCGCCATGTAGAGGTTTCAGTATGTACATTTTCAATACCCAGTGCTTTTTTGATTGATGCTATATGTTTCATACAAATCGCTTCAAATGCAGTTCCACTCCAACTTTTCCAAGAGGAGCCGGATGCAAATTTCTCCCAAGAGCCAGCACCATGCCATTTACTGTTTTCAATGAATTTCATGAAGAAGTGGGAGTATTCGTCAGTCAACCGGTAAACTACATCCTTCGTAGTTTTTCCGAACGGAATATATGGTGTTATAAAACCCGACTCTGTAAGTTCTTCCAGTAATTGCGTGGCCCCTCCGCCTGAAGACAACCCGCATGCTTCAATGATTTCATTCCTGTTCAAGCCACTTCCTTTTTTTGAAAGTGCTTTAACGACGGCAATATGGTCATCAGCCCCATCAAATAATGAATGAAATAGTTTTTTGAATTCATCTTGCAGGATCCCATCTTTCGTGAAACACAATTTGTCAATTGCTTGCGTGGCACTTTCACCCGGTTCTATCTCTTTTAAATAATGGGGTATCCCACCCATTGCCATATACAATTGAAGTACCTGAAACCTGTCTATATTAACCTTCCGGGCTCTTAAAAATTTTTCCGTTTCACTGACGGTAAAAGGCAAAAGACGCATTTTCCTCGTTACCCGATTGTGTAACCCACCTCTGTTATTAATGACTTTTTGGATCATCCAGGCGGCTGCCGACCCGCAGATTACAACAATTAGATTTTTCTGCCGGGAGGCCCACATATTCCAAAAATTCTCAAAAGCCTGCATAAAACCGGATCTGGGAGTATGTATCCAGGGAAACTCATCAAAAAATACCACTCTTCGTTGCCGTTTTATGATAGGCGTTAAATACTTGGTTAGCATGTCAAAAGCTTCAAACCAACTAGCGGGGGTACCTAATTTTAAACCTTGCACATTTGACAGGGCAATGCGGAAGTTGTCTAATTGCTGGTATAAAGTGGCGTTATGTGTTCCAGAAAATTCAAAAGCTATTTGCTTTTCATATGCATGACGTATAATGAACGTTTTTCCGACCCTTCTGCGACCATACACAGCAACAAGCTCCGCTTCTCCTGATTTCAATATTTTAGACAATAGATTCTGTTCTGTTTCTCGTCCAATTATTGGTTCCATTGTATAAGCATTTTGCGTCTTTTGGCGAATTAAGAATGAGTTATAATTCGCCAAAACTATAAAAAAATACGCGATTTGGCGAGATATAAGGTGGTTATATTTCGCCAAATCTGCTTAAAAAAATGAGTTGTGGCTAATTATAAATAACCCTATTTAGCCAGAAGTTCCGCGATGAATGCTTAAATACGCACTGGTTCCTATCTCTGGAGGATGCTTATGAGAAAATAAGTGGCTGGGTAGCGGAATATAATCACTATCGACCGCACAGTTCTTTAAATGGTAAGACGCCTGCTGAAGTAGTAGTTGAACAACTGATAAAATATGATGTACCCTACTTGTAGGACAGATAATGTGTTCAACTAAGATATAAAAGACCTACTAATACTACTATTACCTTTCTTTTCTTTTTTTGCTTCTTTTTTTCTTTTCTTTAGCTATCCACGTGGATATGTGGATAACGCCATTGCTCAAGCTGCTTTAGCATTCAGGTAACAGGTGGCCGGTGTTTGATAACCCAGAGATTGATGTGGACGCTGTTGGTTATAAAACGAAAAATACTGCTGCAGGCTTTCATAGAGTTTTACGCCGTCTTCGGGAACATACAGGTAAACATGTTCATACTTCACGGATCGCCATAAGCGTTCAATGAAAATATTATCAATGGCCCTTCCTTTTCCATCCATGCTGATCTGTATACCCTCATCTAATAGTTGCTGGGTAAACTCAGTGCTACTGAACTGGCTGCCCTGGTCTGTATTAAAGATCTCCGGCCTGCCATGGTTATCCAGTGCTTCACGCACTACCTGGCTGCACCACTCTGCACTCATGGTATTGCTGATGCTCCAGTTCAATACATAGCGGCTGTGCAGGTCTATGATCGCACACAGGTACATAAAGCCTTTTCGCATGGGTACATAAGTAATGTCCATCGCCCATACCTGGTTGACCCGCTCTATGGGAAGACCTTTGAGCAGGTAGGGATACAGCCGGTTCTGCTTGTCTGGCTTACTGGTATTCTTCCTGCGGTACAGGGTTTTCCAACCCATCAACTCCATCAACCGTTTTACCCGCTTGCGGTTAATCTGATATCCCTGATGCTGCAGCCATACCGTTAAGCGGCGTATACCGTAGAAAGGCGTCTTAAAATACTGTTCGTCCATTAGCCGCATGATGGCCAGGTTCTCTTCCTGCTCCGCTCTCGGCTGATAATAAAGACCACTGCGATGCAGGGATAACAACCGGCATTGACCAGCTACACTTAAGCTACCATGTGTCCGGTCAACCATCCCCCGGCGCTCCAACAGGGGCTTACTCATAATCTTTTTTTTAGAAAATCGTTCTCTACCTGCAATTGGCCAATACGCGCATATAATTGCTCTATCTGACGCTCATTGTCGCTGACAGCATCCGACTTGCCTGATCCAAAAACACTCGACATATTCGACATCGCTTCCTTTTTCCATGTCGCTATCTGCGTAGGATGCAGTTCGTGCTTGCGTGCCAGTTCTTCAACCGTCACTCGCTCTTTTAACGCTTCTAACACTACTTTCGCTTTAAATTCGGCGCTGAACTTACGCCTGCTTTTCTTTGTCATATTTGGTAATTTAAGATGATTTTTTCATTCTTAATTACCTGCCCTCTTTTAAGGGTACATCATAAAACAATCAAAAGAGCGAAAGGAAAAAAACGTACCCAAGGTTCCTCTTCATGAAGGGATGTATTTTGCAGCTACAGAAAACCTGTTGGCTTCACCGGAAAATACATATCTTCATAAAGAGTTTTTTTATCCTTCAAAACAGTCCGAATTCTCCGACTTAGGAGTGCCCGAAATCCGGAGGGAGGTCACCCTTTAGTTTGGAACAAAATGGATTTTGTTTCACTTAAAGATAATTTCTTGGCTTCTACAAAAGTAGTCTTCACTAATGAGTAAACGCTACAATTTTGACTATCCCATAATCTACATGAAAAAGGTTTTATTAATTGTATGTTGTTGTCTGGTCCAATATTCTTCAATAAGTCAATCAAAATTGACGGGTAAGATTATTGATACCCTTACAAAGCAACCGATTGCAGGTGCCAGTATTTTTTTAAGTCACACTTCTATCGGAACTGTAAGTGATGAAAGAGGTGAATTTCTAATTCAACATATCCCTCAAGGAAAATTCGAAATCATTGTTTCTTCATTAAATTATCAGCCTTATATTACTACAATACAACCTGCCCAAGAATCTGCAATACTATCCATACAAATGAGTCCTTCTTCAAATATTCTGAAAGAGGTTATTGTAGAGTCATATGATAAAGATGGATGGACTAAATGGGGTGATTATTTCAAAGCAAATTTTATAGGCACATCTTCCATAGCTGCCAATTGCACCTTAATAAACCATCATGCTGTACGATTCAAATTTATTAATAAAGCAAATACTGTAAGGGCCTTTGCACATGAAAAATTAATCTTTGAAAACAGGGCATTAGGGTATAACATCAAATATTTGTTATCCAAATTTGAGTTTGATATTTCCGCCAAGACATTTAAATTCCTTGGCTATCCTTTATTTGAAAAAATGGTTCCTAAAAATAGCGCTGAACAAAAAAAATGGGAATCTGCGAGGTTAAGTACCTATAAAGGATCCCTGATGCATTTTATGAGAAGCCTCTTCAGCAATCAACTGACCGAGGAAGGTTTTGAAGTAAGGGTTATGAAAAAGGTGACTGATGAAGAAAAAAATAGAGTAAGGGAATTGTATAAACGAATGGAAAAAACAAGTAAAAGCAATGGTGGCAATAGTAAAGAAAAAGGGGAGCTTAATCTAAATAAAGACTCGCTTGAATATTTCGTTAAGGTGATGAAGTTATCTAGTGATGATGATAAGGTAATATTAGACAAATTAATACCAAGGGATAACCTGATTTTTCCAGTAGATAGCTCAGTAGAACCTAATGCTGTATTCTTTGAGTTTAGCGATTATTTACATATTACTTACCTACACAAAAAAGAGCCATATGAATACACGAAGTTTCTGCTAAAGAAACCTGACAAAGATTATATCTCTTCTGATATTACACTTCCATTTCAGAAAGGTGTACCCATATACAAAAATGGTAATTATTCTTATGGTGAAAATATATTTGTATATGGTTATTGGGCATGGTCAGAAAAACTATCTACGATACTGCCTATTGATTACAAGCCAGATGAAAACAATTATCAATAGTTTACATAAAATTACACAACATTAGTAAAAAAGAGCTTTAGGTGCAAAATCCGATTGTATTGATCAGTTGAATCCGATTTTGATGTATTCAGGAAATTGAATTCGGGGTGAACTCGCCCACAGAGTAAGAATTTTTATCAATCTGTATTAGGATTGGAATTATCTGTGGACCAAGGTGCTTTGAAGGTCTTTAAGCCTGGGATAAATGAACTCGTGAGGAGTTTGGTCAAATAGGTGAAATTCTTGTTGCTGAAACACAACATGACACGGAAGGCTACAAAAACACGGAAGGCTACAGTAGTAGTGCGAGGTATCATCCGACAAAAATAATTCTATAGGAGCATGGTAAAGTTCAGACATCGTTTGAAGTAGTCTACCATCTATTTTTGATATACCCTTTTGAAAGCTTATATAATAGTCTAAGGATAAGTTCAATTTTTCAGCAACAAGTTCCTTGGACCAATTATGATAATTTCGAAAGAGTTTTGATTTTAGAGCTGTTGTCATTTCAAAATCTTCTGATATTATCTCTTTTTAACTGATGATTTCCGTTGATTTTTTGATAAGATCATAGCACTTCTAACAAATTTCAACATAGTATCATATTCGACTCCAAAAAAAGCTGCCATAAACTCGATTTCATTTAAAGAGAACTTGCCAGGATCTTCGACTTTCTTAATAAAGGAATAGAATGAAATACCCAATAAGATTTGGAGATTGCTTTTGGCTATAGTTGCAAAAATTTGAGGGAAACTTTTAATCGTATTATTAGATAATCCTGACTTAATAGTATTAATCTTGTGCAGCCCCTCCTCTGTTTCATAGAAAGACAATAACTCCTTCTCTTTTGTACGTTTAGCCATCGGTAGAATAATAATTACAAAAATTAGAAAGTAGTTTTCCATCTACATTTCCCTCGGCCACTTCATTACCCCGGGTTGTATACCCAGATCGCGAATATGTGTAAAAGATTGAGCCGATAAAATTAAAGGAAGGAACAGGAAAACGAAATGGGTAACTACTTTCATATTGCATGTGTTGCCAGTAATAAAGGTAGTTGAAAACCTATCGAATACAAGTCAGCGCAGATTCCGTTTATTCGCCCGGCGTAATCACTATATTTCTAAAAGACACCGGACCATGATCGCCCTGCAGGTAAATGGGGCCGGGTTCTCCTTCTTTGCTGTCCAGCGCGCCGCCGGTAATGCCTGGTATCTCCTGGTTGCAGATGATGGTCTTGCCATTCGCAACCACCGTAACCATCCTGCCCACCAATGTAATATCATAACTCTGCCATTGGTCAGGCCCGATGGCAGCCATTTCACTGGGTACGAGGAATCCGTAAATACCGCCAAAAAGATGGCTGCCCGGATGTTCAGCAGGGTCATTATCGAGTATCTGCGTTTCGTAACGGCCCCTCAAATACACGCCGCTGTTGCTGTTCTTCTTGTATTTGAACTCGATGTGCAATTTAAAATCGCGAAACTTTTCTTTGGTAATGATATTGGCGCCGGAATGCGGACTAATCAATTCCCCGTTTTGAACAATCCATTGGTTGTTCTCTCTGTCTGTTGTCCATCCGGTGAGGTCTTTACCATTGAACAGGCGAATGGGTTTTCCCCAATGAATTTTTTTCTTCTCTGTGAGCATCGGCGCCCTTACACCCGTAAAAGGAAGATCTTTTCCCATACTGGAATGTATCACTCCTTTGATCCCTTCACCATTAGGTTCTCCTTCCAGTACCATGTCTTTCTCCGACGACTCCCATTGTGGCGGGATGGCAAAAGAGAACTTGTTACCATTCAATAATACTTTGGCAACCGGTCTCGCACTTCCACCTGAAGCCACGAACCGGCCCACCAGGGTTTTAACGCCGGAAATCTCGATCTCCAGCCAAGAAGCCCTTTCTTTTCCATTTTCCAATACGGTGAGGTCCCATCTTCCTACCAGGTCTCCACCGGCAATGCTGTTGCTCTTGGTGGCGGTTACCTGCGCGTGAACAGATGATTGTGGCGCCATAGCGGCACATCCTATCAATGCAATTACAATACTTTTCCTGATGTACATGATTTGACTATTTTTAAATGAACGGATAATAACTATCCTATTGTTTTCATATTTACCGGATCCCATTGAATGGGTTTATGGCTGTAATAACTATCGTTACAAAGCAACGCCGGCGCTGCAGCGCGATAACCAAAAACAGCATCTTCCACTACCGTACCATTATTACGGATAGCCGTGAAGAAATTATTGAAGTGATCGTAATGGGCGCCTTTATATCCTTCTTCGGCCTGGAAAACAAATGATTCGGGAGGCAACATCTTTTTCCTGGTCTCCTGGCTTTTGCCGGCTTTTGCCAGCTGCGCTTCCATGAAAGGATCATGGGAATCGAAAGACTTATTCCTTCGTAACGTAACACGATCCCATTCTACATCCATAGCGCCTTCGCTGCCAATCAAACGCAGGTAAGTGGTGCCACTCGTGCCATCCACAAAATTACAACGCAATGAGAGGTTGAAACCCGGATGAGCAGTTCTTTCCGGATAATCGAAAGTGCCGATCAATACATCCGGTACTTCGCGTCCATCGTTCCAGTAACGCAATCCGCCGGTGGCATAAATATGATCGGGCCCAACTGAGTTGGTAATAAAGTGCAGGCTCGAGAACAGGTGCACAAAGAGGTCGCCCGCCATGGCGGTACCATAATCGCGGTAATTTCTCCAGCGGAAAAAACGCATTTTATCGAAGGGGCGATGGGTAGTATTGCTCACGAAAGTTTCCCAATCCACTGTTTGCTCTGATGCATCTTCGGGAATGGGGTATTGCCATACTTCTACCGGTGCGCGACGCGCCCAGAAACCTTCTGCATAATTCAGCTTACCAATGGCGCCGTCTTTCAACAGCTCACGCGCTTTCTCATTACCCAGCGAAGCCAGGCCCTGGCTGCCCACCTGGAACACTTTATTATATTTCTGTTGGGCTGCGATCACAGCGGGACCTTCATCCACGCCATGTACCATCGGTTTCTCGCAATACACATGCTTGCCCGCGGCCATGGCATCTACCGATATTTGTTTGTGCCAGTGATCCGGGGTACCAATGATCACGGCATCCACATCTGACCTGTTCAGGATGTCTTTGTAATGCTTGGTAGTAAAAAGGTCTTTACCCCATTTGGTCTTTGCATCGTTCAACCGGCCATCATACAGATCGCAAACGGCCACCAGTTTCACACCGGGTACCTTCAAAGCGGTATTGGTATCTGCCGAACCCATGCCCCCTGCACCAATCAGTGCCAGGTTGATCTTGTCATTGGCGCCATAAGTTTTGCCTTCCAGTATTTCCCGCCTGATGCGCTCAACATAAGCGGCAGAAGCAGATTGTGCCAGCATCCCACCGGCTAATACGCCACCGGTGGCCATAGATAAATTTTTCAGGAATCCCCGACGATTGTAATCTCTTTTCATACGGTATTTTTTTATTTGCAACGTTTGCTCTAAAGATAAGCACCTGCGCCCATTTCTGCTATTGCATTTAATAAAGATTCTGCGTATTATTGGAATGACTAAACCCTGGCTTATGAGATACCTGTTCTCGTGCCTCCTCTTCCTGGCGCTCCCCTTTGCCACTTTGAAAGCACAAAACTATCCCGACCTTTCCGGCACATGGTACCAGAATGGCAACAGCAATTACCCTGCCTATATCATCCAGAATGGTCAGAACCTCACGTTCATTTTTTCCAACACCACCAGTACCGTCATATTTACTTCAGTCAACCAGGTATATGCCAATACATGGAAAGCTGCTGCGAATATCTCTGCCGATGGTAATACACTTACCTGGAGTGATCAGACCTGGACGAGGGCGGTCATCAACTATCCCAATATTGCAGGAACATGGTATGTGAATGGATCGCCCGTCACTATCACACAAAATGGAAAGATGTTGGAGTTCACAATGGCAGGAGGAAAATCGAAAGGTTATTTTTATTCCACACAAGGTATCTATGCCACCGAATGGAACACTTATGCCACTTATGATGCCGGCACACAAAGTCTTAAATGGAATAATCAGACCTGGACAATTGCCGGAGGTGCAACAGTATCCGGTTCAAATACAGGTACGGCAGGTACTACAAAAATCTGCCGGAGAGAACTTTCTGCATTCTTTTATGCCATGACGGCATTGGGTACTACCTGGGCACGCCCGATATACGAACCCGGAGCCATGAGTGCCCGAACCATTGCAGACCTTAGAGGGGCATTGTCTCTTGTTGTGCCAACACTCAACTTATTTCCCTGCATCGTTTTCGACAGAAACCGCATCACCAACCTCAGTAACAGTTTAGAAAGTATCACCGGCACACAGGCTTCCCAGGAATCTCATCAGATCATTATTGACCTGCAGGTGGCCGTACGAAATGCAGGTATTACCTGCGACAGGGGATTGAATCTCGAAATGCTTTTCATCGGAGGCATTCACCTGGGTGCAGCACAGGCGCATGCGTCCAGCAGGATCTGTCAGCCCGTTCCCATGCCAGCTAATATTGCATCAACAATCTCGGCGCATCTTACCACTGCGCACGACGCTTTGGCTACCCTGCTGCCTTGTATGCCCGATTTGCAACTCGGCGCTTTCTCAACAGTGCCGCTCGGGTCTATGAACTCTGTAGAACCTCATACATTCATTGTAGGCATTATTACCGAAACCCTGTGGGCGGTTACCCTCACCGACTGCTGCTGTACCTGTACCGGCAACGCATCGGTAAATCCCGGCACTACCTGTGACCAGGAATGTCATAAATGGTGTCGCGAGCACGGAAAATCAGGCGGCAAATTCAATGGCATTTGCCTGTTGGGCGTTATGAGCGGTGGAACACAACCTGATTGTCAGTGCTGGTAATTTTCGATTGTACCAGATACCAAAGATGGACCCAATTAAGGAGCATGATCTACTGCTCCATTGCCTGCTTTCCCTTTTCCATATAGCTGGTATCTCCCAACGATACTATTGAGAATTTCCCTTGCTCAAAAACCACTTTGCAGACCGATGCATTGGCCAGTGGCTTAGCGGCCGGGTGCGTTTCACTGATGTTTGAAAGCATGGCATTGATAGCCAGTCCGTGTGAGACAACCAGCACATTGCCGCCTCCCGATTTTGTTGTCCGTTCAGCAATGGCCCGGAGCCAGTTCTGTGTGCGCGTTCTTACGTCTTCAAAATTCTCCGCCAGGTGCAGGGTATCCAGTTTTTTAACGGCATCGAGTGCATCGGTCAGCTTATTGGTTTTACGCATGTCGGCAAACAAAGCAACTGCGGAAGTATAGTGTAGATAGAGGGCAATATCGTTCCACATTTTTTTATTGTGGTCGCCTTCATAACTGCCAAAGCAGCTTTCCCTTAATGCTGTTGAAGCTACCAGTTGAGCATCCTTTTCGTTTTTTGCGTCCACGATAGTCTGTGTTGTTTCGCGCGCACGCCCCAGATCGCTGGTATACACCGATGCGAAATGTATTCCTTTTAACCCAATGCCCAAAGCTTTTGCACCCTTTTTACCTTCGGGTGTAAGGGGTGCATCGGACCAGCCCTGTACACGATCCAGTGCATTCAATAAGGTTTCGCCGTGGCGTACAATATAGAAAACCACTGTTGAGTTATTGTTGTCCTTCTCCTGCGAAAAACAGGTGTGTAAGGAAGAAAAGAGCACTGCTGATACCAGCAATGCTCTTTTGATAGTGTTAATCATTTTCTTCATTTCTTAAAAAGTATAACTGATAGATGCCCAGAAACTGCGGGGTAAAATTGCACGGCCCAGCATCAATTGCCCAGGAGCAAGTGTGCTTTCATTGATGAATTGTTCGCCGCGAACATTTCCCTCTGTGAGACCACGGGCATTCAGCAGGTTGCTTCCCCAAAAGCGTATCTCCACTTTCTTTTTGATGGTATAACCCACGCCGGCTGTCATTTCCGTATAACCATCCAGCCTGTAGGTATTGGCATTGGTTGACCAGCGGCTTCCAATGTTGATCATATTGGCATAGAGGTTCAGGTTCTTATGGTTATAAGTGGCCGATAATTGCAGGTTGGTAGCGGGCAAACGTTCGGGTCTGTTGCCTTTCCAGCTCAAAGGCTTGCCAGCAATAGATGGGTCAGCATCCGGGCTCACCACAATATCGTAGCTGGTGAACTGTGCATTTTCAATCGTTGCCATTCCCCTCAGCGTTAGTCCTTTCAGTACTTCATAAATGATCTCTGTTTCCCAGCTGTAGGTCCTGGATGAACCAAAAGTAGCCTGGGGTATCACGGTTCCCGGAGCCGCACCCGGAACACTGATGGTGAGTGGGAAATTATTTACGCTGGAGTAGCTAAGGGAAGTAAAAAAGGCCAGCTTATTGTAAGCATACCGTAAACCCAGTTCTCCCATATAAATGTTGCGTTTCCTGAGCTGACTGGGCGTAGCACTCACAGCAGCAAAATCATCGATCGTAAAAGCATTGTAGGTTTTGGTGCCGCGTGCAAATA
This sequence comes from Hydrobacter penzbergensis, assembly GCF_900106985.1. NCBI lineage: Bacteria > Pseudomonadati > Bacteroidota > Chitinophagia > Chitinophagales > Chitinophagaceae > Hydrobacter > Hydrobacter penzbergensis. The sequence continues at coordinate 73,608 of NZ_FNNO01000010.1, read as the reverse complement.
ACCCGGTATGGTTATCCAGTTTATAATTGATACCAAGAGAAGCAGACCAATAAGTCATATCCTGTGTGAAAGGCGTGAACCCATCGATGGTATAGCCACTGCCGCCCGTACTGGCAGATGATCCTCCATACACTGCCCTGTGACCGGAAAGATGGTTGGCATCGAGGCGCAAGCCACCATCGAAATTCCATTTCTCACCTGCTCTTACAAGGTCTGAAATGTAAGCCGAATACATGTTTGATATTCCATCGAACTTCGTATAACCACTTTTGCTGGTATTGGCAACTGGCTTAACCTCCGGCACATTGGAAGAGCCTACCAGTATAACGGAAGGGTTATTCTTTATCTCCGTATTGACGGTGGCAGCTACTCCTTCTGAATTGAAATCATAGACATATAGGCCAGCGCCTAATGTAATATTGTGGGCGCCTGCTTTTTTGGTAAAGTCGAGGTAATCGATGATCTGTTTGTCATTCCTTTTCGTATTGCCTATCTGTTGTGCAGTATAAAATCCGGAGGGGTTTTGCAATGGCTGTCCACCTGCATAATAATAATTGATTCCACTTTTAAATGCCGCCGGTGTTGTAACGATGATAGAAGAAGCACTCATTTTGGTGGCTTGGTAGCGGAAATTGTTATTAATGGTCCAGTCATTGTTCGTTCTGTAATGGAATAACATACCGCTATAGCCGGTTTTGGTATGAAAACCATCAGAAAGATCTACATTGATGGCTTTGTTACCAGGTATGGTAAAATTGAACTGGTACTTGAATGGCATCAACACTTCCGTGAAATTGTCGAAATAAGGAAGCGCATTACTCAAGTGCGAGTTTTTATCATATCCATAATATCCCGGCAACAGCCATTCCACTTTATCATTCAGGTATTTTCCGAAGAAGCGTATGTATCCTTTATCACCCAGCTTCCTGGTTATATTCAGTTTTAACTGGCCTCCCTGGTTGGCGGTGAAAGAGGGTTCTTTGATGCCCGGGTCTGTTCTGTAAAAGCCGCCTATATTGTATTGCCAGTCTTTATTGAACTGTCCGCCCGTATTTGCATCAACGCGATACAGGCCCTGCGACAAACCGGATGTGAGTTTAAATGAACCATACGGTTTAGAGCCTCCTGTGTATGAAAGGTTATTAATAACAGCTCCCGGTGTATTGGAAGTGATGATCGATGCGTTGCCACCCCGGATGGCTTCCACATTTTTGATGGTAAGATCGTATTTGAAATACTGATCGGCCGACGGCAATGAAGAATAGCCTGTTGGCAGTATGGGGAGACCATCTTCCATGATACCAAGATAAATGTATCCGCCGCCGGGCAACCCACGTACCCGTATACTGCCGGGACCATCACCGCCGCTGCTTTCTGCAGACAGTCCGGGAACAGCTTTCAGCAGATCGGCGCTGTTCAAAGGCGCCTGCAATGCAATGTCGCGCGAGCTTCGTGTAGTGATGGCAACACTGCTTTCAATCTTTTTCTTCGGATTACCGGTTCCTGTAACCACCACATCATCTAGCTTCAACAGGTCCTCAATCAAACTGGCATTCACCATAGCATTGTTGTCTGCTATGATATGCTGCTTTTTCGGTAAATAACCCACATAAGTAAATGTAATGGTATGGTTGCCCGAAGGGATGTTTTTCAGTTCGTAATTGCCCAATGAGTCAGTAGTAGTCACATATTTACTATTGGTCAATTGCACGGTTACACCCACCAGAGGAACACCGGCGGCATTCTTCACCGTTCCCTTGATATTGACCGGTTCAGCGGCAGGTTTATCGTAGCCAGGTTCCTTTTGTAAAGACTCTTTTTCTGTTGCAGGGAACAGCAATATTTTTTCTTCATCAATATGGTAAGTAATGCCCAAAGGCTTGAAGATCTGTTCAAAAAAATCCTTCACTTTCACCTTTGAAAGGTTACAGCTAATCTTTCTGTCGGCATGAATGAGATGGGAGCTGTAAATGAATTTGCTCCCGGTTTGTGTTTGCAATAAAGAGATAACTTTCTTCAATTCAACTCGTTCTGCCGAAATAGTAATGGTTTTGTTCAACACAGTTTGTGCTTCCAGTCTTCTTCCATAAGCAAAGCCGGCAAACAGGCAAATTAACAGTAGTTGAGTTGAGGTAATTTTCATGACATAAACAAGCAGGTTGGTAACACGCTTTTTTTTCATATTTTAGACATGTTTTAGTTCGTTAAAAATTGGTTGACGGAGTAAAACTTTCCTGCAAAGGATACAGCCGGTAGTGTTGCGAGCATTACCGGTTTTCTTATGCAGAAAACAGAAGGGTTACGTAGGGGTTAAAAACATATAGCGCATCGTTTGATTGTTTTTATTGTACTTTCTCATCGCGGTTGATCAGGATAGTAGTACCTCTTATTTCGTAAGAAGCTTTGATGACGCGACAAATAATATCCAATTGTTTATAAAGATCTTGCCCGGTAATATCGCCGGTGAAAGGGTATTGGTTGAGTATTTCGTTTTCCGCTATGATTTCCACTCCGTATGCTTTACTGAGGTCTGCCAGCACATGCTCTAAAGCCGCATCTTCATAAACAAAGGCTTTCTGCTCAGCCGAAGCGCCGGTATTTTGCTGCAAGAGGTGTGGCTTGTCTACCAATGCCTTTTCAAATTTTCCTTCTGTTATGTTGAATATGGCTTTTTGATTGGGTGTGAGGATTAAGCCGGTATTTCCTTCCCTTACTTCCACTTTTCCAGTATTTACCGAAACTTCCACTTTGTTCTTTTTATATGAGCTTACATAAAAACTGGTACCCAAAACACGGGTGATAACATGGTTGCTGAAAACATAAAAAGGCCGTTCAGGATTCTTTGCTACCTGAAAAAAAGCAGATCCTTTCAGGTACACTTTTCGTGTTCCGGGCTCAAAATGGCGGGGATATTTCAGGGAAGCGCCGGGGTCCAGGAGTACCTGGCTGCCGTCTTCCAGGTTGAGAGATATTGTTTTTGACTGGCTATTGATCAGCTCTTCATATTCAGGCAGCTTCAGCGACGTATACAATGTTTCGGCACTGTCCTTATTGAGTGATCGCCAAAGAGAAAACCCTGCTATTAACAACACTGCAGCTGCAACACTCCATTTAAGCAAGGGCTTTCTATATAAAGGAACCGCTACTGAAAGTGTACTTTTCGATGGCTGCAGCCTGTTCCAGATACGAGCTTCCATTGCCTGCATATTTTCCTCGTCGATAGGCGGCAGGCCGTCATCGTCCAGCAGTTCATACCATTGATCTACCAGATCAGCTTCTTCTTTGCTGCATTGTCCGTTTACATAACGATACAATAATGAATGAAATTCTTTTCGATTCATGAAATCTGGTTTTACTTATATGTAGAAGAAAAAGAGCGTACCCCTAAACCCTTTTAAAAAATATTTTCAGTACCCAGCCATATACCTATTGTGGCGGGGAAAATGAAGTCTTTCAGGTGGATACGCATTAACTTGAGGGCTCTTGTGATATGGTACTCTACTGCTTTCTCGCTCAGGTCGAGTCTTTGGGCAATTTCCCGCACTTGTATTTTTTCTATGCGGCTCAGTGTGAATACTTGTCGTGTTTTATCAGGCAGGCTCGCGATGGCTTCGTGCATTTTCCTGGCCAGTTCATTCAGGGCAATGGTTTCATGCGTAGAGTTATCGGCTTCACTGCCTGCGAGCAGCTTAAACTTTTCCTGTCGTCGGACCCTTGCGCGTATGTAACCAATGACATTGTACTTTACAGCTGTAACGAGATAACTTTCGAGGTGTTGAATAACCCGTTCTTTCCTGTTCTGCCAAAGGGAAGCAAATATTTCCTGAATCATTTCCTCTGCTGATTCCCTGGAGTATATTTTGGCATAGGCTTTTAAAAAAAGGACTCTCCAGTAACGCTCGTATATGGTTTTATAAGCCAGTTCGTCTGAAGCAGCCAGCAGTTTCAATAATACCTCATCAGACAGGTCTTTGTAATCCATACGAGCAAAGCAATAATTATTGCCAAATGACGAATCTATGAAAATAACCCTAATTCCAAGGCAATCATATAAATTGAACCTGCCCATTGTATTGCAATTATTACCAATCGCTCGATCCATTTGACAAAGCAGGATTTGCCGTTGATTGGGCGGGCGAAACCGAAAGCAAGGACTGGATGCATATTGTCCGCGAATACACGGAAAAATTTTTGCATCAACAACAGATCAGGAATACCCTGCCTTATTGGATAAAGCATTTGTAATTTCACTTCATGAACAAGCCGCTCGCAGCCATACATCATATTGCCATCATATGCTCCGACTACGAAAGGTCCAGGCATTTTTATACTACCATATTGGGTTTACAGGTGATCCGTGAAGTGTACCGGCAGGAAAGACAATCGTATAAGCTGGATTTGGCTATCGGTGACCATTATGTAATTGAACTGTTCTCTTTTCCCAGTCCGCCGCCGAGGCCCTCGAGGCCCGAAGCCTGTGGTTTACGCCATCTCGCTTTTTGTGTGAGTAACATGGAAGAAGCCATCAGGCATTTAAACCATCACCACATTGAAACAGAACCCATAAGGGTGGATGAATATACAGGCAGGCGGTTCACCTTTTTTACAGATCCTGATGGACTGCCACTGGAGCTATACGAAGCGTAACCTCCTGCCTGTAATAGAAGATTCATTTTATTTGCTGGTAAACTTCTGCAGCAAACTGGGAATGGCTGCTGCTATAGCGCCTGAAGCGGCTGATAAGAGCGGGTTACCGGAACCAAGCAAACTTCCTTAATTCTCGTGTAAGAGCCGTCACTTCCCCACTTTCTTCAACACCCATTCTCCTACTTTCAGTCCCTGCTCTCTTCCATTATCAATGGCGTCCATGAAATGAATGCCGCCGAAAAACCTCGACACACCGGCCTCAACAGCAGCTTGCTGGAATGACTGGTAATTCCTGGGAGCCAATCCATAATCTACTTCCACGCTGTCTGTATAATGAAATCCATCGCCAAACAATCGTGTTAATACAGTGGCTGAGGTAGCCGAGATCACCGAATGCCCACTCAGGTATTCGGGAAAAGGCGGCGTTTGTAACAAAGGCACCCAGGCAGGATCAATTAATTTACGAATAGCTGTTTCAGGACGCACCCGGTTGCTCCGGTATTTTTCATCCCAGCAACAGATAAAAGCATCCATCAGGCCTACAGACACAAACGTGTAGACCTGCATGCTTTCATCAAAACTTTTCTTTGTTTTTTCCGCAGCAATAGCTGCAATACCCAGCCAATGTGCGCCAGGGGATATTTTTTTCAACGCTACCAGCAAGTGCCCATTGTCCTGCACTGCAAACGGATTACAATCCCAGAAAGCAGCAATGGCTTTATGCTCGGGAGGCAGTGCTTCCTTGTAATTTTTTTCCATCAGTTTAAAGAATGCCGACTGTTTGTCTGCCGAAAACGAAACAGGCGGTGCAGGTTTGAACTGCGCACTGGAATCGAGCGTAAAAGGTCGCACTGTTTTGAAATATGGCTCCACTGCAGCCATGAATGCCGGTGGTGTGGGATACCAATATCCATCCTCTTTCAATGGCGTATAGCGTGGCAGGTTACTGATCTTATTGTATCCATCGGCCTTTGCATAAGCCAATATACGCTTGCTGGTGGCTATTGCATAACGTTTCGAACCATTGATCATCGCTTCCGGGTAACCCTGCTCTTTACAGGAATCCAGTAAGCGTTGTTCATAAGCGCGCAGGCGGCTGCCCGAAGGTTGCATTTGTGATGCTGTTTCCAGCATGGCCAGTACCGCACTAAGCTGATAATTATAGTCGCTGATACTGTCCTGCTTGCGCAGATCGGGGTAATCATTCAACACCCCGTGCATACTTTTGAACTGCGCATTGTGTTGGGCAACCACTTCGTATCCTGCCAGGCACGCATACGCGTAGAAACGCGCCGCGAGCGGTGGATTGGTAACATCGTGTATCATGATGTCTGTCATCCCTGTGATCACCGCGTTGATGTCTTTGTTCGCAAACACCGGTGCATCTGTTCGCCGCTGCCTGCAACCAGTTATCAATACCAGCAATATTATAAAACCTGTCAGCTTTCTCATACTCATTTCATTTGATACGCTTTAACTGCTTCCTGGTTGATACCGAACAGCAGCATATTATTCACCGGCAACACAGCCCTTACATCTCCCCATAACTGAAAGCCCGACTGTTGCTGGTTTACATAAGTAAAATGTCCTTTACCATCGCCTTTCAGCAACACGCCGTAATTGGCATCGCATTTTCCAAACCGCAGCCTGGCACGGTTGGCATTACCACAAAGCAAGAGATCGGGTTTGCCATCTTTGTCGAAATCCACTTGTGTGATCGTGTACACGGGCGAGAACTGAGCCTGTACAGGTAATCCTTTTTCATGAAACTTTCCATCAGCTCCTTGTTCAAAATAAGCAGTCTTCAAATAGTTGGCCTGCAAATGGCCGGCGCCTTTCAGTTCATCTGGTGTGAACACTTCTTTGATTGTGGCATCGGCATAACTCTTGTAATCGGTGAAGCGCGTGCGCATCATGCTCATCTGGTCTAACAATTCATCCCTGGTTACATAAGGATAGCTCTTGCCCTGGATGTAAAAACAAAGTATGGGGTCGATAGCGCCGTTGTTGTCGAAATCTTTGTAATACATTTCAGCGGGCTCATTGTCGCTGGCTTTGCATTGTGTGTTGAGGCCCATATTGCCGACCACCAAATCGGGTTTGCCGTCTCCGTTAAAATCTCCTACAGTAATTTTATTCCACCATCCACTGTATTCTTTTTCGAAATAATCTTTTGTCTTGTTCTCGAGCTTTCCGTTCCGGTTGATGAATACCGATACCGGCATCCATTCACCTGTTACCACCAGGTCTTTTTTTCCATCTCCATTCATATCCAGCCATGCAGCATCGGTAATCATACCGATCCTTTGCAGCGCAGGCGCCAATGTGGCTGCCTGGTCTGTGAAATGTCCCTTGCCATCATTGATCAGTAAATAGCTTGGGGGTGTTTCAGGATAACGGCCAGGGATCACACGGCCGCCCACAAAAAGGTCAGGCTTACCATCTCCATTTACATCGGCTATGCGTGCACAACTTTTACTTGCATGCATCACCGGTAATGCATCGGCTGCTTTGGTGAAATTTCCTTTCCCATCATTCAGGTACAAACGATCCTGCAATAATGGATCGTTCTCCGTGTATTGATGATAACCTCCGCTCACTACATACAGATCAATAAACCCGTCGCCATTGGCATCAAAAAAAACAGCGTCGGCGTCTTCACTTTGTTTGTCGGCTTCAAATGCCGGTTCTGTTTTTTGAACAAAGCGGCCGTCTTTTTGTTGCAAATACAATGCACCGGCCTGTCCGCTCCCACCCCCTGCATATACATCTTCCAATCCATCACCGTTTACATCGGCCTTTACAAGACAGGGGCCCGAGAACGACAATGGATTCACCAGCAAAGGTTGTCTCTTGAAATCATTGATGGTATTTGTTGCGCTATGAAATGCAACAGGCGATGCAACAGCATGGAACAAAGGAGCAGCCGGTGTGGCGGGGTAATATGCCTCTGTTGCATTTTTTTCCTGCAACACCAACAGCTTATCGGGCAGTACTTTTGCGAGCACCTGTTGTTTGCCGCTTTGCCATACAATGCGCAATGAATCAATGGTTGTATCCGCACCCAATCCAAAATGTAAAACAGGTGTTACGCTCGACTGGTAGCCTCTTGCCGGCATCTGCTCTATATATTGCTTCCTGCCTTTATTGTAAAGTGTAACCGCAGCACCCAATCCTTGTGTATTCAAACCTGCGCCTTCCAGTTTTATCGACAAATAATGTACGTTCTTCTTTTGGCTGGCTTCGTTGCGATAAATAAATGCAGGTTGGTTGATGTTGTTGACGATCAGATCGAGGTCGCCATCATTGTCCAGATCGGCATAGGCTGCCCCGTTGCTGTTGGAAGCGGAACGGATACCCCATTGCTGACTGGTATTACTGAAACTGAGGTCGCCATTGTTTTTAAAAAAATAACTGGTTACCGACGATGAAGGCATGTGCTGGATGATGTTCAGCACATCTTCGCGTTTCAGCCTGCCCTTGCTCTGTGTATAATCGTTCATGTACTTGAGAAAATCCATGTTGGTATAATCGCGCAGGTAGCCGTTGGTAACAAAAAGGTCTTTCCACCCATCGTTATCATAATCGGCAAAGAGCGGAGCCCAGCTCCAATCGGTATTGGAGATACCCGAGAGTTGCCCTATTTCACTGAAACTGCCATCGCCATTGTTGATGTGCAGCATATTGCGCATATACTGGTAATAAAAACCTGTACGAAGTGTGAGGTCGAATTTTTCATAGTTGTCGGGCGCGAATAATAATTTTTGCCGGCGATTGTCTTCCGGCAGCATATCGAGTGTGAAGATGTCGGGCAACCCGTCGTTGTTTACATCGGCCACATTGTTGCCCATGGAAAACTGTGAAGTATGTCCCAGGCTGGAAGAAAGTTTATTGGTGAAGGTACCGTTGTGGTTGTTGATGTATAAAAAATCGGGCACGGTATAATCATCCGAAACATAAATATCGGGCCAACCATCACCGTTGATATCGGAGATACCAGCGCCGAGTCCATACGATAACGCAGAGCTACTGAGTCCTGCCTGTGCAGTAACGTCGCTGAAATGCCCTTTATCATTACGATACAAACGAATGCCGGTTGAAGGATCGTCTTTTTTCAATAAGGCAGCCGTAGCCGCTTCATCGAGTACGGGCAGGGAATTGGGGTTGTGGTTGAGCAGGAGCATATCGAGGTCGCCATCCCTGTCGTAATCGAAAAAATAAGCTTGTGTGCTGTACGATGAATCGGCCAGTCCGTATTGATGCGCCTGTTCGCTGAAATGCGGAATACCCTGTGCATCATTACCATCGTTGATGAACAACTGGTTCTCTCTTTTGGCTCCGTGGAGTTTACCGGAATAACAAACATAGATATCGGTTTTGCCATCGCCATTGATGTCTACCATGGTAACGCCTGTTTTCCAGGGGCCTGGTCTGCCGTTCACGCCGGCTATTTCCGTAATATCCTGAAACTGCATTTGTCCTTTGTTCAGGTACAGTTTATTATCCGTCATGTTACCCGTAAAGTACAGGTCTTGCAAACCATCTCCGTTCACATCACCTACCGCAACGCCGCCGCCGTTGTAGAAATATTCATACATGAGCACGTTGGTATTGGGACCTTCATTCAGCTTGTTACTGAAATCGATATGCGTTTGCTCCGGCAATAGCAAGGTAAAGAGCGGGTTGGTATTGTCCGATGATGGCTTATTGCCGCATCCAGCTATAAACCCTGTAAGAACAACCAGGAGGCAAATGGGCAAGCGGGTAATGAGGGAGCGATTCAACATGTTAGGTATTTAAATACATCAATAACATAAAAATAATAACTATGACTGTGTTTTCTCTGCTTACATTTTGTGTCTTGCTGAAACCCTTCTGATAATAATGTATATTAACAGAGTGCCGGCGAGTAATGCTCCGGATACATATAACCAAGTGTAGCTTCTCTTAGCAGCGGGGATTTCTGTAATTACTATTTGCTTGTTCACGGGGATATTGGCAATACTTTGTTCATTGCCACCCGTCCAGTAAACAGTAATCTTGTCAATTTTCGATATTGTTCCGAGTCCAAAATGAGCAATGATCGAGTTTTGCGACATATGGCTGGAAGCGCCTCCATCTATTTCACGGATCATTTTTTTTCCACCCGCTTCAATTTCTATTCTCGAGCCAATTCCATGGCTTTCGGCCTGGATTCCTTTCAATGCGATTTTGATCCAGTTGCCGCCGGAAGATTCGTTCCTATAAAGTCTTGTAATAGATTGAACAGGATAACCTGGTAAAACTGGTTCCTGGTTCACCACCAGCAAATCCAGGTCACCATCGTTGTCGTAATCAAATACCACAGAGCCGCGGCCAATGCCATAATCGGCAAGTCCTACCTGGCTGGCATGGTCTACGAACCGGCCGCCTATGTTCTCAAAATAGAAATTGGCCATGGGCATACAATTCGGATTAAGGTCTCCGTTGGAAACAAATAAATCCAGGTCGCCATCCTTATCAAAATCGGCGAAATTAGCTCCCCAGCTTATCGCAAAAAAATCAACACCCAGTTCATGTGCACGGTTCACGAATGGTTTTCCCCGGCCCTGGTTCACCATAAAATAGTTGAACCTGATATTGGTGACGTAGTAGTCCATCCAGCCGTCGTTGTTGTAATCACCAACAGCCGCACCCATGGCGTTGATACGGAGGTCCATTCCTTTCTCTTTAGCCACATCAATAAACGATTTTCTGGGATATTCGTTTTTCAGCAGCAGATTGGGTGTGCGTTTATAGCCAAAATCGTGATTGACGAAAATATCCTGGTTGTGGTCATTGTCAAAATCAGTGAATACACCACCAAAGCCAAAACCACGGTGATTGAGGCCATATTCTTCATATACGTCCCGAAAATGTTTACCATTTTCATTCAGCAATAAATATCCTTTGGCAATCTGGTTGGCGCCCACCACTGTGGCATCAGTTACTTTACTCAACGTCCCCTCAAACTCATTAAAATAATTACCCACATAGAGGTCTGGCCATCCATCGGCATTAAAGTCACCGAAACTGGCAGCGGTGCTGAAGGACAACATCTTGTCGAGTCCGTATTCTTTGGTGGCATCGCGGAAAGTGCCGTTGCCATTATTGAGGAAAAGCAGGTTGATGGACCTCGGTATCCTCTCCTTCCTGTCGCGCCGGGTAATGGTGGTAATAAACAGGTCGGTAAACCCATCCCTGTTCACGTCTGCACTGGTTACGCCCTGGGTTACATAATTCTTCGTTATAGTCAGACCCGACTTCTCAAATACATTGGTGAAGGTGCCATCTCCGTTATTCTTATACAATACATCGTCATTCGTACCACCGGTGATGTATATATCTTCAAAACCATCGTTGTTGAAATCTATTACACAGGCACCGCCGCCAAACATGCCTTCATGTACCTTAAATACATGATGAATGCCTGCAGTAGCAGTTACATCGGTAAAGTGTGTCTGGCTCCAGGCGGCTGTATGAATACACAGCAACAACAACAGGCACCTGGTCTTTATTTTTTCCATTTCAAATGGTTAATATTGTTTCCGATAAGGATTCCTTTTTCCAAACCTCTCTGGTTATCCTGTGGCGTATGTATCCCACCATAAAATCTCGACATAGCCGTTTCTTCCGCCGCTGCAAAGAACGACGCGAAGTGCCTCGCTTTGAAATCGGTATTCCTGATTTCATCCCGGGGTCTTCCAACATGAGCACTGTCGATGAATTCAAAATGGTCGCCGTATAATGCTGTCAATACGGCTGCAGCAGCCCCTGCCTGTATAGCGTGGCCAGAAGGAAAGGCAGGAAAGGGTGGGTCGGGCCAAAACGATTCCCAATGTGCGTCTATGTGTGCGGGAATAAAAGTATTAGCTCTTTCTGTAAAAAATTGGTACTTCCATTTCCAGCAATTGCGGAAAGCATCTGCAACCGCCATTCCCACTTGTGCATAGGTAGCGGCGGCTTTCGGCAGGTTGGGCCTGACTTTACGAACAGCAATGGTGGCAAGGTAATAAGAATGGCCAGGTGGCGTAAAAGTAACATCCGGATCATCACTCCACCATATAGCTGCTTCTTTTTCCTGTTGTGTTAAAACATGTTCTTTTTCATACACCTGCTTAAATTGCTGGTAGTAGGGCGATCCGGATGTAGTATCAAACGGGATAAAAGCAGGTGCCTCTATTGCCGAATCGATGGCAAGAAAAGTCCGGTTCTTTCCCCAATGCGGATGCAATGGAAAATGGCTGAACGATTGGGCGAATAATGGTGGTTTCCAGGAACCTGGTTTCTGCTCAAATACCAATGTTTTATCAAAATTCTTCAGGTAAGCACGGTGCCCGCCGTCGGTGGTAGACCAGTTGAATATCTTTTGGGCAATGGTTTTGCCATAAGCAACTGATCGGTTCACGACAACTGTATCGGGTTGTATGGTTTGCAGTCTTTGCTGCATGGTTTGTTCCAGTGAATCAATTTTACGTTTATTCTCGTCGGAAGTCTGCACATAAATAAGCCGCAATATCTCTGCCTGGCCTGCATTCAATGACATGGGCCAGTTAAAAGTAAGGCTGGTATCGGGTCGCGGCAGGCTGCCAAGGCTATTAAGTTGCTGTGCTATCGATCGATATTCGGAAGACCCATTGACCACCGATTCGTACATAGTAAGGCCAATGTATCCAAAACAGCGGGATGCAAAAGTTGGTGAATTGGAAGGGGTATTTTTTGTGATATAGTTGGCCATATCAGCCCAAGTGGCCGCCAGCTCATAATCGGGTGGCGCAACAGATTGTTGTCTGCAAGAAACAGTAAACGCGCAGCAGGCAATGATCAGGTAAAAATAAAGCGGTTTCATATGGCCGGGAAGATCCTTGAAAGCCGAAATTAAAAGGAGGAGACTACAGTAGTAAAGGATTTTAAACTACTGTAGTCTCCTAAATGGTTTTATTCAGCGTAATATGTAACAGGTCTAATAGCCAGGATTTTGCACCAGCTTGTTATTCCTATTCACCTCATCCTTTGAAATCGGGCGGTAATACATTTTATCATTCCACACCCTTGTTTCGTTTTCTGTATTGTTTACTACTGTATATGTATAGTTGTAAACAGTGTTGTCATGACGATATGGAACAAGTGGCGTTTTACCCGCTTGCAGAGTTGCTGTTATTTTTATCGTTTTAATACCACGACCCACCGTTGTAGCAGCTATCATCCAGCGCCGCGCATCATGATAACGATGTTCCTCATAAGCCAGTTCAATGCGTCGTTCATTGCGATAGCGATCTACCAGTGCAGGCCCTACATCTGTAATCGCAGGCATTCCCGCCCTGAACCTGATCTTATTAAGCCAATTCTGCGCTTCCGCTTCCTGTCCAAGGGCCAGGCAACACTCTACGTAATTGAGTACAACCTCGGTATAACGGATGAATGGCCATGGGATGGTCTGCGCATTGGACTGGTTATCGGCCAGCGCGGGGTTGGGATCTATGAACTTCTTAGTATAATAATGGGTACGGCTACCATTCCAGTTTTCTACAGGGGACTCCCTGGTATCGATACCGTTGATAAAACCACCAGCACCATCGGCATAGTAACCTGTCTGTATTTGATTCGCAGGATCTTTACCAGCCACATCCAATGGTCTGGGTTTCCAATCAGCTCCGTCATAGAGGATCGTAGCATAAAAACGGGGATCGCGATTGCTATAGGGATTTGCGCTTTCAACGGGATTGCTCCAATCAAATTTACTGCCATCCATCATTTCATAGTCATCCACCAGTTGCTGTATAGGTGTATTACCTGCCCAGTTGTGGTAACCGTTAGGACCATTATTGATGCCGTAGTGTGTACCACCCAGCGGCCAGTTGTCTTCGGGTGTATACAGCGAAGACAAGGAACGTTGGAAAATCAACTCCGAAGTAGCTGATTTATCTCCTATGGCACTCTGTCCGCCTAAAGCGATGGACATGTAGTTCATTTTGCCTTCAGCAGCAGATACAGGTGCTCCAAGGTTTAGCTTGTATCCCTGTGTAGCATTCAGCACTGCTTTAGCGGCATCCTGGGCGGCTTTCCAGCGCGTTGTCCTGTCACCAGTGGTATAAGCCACCAGTTCAATTTTTGAAAAAGCGGCAAGCGTTGCCGACTGTGCTTTGGCTGTAGCGGCATCGTGCAAATCACTGGCAGCATACAGCAATACGCGTGATTTCAATGCAAGGGCAGCTATATCAGACGCACGTCCTGCCTGAGCTGATTTTCCGGCAAGCAACCCGGCAGCCTTATCCAGATCGCTTACAATGAACTTTACGCAATCTTCATAAGAACTACGCGCTATGGTATAATCCTGGTTCAACTCGTATGGTTTGTCGACCAGGGGAACGCCTCCATAAAAACGCAGGAGTTGCTGGTAATAATAAGCCCTGAGGAAATAAGATTCACCCAGTAGTTGATCGCGAAGTTTGGTGTCTGCAAATGTGGCCGTAGGCAATTTACTAATCGCAATGTTGGCTTCCCGGATGGCTTTGTACATCCTGCCCCATTCGTAAGTACCACTGTACCATGCAAGATTGCCAGGCGTTTCCGTTCCTTCTGTAAACGTATTGATATTTCTTCCTGCATGCGTAAACATGGCCTCGTCTGTATAAGCCGCCAATGCCTGCTCTTCAAAACCACCATATCCCAAGTAGGAATAAATTCCGAAGACAAAGGCCTGGGACAATGGACCATCCGCCCAGGTTGCATCGGCAGAAATTGTCGACAATGGTTTCGTGTCCATGAAACCTTTCTTGCAGGCAGCAATGGTCGTGGACAGAAGTGCCATAATCGCAACCGAATATGTTATTTTGTTCATTCTCATGATTAACATTTTAGAAAGTTAAGCTAAAGCCGAGGTTCAACACTCTCGACAGTGGGTAGTACGTACCGGCACCGGCTGTTGCTTCCGGGTCAAAAATTTTGCTCTTCTGCCACGTCAGTACGTTCAGTCCGTTTGCAAATACACGGAGATTACTGATCTTATACTTTGAAAGCAGGTTTGTCGGAAGATTATATCCCAATTCAATATTTTTCAACCGTATATAATCCTTGCTGAAAAGATAATAGGTATTATTTCCATAATTACCCCCCGTGTAATAGGTGTCGCCGCGACTCGCAAGCCTTGGATCAACGCTGCTGGGATGATCGATAGACCAACGATGGTCGTTTGAATACTTCAGGAAGTTTCCAATATCACCAGACTCTGTCTGTATCCTAAGCAATGCACCGGTGGCTCCCTGGAAGAGCATACTGAGATCGAAATTTTTATAGCGCAATTCAATGGTGGCGCCAAAGTTGAACGTAGGGGTAATACTCTTATCTAGGCGTACCCGGTCGTCGGCATTGATTTTGCCTGTGCCGCTTACGTTCTCGAACTTCATATCTCCCGGGCGCAAGCTACCAGTTACACCACTATAGTCAATGGTGTTTTTATTGATATCTGCCTGGTCATAAAATACACCGGTATATTTGTATACCAAATAAGCACCGATGGGTTTACCCTCCTGGCGCTGGTAACTTGGAGCACCGGGCACTTCATCCATGAACACCACTTTGTTTTTGGCATAACCACCATTCACACCCACCTTGAAAGTGAAGTCTTTAGCCAAATTTCCGTGATAGTTTATTGCAAATTCAAAACCACGGTTATCTACGCGTCCCGCATTCACAGGTGGTAGCAGATCTCCGATACCCGAAGAAGCCGGCGTAGAACCCGTTTTCTGGATAAGAATCTGATCCCGCTTGTTATAGAAATATTCAAACGTCAGGTCAATCTTATTGTCAAACAAGGATGCATCCAGGCCCACATTGTAGTTGTTGGCTTTTTCCCACGTAAAATTGGGATTGGCAAGCAATTTTTCCACAAGTGTTTTAGCAACCGCTCCGTTTATCGGGTACTGGTTAAATCCAAACAGCGAAAGAAATGCATACTCCTGCAATTGATTGTTGAAAAACACCTGGTCATTACCCATTTGCCCATAAGATGCTCTCAGCTTCAGGTAATTGATGTTCTTAACCTTGAAAAATTTCTCGTTGGTAACATTCCATCCCAACAACAAACCAGGAAAGAAACCAAAACGGTGAGCGGGCGGGAATATATAAGAACCATCGTATCTCCAGATAAACTCGGCAAGGTACTTTTCTTTATAGTTGTACTGGGCACGGCCATAATAACCGAGTCTCGCCCGATCATATAGAGCATAGGGCCCTAACTGATCTGCTGTTTGTATGGTTCCTCCCGCAAATAATTGGTCAACTGCAGAGGAAATAAAATTCCTGCGGAACGCCTGGAAGTTATCCCCTTTGAATTGCTCCCTTGTTACACCTACCAGTGCCGACACGTTGTGATTACCAAACCTATGGTCGTAGCTCAGCATGGCGGTGAGGTTGGTATTTAAAGCAGAACGATAAATTTCGGTCAGCCTTGGATCGGTAAAGTTAGAGCGAACGGCTCCCACCAACTTGGGTGTTTTGCCGTCGGCTTCATAGCTGATCTTATCCCAGTAATACAACATCCAGGGCGTCTGCCAGATTTTATCAATATCTGTCTTCTTATCTACTGCCCCTGACAAAGTAAGTTTAAGATCACTGATCCAGGGGTTCGTAATATCTACAGAACCGTTTGCCTGCACGAAATCAGTAGGATTATCATTATAACCAGTAGCACTGGTAGTAATCACGTATGGATTCTGACCGTTTTCAATATCCGGTCCGGGCTTGCCGTTGGGCCAAACCTCCGGTTCAGTGGGTCGTCCGCGCATCAGCATACGAAATATAGAGCCTGCCCCTTCAGTAGGGAAGTGTCTGTTTTCGCGGCGCACCATGATACCGAGGTTAGTAGTAATGTAGTTGTTTATTTTAGCCGTTACATTGCTCCTGAAATTATACTGATGATAATTGGTAGCTGAATTTTTATATATCGCATCCTGGTAAACATAACCTAAGGAAGTAAAATAACGGATGTTATCATTACCACCGCTGATCTGCAGGTTGTGCCTCGACTGGGGCGCCCAGGTTCTGAAAGCGTCTCCAAACCAATCGGTGTTCGGATATCCCCAGGGATCTGAACCATCGCCATATTTTTTTACGGCATCCGGACTGTAGTTCGCATTTAAGGTACTAACGCCGGCCGTGGGTGATTTGTACACGCCTGTTTGCTGAATAGCCTGCCATGCTGCGCTCCACTCATTAACCGGTATGGATTTATAAATAGGTAATTCATTCATTATTTTTGCATACTCAACCGCATTGGCCATTTTGGGCACGATGGTAGGCTGGGTATAACCCTGGTTAAAGTCGTAAGTAATTTTGGGTTTACCGCTGGCACCCTTCCTGGTTGTTATCAATATCGCTCCATTAGCAGCCCTGGCTCCATAAATAGCAGCAGATGCATCTTTTAATACGGAAATGGATTCAACGTCTTTGGGGTTGAGGCGGCCCAATCCACCATCCCTGTCAGGAACACCATCAATTACTACCAACGGGCTGCTGTTTCCAAGCGTATTCACACCACGGATATTTACACTGGCACCATCGTACCCCGGTTCACCGCTCGTTTGTATCACTACCAGGCCCGGCAACCGGCCTGCCAGTGAATTCGAAAGGTCTACAGCCGGCGATTTAACGAGCGACTCGCCTTTCAGGGCACTTACCGCTCCCGTAACCGTTACTTTTTTCTGGGTACCATAACCCACCACCACCACATCGGTCAGGTTAGAAGTGTTTTGCTGGAGCATAACAGTCAGGGAGGTCTGGTTACCCACTTTGATGGAATAGCTACTATAGCCCACCATGGTGAATTCAATGATTTCACCAGGTTTGGCTTCAATGGTAAAAGAGCCGTTTTCCTGGGTCAACGTCCTCTGGTTGGTTCCTTTAATGAATACGGTTACCCCTGGAAGCGGGATTCCCTTGTCATCGGTTACTTTACCGGTAACAGGCTTGAAAAGAATCACCGGGGCCTGTTTGGTAGCGGCATCCCCTGTTTTTTCAGAAATGATGATGATCCCGGATTCATCGGCAAACCGGTACTTGAGCCCGGTAGGGGTCAGTACCTCCTTCAGCACTTCCGATACAGGTGCGCGCTTTACATTCACTGTAACTGTTTGGCCTGCAGGTAAAATGTCGTTGCTGAAGGCAAAGCGATAACTGGTCTCCTTTTCAATCGCTTTGAAGAATTTTGCCAGTTTCACTTCCCTCAGAGAGAGGGAAACGCGGGAGTCTTGTGAAAAGCCTCCTGCACTGACTGCCATGATCCCGACCAGCATGAAAACACCTGTTAATTTCATAACTCTAAGCAGTTTCGCTAAGGGTGGCGTAAGCGGTCCCCACCGATAAGCATGACTTTTTTTCATACCTTTATTTTGGTTTAAAAATTAAATAATTGGACCAGCCCCCTTTTAGTACGGCTGTTCCAAGATTTTGACCAACAGGGGGTATGTTCGCGCATAACCCCTGTGTTCTTTTATTCATACAGCTTCACTGTCAATGTATCACCCGGTATGAACTCATAATTAAAATGCCGCGACTCTTTCAGGAAACTGAGCACTGCACCTATTCCCTCTTTTTCAAAAATTCCTGTAAAGCGATAATTCCTGATCACATCATCGGCAAATTCTATTTTAACGCCATACCATCTTTCCAGTAATACGGCGATGTCTTCAAAACTTTCGTTGGTAAAAATGAGTTTGTTTTCTGTCCAGGCAATTTCTTTGATCTCATCCCCGTCTGTTTTAGTCACTCCTTGTACCAGGTTATCTGCTGAAACTGCTTTTTTATTGGCATCGGCCAGCTCGTTGAGCTTGTTGCCGGATGTTGTCTGTAGTAGCTGCCATTGTACTTTTTGATTGGGATGCAGCAATACTTTATGGTTCTCTTTGTCTTTAAGGGTAACTTCTACCAATCCTCTTACCAGTGAGGCTTCCGTCGTTTTTTCCTCCGGGTATGCTTTTACATTGAAAGCCGTACCCAGTGCTTTCACATCCATTGCAGAAGTATGTACAATGAAAGGCAGGGCTTTGTTATGTTTTACATCAAAGAACGCTTCTCCCTCCAGGTAAATATCCCTTGCTTCCTGGCCATACGCATCAGTGATCTTCACTTTGCTTCCGCCGTTCAGCACTACAAAAGAGCCATCGGGCAATTGAAAGTTTTTTCTTTCGCCATAGGCCGTTGCAAACAGCTTTACGGTTTCCCTGGGAGTGCGGTTACTGTCGATGAAATAAAAATAATAGACGGCCAACGCCAGTACCAGTATGGCGGCAGTCAGTTGGAGTGCAGGAGAAAAAATAGTTTTACGTTGAGATTCCTGTTTTTTTATAGATATCACGGGAGCAGGGACGGTAGCCGCCAGCCTGTTTTTCAGCAGGGCTTCCTGCTCTTCCATATCGGCCACGCAAAGAACATTGAATAATTCTATGAACCGGTTCCTGGCCTGTTCTACCACTGCCGCATGGTAAGGATGGTCCTGTATATAGGATTCCCAGTACGTACTATCGCGCTGTGAAGTTCTTTTGCAGTAATTAATAAAGGATTCATCGGCAAGCAAATCCTCTATATCCAGTTGACCAGGCGTCATGCTGTTATATTATATAGCGTTAATAATAAAGAGTATCGAAACGTTTTTTTTTACCCTTGTCAGGCCATTCATTTTTTGTAGTATTTTTACTACTGCCATCCGTAAAAAAACAGCAGGGCCGTCCAGAGCAGGGACATGCCGAAACCAAAGGAAAGCCGCTCTTTTTCTTTAGCAGGCTCCAATTCCAGTTTAAGCTTTTTTAAAGCTTCATGAATTTTGTTGTAGACAGTACGGTGTGTGAGGTTGGTCCTTTGTACAATTTCTTCATAACTGAGCCCTTCGTAGAATCGTAATATGATCAGCTCTTTCTGCCGGGCGGGCAGGGCATTTACATGATCCATCAGCAGGCGGCACAGTTGCTGTTGCTCATCTTTCCATATCAGGGATTCTTCCGGCGTGAGCAGCGGCATTTCCGCCGTATTATTCCAGGCCACTTGCAGGTTATCGGTCTTTTCTGCCCTTTTCCAGTCAGCCGTAAGCTTTCTGAGGAAGGAAGTTACCAGGTATGCTTTTACGTTTTTAGCGGGCTGGATACTGTTTCTCTTTTCCCAGAGGTAGAGGAACTGCTGCTGAATAGCGTCTTTTACCAGGTGGGCATCTTTGATCTCCCTTAAGCCAATGAATAACAGGCTATGATAATATTTCCGGTACAGGGCCAGGAACATGTCCTGGTCGCCTTCCATCAGGCCTTTCCACAATATTTCATCATTCTCATGGTGCATGGCAAGTCTCGGTCAAAATCGGTTGACAATCGGTGAACGGCGAGCCTAAATTAACATTATTTTATTTGAATGAAAAAGTTTTAGCAACCAATTCTCTGCGAACTGTAGCTTTATAAAGCCATGCATGCACCTGCTCATATATCTTTTGCACCCGTACTCTACATCAAAAACGGAGTAACCGATATCAGTTTTTATACAAAGGCATTGGGTGCTGTGGAAGTGATGCGTTTCTCGAACGACGATGGCAGTTTACATGTTGCCGAATTATCTATCAACGGCGCTATATTCCATGTTCATGAAGAAACAGGCAAATCAAATCTTTTCAATCCGTCAAAGCATAATGGCGTAACGGCTCTAATCGGTTTGTTTGTACCCGATGTAGATGCAGTGATGGAAAAGGCTGAAAAAAACGGCGCCGAGGTGATTGCCCCGGCGCAGGATTATGATTATGGATACAGACAAGGAGAGATCAAAGACCCCTTTGGACATTGTTGGGTGATCCAAAAGAAAATCTAATCATCATCATCGTCGTCATCGTCGTCGTGGTGACGGTGTTTATACCTTTTATTATAGTAACGGTCGCGATAAGGATTATAATATTCGTCATCATGCCAGATACCGTGGTAACGTTCTATATGTACCCTGTTCTCTACCCACACGTCCGGCCCGTCGTAATAAACGGTTTCACGCGGCATATTGGAAAAAGAGAATCCGAAATTGGGGGTAGCTACGCTCAACCATACACCATTGCGCGGATAATAATAACGGCGGGCATCAGGACTATAATAGACATTAGCGCGAGGATAATAATAATATGCCTGTTGCTGTTTTCTTCTTTTACCCCATGCCGGCGCCCACGGCGGCTGAGCCTTTACTTCTGAAGCAACCAGTCCGGCCATTACTACCAGCATCGTAAGGATCAAATACTTTTTCATAGTGCTAGAGTTTGATTTGTTACTACCCTAATCCTTACTAAATGCGTGCCAAAACGGTTGTAGTTACTTCATTGCCCCACTCCAAAACCAGTTGCCTTCATCGGTATAATACCATTTACTATTGCCATCAATGCTTTGTCCCACTTCAGTATACCCGTCATACGCCAGTTGTATCCCGGGTGGAACACTGGCCAGCGGGGCCATCCGCGTACTCGGATCTCTCCGGATATTAACATTATTTTTTGTAGTGGCTTTACCGGTAAAGCCTGTTTTAATTACTACCCATTCCGGCACTGCAGGCGGTGTACCTCCAGCCTGGGCAATGAGCCGGTTGATGTCTACTTTGGTACCCGGACAATCTTTCAATGAATAAATTTCGTGGTGGCCCACCACATGATCCCTGTCGAGTGTAATATCCCATCGTTGTGCAATCGCTGCAATCAAATCACTGCTGGTGGCATACATTTCTTCTGTCCAGTCGGTATCTTCCGAACCTTCGTGTTCGATGCCGATGGTATAATAATTAGGATTGATGTACATGCCTGCTTCGTCTTCCGCAGGCTTGATCAGTTTCCAGGAAGGATGGTCTACCCGGCCGGCATGCCATGCGGTGTCTTCTTCTTTCACGTATTGATGCAGCTCTCCATTCTTTCCTATTCCATAATGCGCCGAAACATTGGAAGAACGGGATCCGAACCAACTATCGGTTCCGTCCAGGGTGCCTTCCATGATATGGATCACAATGGCAATGGGTTTGAACCCTTTGCGGCCCTGGGTAAAATTGGGGCTCTTGATAAATAGTGCGCTCATAAAACTGGTTTAGCCTTTTACAGAAGGGTTGTTTTTTTGAAATCCTTCATCCGCCACTTTCAATGGTTGCGTATCGGAAGTAGTGGGCTGCCTGTTCTCGGTTATCTTCAATGCCTCATACAAACCGGAACTGATACCCATCAGGATCAGGTCATTGGAGGGAATGAACGGCATGATGGCTCTTGCATAATTGTTGAGACAGGTTATGCATGCGCCCGATGCAGGTTGCCCGGCACAAATGGCACAGGGTGGATCTACTGACAGCCGTTGCAGTACGGCACCGATGAACCAGATACCAAACACAATATTGAAAATGATGGTCTGGAACCGGTGAATGCTGATGCCATTCTTGTCTGATAAAATATCGAGGAAAAAAGTATTGCCTCTATCATTCTGACTAAGGTTTGACAAAGCTGGGTTCGACTGATCGCTGACATCGATCAGCGTAGCGCCAATGGTGGTAGCTGAACTGATGCCCAGCAGGTATAATATTGAATTGTTGAAATCTGGCAGGCTTCCATGCGATCGCAGGATGATGGTAATATAAGAGGAGAATACGATAACCGTCCACCAGGCCAGTTGTACCCTCGACCAGCTGTAAGGACGGGGTGTGGCTGTACTGGTATCCCTCAGCATGCCATATTTTTTGTCGCAGAAATAAACCAAAGAGGCAAGGGCGAGGAATGTTGCCCAAAAAATAATTGGATGGCTCATAGGAAGGGCTTTAGTAATGTTAAAAAATAATCTCAAGAAAAGCAATAGGCTTCTTAACTAACTTAGTTCTACAAAATCAACGCTATGGCACCGTTTGTGAAAACCCTGTCTGTTCGCTGGGCCGACCTCGACCCTAATTTCCATGTTCGCCATAGTGTGTATTACGATTTCGGCGCCCAACAACGGGTGGAGATATTGGAGCAGTCGGGTTTATCGCTCCGGATCATGCAGGAGCAGGGCTTTGGTCCCATCATATTCAGGGAAGAATGCCTGTTCAAAAAAGAGATCAGGCTGGCCGATCAGCTCACTATCAATGCCAAAATTGCCCGTTTGAACGCCGATGCTTCGCGCTGGACCATTGTACATGAAATCGTGAATGCACAAGACCTCCTTTGTGCTGTATTGACCGTTGAAGGCGCTTGGCTCGATACCAAACTGCGTAAACTGGCGAACCCAACACCACAGATCGTCAGGGATGTGCTAGAGGCATTTCCTAAGGCCGCAGATTTTTCTGCGATATAAAAGCTGATCAGGTTTTACTCTATTTCAATTCTTACTGTGTAATCGTTGTTCTTATTATCGTCAAGATAAAGTGAGATAAAATGTTCTTTTGATGGCATCAGATGATCTCTGTCAGCTGCAAAAACAACATTTTTCTTGTTCAGCAACTGCGCAAGTTCGCCTGCTTTTTCATAACGAACATAGCCTCCGTTCAATGAATTGGAAATTGCTGTGTACAACCCATTAAAGAGAGAGTCGGCCTGCTTTGCATTGAGCCACTTGTACTCCGCACTGAAATGGTATTTCCGTTGATTGTGTATAGTATCGTTTGCCTGATCGTAAGTATCGTTCAACAGGTAACAGGAGGTGGCGTGGTTAAAACAATATTTCGATTGATAGGAAGTGGAATCATTCGGCAACACTTCGCCGGCAATATTTTCCACCGCTTTGCTATTGTTGAAACTGAGTAACAGGTATTGAAGCGTTTCCCGGAAATCCTTTGCGGTTTGTGCAGTATCTGGTTTAACGAAAGTACAAACCGGCTTGGGGCCTCCTTCTATAACAAGGGCTACTTCGTATTGATGCGTTTGCTGGGATATATAAGCAGCAAGTGTGGTCCTGTACATTTCGTATCCGTTGAGCAGTTTTTTACTGAAGTAGGTTTGCTGAAGAAAAGTTGTATCGCTGGACCGGTATTTTTGGGAATAAGCCCTGCTTCCCCAATAATAGCTCAACTGTTTCTCGTATTTATTATAAACCTTTTCCGCCTCCCGCCTCGAATCGCCTGAATAAAGTACGCCGAACAGATCGTATTGCTTGAACATCAGGTGCTTTTTCAGCACAGTGCGGTAGCCGGTGGCCAATTGTATTTTTGAATCGTATACCAATCCTTCTTCTCTTTCCTGGCCTTTCAATAAACTGAAATTACTATCGGCCTGTTTCGTCAACTGATCAACATCAGCTAAAAAGGCTGTATCGATATCCAAATTTGCTTTCTCAAACGTGCCGATATATTCCTCGTTGTTACGCATGATTTTAATTTCTGCACGTTCTGGTGCGAACAGGTTTCTTACCTCCTCCGTGGTTTTATTCAACACCGCAGTTCCATTGACCGACACGATTTCATCACCCACCATGATGCCCGCCCTGGCCGCAGGTGATCCGGGGTAAACACTGGTAATAACATAACGTTTGGTGAAAGGATCACCTTCCCCTCTGCCCTGGCCATATAAAAGACCAAATGCATTGACCTGTGCAGCTGCGGCCAAATAATATAAAAAGAAAACCAGGGCGAGTACTCCTTTTTTCATACCGTTTTCAAAAGTGCAGGTTTCGGTTGGGGGTACAATTTACATTAATTTCGTGGCTTCAATCATCCATGGATACGCTTTACATAAAAAACATGGTCTGCGACCGTTGCATCATGGCGGTCAGACAGGAGCTGAACAAATCGGGCATTCCTTATGCCAATATTCAATTGGGTGAAGTAACGCTGACCGTTCCTCCTTCCGCAGATCAACTGTTGCAACTGAAACGGGGACTGGAAGAGATAGGGTTTGAACTGCTGGATGATAAAAAATCGAGGATCGTAGAGCAGATCAAGAATACCATCGTGCAACTCATACATGGCAATAAGGAAGAAGCATTCAACCTGAAACTATCGGCCCTGCTGGCAGAAAAATTACAGCTCGACTATCATTACCTCTCTGCACTTTTTTCTTCTATCGAAGGCATTACTATTGAAAAATATGCCATCCTGCAACGCATAGAAAAAGTAAAGGAATTGCTTTTATATGATGAGAAAAGCCTGAGCGAGATCGCTTACGAATTAGGATATAGTAGTGTACAACATCTGTCGCAGCAGTTTAAAAAGATCACCGGTTTAACGCCTTCGCATTTCAAACAACTGAAGGAGAACAAGCGCAAACCGCTGGACAAACTCATTCCGTGAAATTATATAAACCCCGCTCCTGATTCTGTAACAACGGGGCTGTTTGCCTGTGCCAACTTTGTATAAACAAAAGCGTTGGATATGCAAACTGTTAAGGAGATTTTCCCTGTTCTCGAAATGACTTGTGCGGCCTGTGCCGTGAGTGTGGAATCGATACTCAAATCGGCAGACGGTGTACAGGACGCGGGTGTGAACTTTGCCAACCAGGATGCCTGGGTTAGTTATAATCCGCAGGTGACCAATCCGCAGAACCTGCGCAAAGCCGTTCAATCGATCGGGTATGACCTGATCATTGAAAAGGACAACCAGCAGGAATTAAAAGAAACGGCGCAGAAAAATCATTTTCAACAAATTAAAAAAAGGTTTACCTGGTCCTTCTTCCTTTCATTGCCTGTTGTGATCATTGCCATGTTTTTCATGGATATGCCTTATGGTAACTGGATCATGCTGGCACTTTCGGCCCCGGTTGTTTTTTATTTCGGGCGCAGTTTTTTCGTCAATGCCTGGAAGCAGTCCCTTCATGCTAAAGCCAATATGGATACACTGGTAGCGCTGAGCACCGGCGTTGCCTGGCTCTTCAGTGCATTCAATACCTTCTATCCCGAATTCTGGCACAGGCGTGGCATACACCCACATGTATATTATGAAGCAGCGGCCGTTGTTATCAGTTTCATTTCATTGGGCAAGCTGCTGGAAGAACGCGCCAAATCGAACACTTCTTCTGCACTTAAAAAACTCATGGGGTTGCAACCCAAAACGGTCACCCTCATTCAAGCCAATGAAGAGATGACCGAATTGCCGGTGAAGCAGGTACAACCGGGTAACCTGTTGTTGGTGAAGCCTGGTGAAAAAATACCGGTAGATGGCATTGTAACGGAAGGTACTTCTTATATAGATGAAAGCATGATCAGCGGTGAACCCATTCCCGTATTGAAAGAAAAAAAAGCGAAAGTTTACGCCGGTACCATCAACCAGAAAGGCAGTCTTCGTTTCACAGCAGAAAAAGTAGGCGCCGATACTTTGCTGGCGCAGATCATTCAAATGGTGCAGGAAGCGCAGGGTAGCAAAGCGCCCGTGCAAAAACTGGTAGATAAAATCGCCGGCATATTTGTACCGGTGGTCATTGGCATTGCCATACTCACTTTTGCAGCGTGGATGGTCTTTGCCAAAGAGAATGCATTCACATACGGACTCTTATCGGCGGTTACTGTTTTAGTCATTGCCTGTCCCTGTGCACTCGGACTCGCCACCCCTACCGCTATTATGGTTGGTGTGGGTAAAGGCGCTGAAAACAAGATACTGATCAAAGATGCAGAAAGCCTCGAACTGGCCCATAAAGTAAACGCGGTAGTACTGGATAAAACCGGAACCATTACCGAAGGCAGCCCTTCTGTAACCGGTATTTTTTTCGACAATGAAGCCGATGCTCTTTTTCTTCAATCGCTGCTGCTGGCGATGGAACAGCAATCGGAGCATCCGCTGGCAGAAGCCATCACAGCTTATCTGCGGGCTGCAGGTATTTCGGCAGTATCACTGAACGGAATAGAAAGCCTCACGGGTAAAGGCGTTAAAACAAATTACCAGGGTCATACCTACCTGGCCGGTAACGATACACTGATGATTGAAAACGGTGTAGCAACAACCGGTCGCCTTTACCAGCAAGCATCCGACATGCAAAAGCAGGCGCGGTCTGTTGTATTGTTTGCCCGCGGGCAACAACTGGTAGCGGTGGTTGCCATTGCCGACCAGATCAAAACTTCCTCCAAAGAAGCGATTGAACAAATGCAAAACAGGGGTATTGAAGTGTATATGCTTACTGGAGATAACCAGCAAACAGCTGCTGTTGTGGCGGCCGAAGCGGGTATCAAACATTTTAAAGCCGGACTGCTGCCTTCCGATAAAGCTGCTTTTATAAAAGTATTGCAGGAAGAAGGTAAAGTGGTTGCCATGGCGGGCGACGGCATCAACGACAGCCAGGCGCTGGCGCAGGCAGATGTAGGCATTGCCATGAGCAAGGGAAGTGATATTGCTATGGATGTTGCGAAAATAACGCTGATGGGGTCTGATCTCAACAGCATTCCCCGGGCTTTACAACTTTCAAAAAGAACGGTGGCCACGATCCGGCAAAACCTGTTCTGGGCCTTTATCTATAACATCATTGGTATACCGCTGGCGGCAGGTGTGTTGTTCCCGGTGAACGGGTTCCTGCTGAACCCCATGATTGCCGGCGCCGCCATGGCGTTGAGCAGCATCAGCGTGGTAAGCAACAGCCTGCGGCTTAAACTGACCAAACTTTCTTAATCCTATCATTCACCATTAAAACATCCATCATGGAAATTGTACAATTTAAAACAAACATCAAATGCTCCGGTTGTGTTTCAAAAGCAACCCCTTTTCTTAACAGTACCGCGGGAGCCAACAACTGGTCGGTAGACGTTCAAAGCAACGATAAAGTGTTAACGGTAGTAAAAGAGGGCATAGTATCTTCCGACGCGATCATCCAATCGCTGGCAGAGGCGGGCTTCCAGGCCCATCTGATTGGCCAGGAATAGTGTTGATAATTAACCGTTAAAATGTGAACTATTAATTACCGGTATTGTTAGGTATAGTTGGATAATTATGTATTTTAATGTAATTGTTTTACTAACCCAGCAGTATGATACCTCTACCACTTGTCACACCTGATGATAAGCGGCCGGCAAATGCCGGTTTTGCACAGGTGATGCTCAACAACCTTACAGGACAAAGATCGTTACACGCTACCCGGTTTTTCGATGCAGGAGATATCATTTGTACGTTTGGTGCGGGCTCTGTACAAACAGAAGCCAGTTACCTCACCGTACAAACCGACATTGACCGGCACATTACATTGCAGCCCGAGTTCCTGCAATACATCAACCATAGCTGCGGCCCAAATGTTTTTTTCAATACCACCAGCTTTGAGCTGGAAGCATTGAAAGCCATTCAACCCGGCGATGAGTTGATGTTTTTTTATCCTTCTACCGAATGGAACATGGCCCAGCCCTTCGAGTGTTACTGTGGTTCATCACAATGCCTGCAACAGATCCGGGGCGCAGCTCATTTAACGGATGATGAATTGCGTCCGTATAAGCTGACCGATTTTATCAGGCATCAACTGCAAAAAAGAAAGCAATAAAGACAATGCCTTCCAAGCCTTTAAAAGTGTGGGTATTGGCACCACACCTGCTTACAAACGATGCCAACATAGATTATTACTACGATTTCTCGCAAAGCATTGCTGAGTATACTGCTACTTTTGGCGCACTCAAACTCAACTGGCAGTGGCAGCCGGTGACCATGAACGATTATACAGACGTCATTGAAAAAATATACGAAGAGAGCAAAAACGGAACCCTGCCGGTGGTATTGAATTTATGCGATGGCGATGAAGTGAATGGAACACCCGGCGTATCTGTTGTAAAGCTGCTGGAAAAAAAAGGACTGGTGTACACCGGCTCCGATGAATATTTTTATCGTGTTACCACTTCCAAGATTCCCATGAAGCAGGCTTTCGAAGCCGCAGGCGTACCCACCCCCAAATGGGAAGCCATCCGTTCTCCCAAACAAAGCATCGAGTGTATTTTTTCAAGACTGGGCAGTCCTATTATTGTAAAGCCTGCTGTTTCCGGCGGCAGCATGGGTGTGGGTATCAAGAACGTAGTGAGCAGTTATGAAGAACTGAACAACCAGGTGCAACAAATGTTTGCCGGCTATCGCGGATGGAACCTTGCTGCCGATGGCTTGCTGGCCGAATCTTTTATCAAAGGACCTGAATTCACTACGCTAATTGTTGGCTCCTGGCGGCGGCCCGATCTGTGTAAAGTGTATACCCCGGTTGAAAGGGTATTCCATTCATCTTTACCCGATACCGAAAAATTCCTGTCGTTCGATCGCCTTTGGGAAATCTATGAAGAAGAAGCCCCCATGCCCGGCGAAGATAGTTTTTATGAATACCAGGAACCCGATCAGCAACTGCAGGAACGTATCAAACAAATCAGTCTCGATGCTTATCTTGCCGTAAAAGGCACAGGATATACGCGGGTAGACCTGCGCATGGACAGCCAGACCGGCAAACTTTATGTGCTGGAAGTAAATGCGCAATGCGGATTGAGTGAAGACGAAGATTACACTTCCATCGGCGCCATTCTGCGCCTGAGTAATGAATCATTTACAGGCCTCGTCATGGAGATCATCAACGACGCATTGGAAAGAAAAAGAATTGGCAAGTGAACCAGAACCAACTACGGGTGAAAAAAGTATGCGTACTGCAGCCCGACTATTCCACCACATCGGTCGATTACCAGTATTACGATCCGCCACGCGATCTTTCACACCTGCTTCCGGGTGTACAGGTAGATCATGTATTACTGAACAAGCTCACTACTTACAAACAATTAAAAGCTTTATCGCACAAAGGCTATGATATTTTCATCAACCTCTGCGAGGGATACCTGGAATGGGAAGTGCCTTCGATAGATGTGATCCATACATTGGAAATGCTCGACCTGCCATTCACCGGTCCGAGCAGCGCTTTGTACGATCCGCCCAAAGAGCAAATGAAATATGTGGCTTATTGCGAAGGCATCAAAACACCCGAATATGTGCTGATCGAATCGGAAGCCGAAGTGGAGAAAGCTATTGAGAAACTGCAATTCCCGCTTTTTGTAAAGCCTGCCAAAGCAGGCGACAGCCTGGGCATCGACCAGCATTCATTGGTACACAACAAAGCAGAACTGCTGCAAAAAGTAAAAGATACTTTAGGCGAATATGAGCAACTCCTGGTAGAAGAATATATTGACGGGCGCGAATTTACCGTGTTGGTAGCTGCCAATACCGATGGCATCAGCAGCACTACATTTAAACCTGTGGAATTCATCTTCCCCGAAGGGTACCGTTTCAAGACCTACCAGCTCAAAACTTCCGAACTGCACCCCGAAGCCAATATACCCTGTAATGACCCGGATATTGAACAACGTTTGCGACACGCTGCCCAGCGTATTTTCAAAGCATTCAACGGGGTGGGATATGCCCGGCTCGATTTCCGGATGAATGAGAAAAGAGAATTGTACTTCCTGGAGATCAATTTTACCTGCTCTGTTTTTTACCAGGATGGCTATGAGGGATCGGCCGATTATATCCTCCGGCACGACGGAATCGGGCAGGCCGGTTTCCTGCGACACATGATCGCCGAAGGTTTTTCCAGGCACTTACGCTTGCAGAAAAACTACAAGGTAAGCGGCAGTATGATTGCCGGTTTCGGCATTTATGCCGTTCGTGACATAGCTCCTAATGAGTTGATTTTCACGGGGGAAGCACGTGCTCAGCGCATTGTTACCCGCCGTTATGTCATGCAGCATTGGTCGGATGTTGATAAAGAAATTTTTCGCCGCTATGCCTACCCGCTCAGTAATGAAGTATTTTTGCTGTGGGATGATGATCCGGCTGCATGGGCTCCACAAAACCATAGTTGCCAACCGAACACCGCGTATGATGGTCTTAATGTAGTGGCAGTTCGCCCTATATTCAAAGGCGAAGAGCTGACCCTCGACTATGCGTCCTTTCTGGACGAACAAATGGAGCCCTTCGATTGTAGCTGCGGCGCTAAAAACTGTCGTAAACGGATAACCGGTACCCCCGGAAACTCTGTTAACGAAAGGGAAAAAAACAAAACCGCTTAAACAGTTCTCCGGCTTTCCCGTCCTATACTTACTAACCTAGCCGATTCCAGAAACAACAGCTATACTGTTATGGAATAATGACAGTATAAAAAAACTATGTTAAACAGATAGGAGGAAATCTTATGTCAAGGTTTGAAATATTAAGAAAGCTTATCATGAAGCACCGGAATCAACTGGTGCTTACCTATGTATTATTCTCGCTGGAAATGCTCGGCACCTTGCTTCGTCCTTTTTTCCTGGGTGAAGCAGTGAATGATATGATGCGTGGAAGTTACCACGGGCTGGTTGTACTGTCATCCGTTCATTTCGCCTGGCTCATTATTGGTACCCTTCGGCATCGTTACGATACACGCACTTACTCTGCTATCTATACCTCATTGGTAACCAAATTCCTTTCGCGCCGGATAGACCGTTCACATGTATCAAAGCTCAGCGCCCATTCTACCCTGGCAAGGGAATTCGTTGATTTCCTGGAATTCGACCTCGTGTATGTTATTGAAGCGGTTTACAATATCCTGGGTTCTATGGTTCTGCTGTTCTTCTACCAATCATCTGTGGTACTGCTCTGCCTCGCCATCCTGGTACCGGTAATGGCCATGAGTTATTTCTATGGCAGGAAGATGAAAAGATTCAATCGACTGAAAAACGACGAACTGGAGCAGCAGGTAGACATCATTTCATCGGGCGATAAAAAGGCCATCCATAAACATTTCAATAATTTACGCTTCTGGCAAATACGTATCAGCGACCAGGAAGCCTGGAACTTTGGTATCATGGAGCTGATGGTGATGATCGTGATCGGCCTGTCGCTCTTCATCACCAATAAAGTAGCCGGCACCACTTTACTGGCCGGTAACATCATTGGTATTTACAACTATGTGTTGAAATTTGTATCGGGACTTGATACCATTCCTTATACCGTTCAACGGCTGTCTGCATTGAATGATATCACCCGCAGGATCGAGCTGCAGTCGGACGATTTTCCCGCCGAAGCGGAAAATCCTGTGCCCGGCTCTGTGCGGCTGATTAAAAAAAGAGAATACGAAAAAACTTCTTAATTTTTCTTCCACCCAATCATTGCAATACCTGGATCGGGTATAAATACTTGTTGGTTCCAGTCTCATTCCGTATTTATTTTGCGTATGCCCGTTATTGCCGATCCGCTCAAAATACTGGAATCTGTTTTTGGTTACGAATCTTTCCGTCACAACCAGGAAAACATCATCTCGCATATCCTGTCGGGCCATGATGCCATGGTATTGATGCCTACCGGCGGAGGCAAGAGCCTTTGTTACCAGGTACCCGCACTTTGTATGGATGGGGTTACTATTGTGGTGAGTCCGCTCATTGCCCTGATGAAAGACCAGGTAGACACACTGCTGCTGAACGGCATCAAAGCGGCTTTCCTCAACAGTACCCAGCACAACAGCGAGCAAGCCATTGTTTATGAGCAATTGAGGAACAATGAACTCAAACTCCTCTATGTGGCACCTGAAAGATTGGTAGGCGGCGATGTGTTGTTCCTGCAATACCTGAAAAATATCAACGTTTCCCTTTTTGCAATAGATGAAGCACATTGTATCAGTCAATGGGGGCACGACTTCCGCCCGGAATATCGTGTGCTGAACCAGTTGAAGACCGTATTCCCTCAAATACCCGTGATTGCATTGACGGCAACAGCCGATGAACTCACCAAAAACGATATCATTGAACAATTACAATTATCCAGTGCAAAAGTTTTTGAGAACAGTTTCAACCGGCCGAATATTTACTATTATGTAAAACCCAAAAAGAATTATTACCAGGAACTAGTTGCTTATTTAAAAGAACATACTGAGGAGAGTGGTATCATTTATTGCCTCAGCAGGGCGGCAACGGAAAAGCTGGCTGAACAATTGCAGGCAGACGGGTTCAACGCTGCCGCTTATCATGCCGGACTGGAAAAAGAAATCCGCGATGAACGGCAGGATCTTTTTCTGAAAGACGATGTGAAGATCATAGTTGCTACCATTGCTTTTGGCATGGGCATCAATAAAAGCAACGTACGTTTTGTTATTCACGCCGATCTTCCCAAAAACATAGAAGGATATTACCAGGAAACCGGCCGTGCCGGAAGAGATGGATTGCACAGCGAAGCCATTTTATTTTATGGTGTCGGCGACGTGATGAAGTTGAAAAACTTTGCCCAGGTAGAAGGCAATGAAGCGCAAACGCAGGTATTGCTGCAGAAGCTCGACCAGATGGTGAAGTTTTGCGAAACCAAAAATTGCCGCAGACAATACCTCTTACAATATTTTGGAGAAGAAGCGCCAGCTTATTGCGGCAGTTGCGATACCTGTTTGAACAAACCCCTGCTGGAAGACAGTACCGTTACGGCACAAAAGATCCTCAGTGCCGTTGCCCGTGTGCAGGAACGATTTGGTATGCGTTACATTACAGATTTGCTGCGCGGAAGCTATTCGGAAAAAATGAAAGAGGCGCATAAACAGTTATCGGTTTATGGTATCGGCAAAGACAAATCGAAAGAAGAATGGATGCATTACATCAAGGAACTATTGCACTATGGTTATTTGCAGCAAAGCAACGGCGAGTACCCGGTGTTGCAACTGACAGATAAGAGCAGGGGCGTTTTGTTCAAAGGTGAAAAAGCTTACCTCACTGCGCCGCTTACCATTACCATTGCAAAAGAGCCGGAAATATACCAGCAACTCAGTTACGAAAAAGCGTTGTTCGATGAATTGAAAAAACTGCGCAATCAACTGGCACATGAAGAAAACGTACCCGCATATATTATTTTCAGTGATAGCAGTTTGCTCGACCTCGCTACTTATCTTCCTTTAACAGAAGAAGACCTGTTCAAGATGAGTGGTTTCGGTACATATAAAATTGAACGCTACGGCCAGCTCTTCCTGGAAAAGATACAGGATTACTGCAACGATCACCAGCTGGTTTCGCAAGTGGCGTTGAAGAAGCCCAAGAAGAAAAGGAAGTAACCGGTTTATATTTTCACCGTCTTCCATTTACCCCTGCGGAACAATAATACGCTGGAAATAGTAACACAGGTTTCGGTTACTACAATGGCAATGAATACACCTTTGGGACCCATTTGCAAATTGATAGCCAGCAAGTAGGCAAATGGTATTTGGAATATCCAGAACCAGAACAAATTGATCCAGGTGGGTGTGCGGCTGTCACCTGCTCCGTTGAATGCATTGATCATTACCATACCCACTCCATAAAATATATATCCCAGGCTGATGATGCGCAAAGCTGTTACAGCTGTTTTGATCACTTCGGGATCGGTGTGGTTGATGAGTCCTACAAAAAATTCTGCACCTACTATAAATAATAAGGAAACGAAAGTCATGAAGAGCGCATTGTAGCGGGCGGTTTTCCATACAGACTCTTCCGCACGCGCCGGTTGTTGTGCTCCCAGGTTTTGTCCCACCAGCGTGGCAGCCGCATTGCTGAGTCCCCATGCCGGCATGAGGAAGAACACAATCCATCGGAAAGCAATGGTATAACCAGCCACTGCTTCACTACCGAAATCAGCCGTGATGCGCGCCATCACCATCCAGCTGGCCGACGCTACCAAAAACTGCATGGTCGCCGTAACGGCAACATTCATCAGGGATTTCAATATGTTCCAATCGGGTATGAAATGCCGTGTATGGATCTTAATGATCCCTTTTCCTTTGAATAAGCGGTACACCTGGTAGCAAACACCAATGCCGCGGCCGGTAGTAGTAGCCATTGCAGCGCCGGGCAGGCCAAAGAAATGGATCAGCAAAGGGCAAAGGATAATGTTACAGATATTGGCCAGCCATAGACTGCGCATGGCAATGGTAGCATCGCCTG
Source organism: Hydrobacter penzbergensis (assembly GCF_900106985.1). Taxonomy (NCBI): domain Bacteria; kingdom Pseudomonadati; phylum Bacteroidota; class Chitinophagia; order Chitinophagales; family Chitinophagaceae; genus Hydrobacter; species Hydrobacter penzbergensis. Next base: position 39,151 of record NZ_FNNO01000010.1, on the reverse strand, counting down.
CGCCCCTGAATATGCCATTGATAAGGAACAACAGCATGATCACAATATTACCCGTTAACATGATGCGGGTATAGCGGTGGCCCATGCTGACTACCTGCGCATCGGCGCCCATCAGGGTCAATATTTTTTCGGCGAAGAAAATACCGATAAGGCTGATGATCACGCTGAGCACAAAAGCCAGTAACGCAGATTGTGCGCCTGCTTTGGCTGCCCCATCGGGGTTTTTCTCACCCACACGCCTGGCCACCATTGCTGTTGCGGCCATGCTTAAACCAATGGCCACAGAATAAACAACCATGAGGAATGATTCTGTTAAGCCTACGGTAGCCGCCGCTCCCGGGCCCAACTTTCCCACGAAAAAAATATCTACAATGGCAAATACCGACTCCATACACATTTCCAGTATCATGGGAACGGCCAGCATGAATACGGCTTTGCGTATGCTGCCCTGGGTAAAATCCTGGTGTTCGCTTTGCAATGCTTCCCTGAAATAGGCAGCAATTCCTTTCTTAACAGTTGTATCGTTTGTTGTTGTCATCTTTTATGCGCTGGCAGGGTGAAAGGTACTCAAGCTAAGTTTTTTTGAAAAATGCTACCTTGAAAACAGGATAAGCGGTTGTAAATTTACCTTACCAATGAAACTGATCGCTATTACACCCGAAAATACCGTGCCGGAGGAAGCTTCGCTGGCAAATCAGTTGTTTCAACTGGGGCTCGACAGATTACACCTGCGTAAAAAAGATTTCGGTAGCGATCAATACCATGCTTACCTGCAACAAATTGATCCGGAGTATCATCATCGTATTGCAGTGCACGAGCAGTTCGACCTGGTGCTTACCTATCATTCACTGGGGTTGCATTGCAAGAACCATGTGCTGCACGATCAAACACAGATGAGCCGGATATTGGAACTATACCCGATATCTCTGTCAGCCTCTGTACATTCCTGGCGGGAAGTGGAAGAGAACAATTATCCACTTAATTATGTTTTCATCAGTCCTGTTTACAATAGTATTTCTAAAAAAGGATACCAGGCATCGATCGACCTCAATTATTTACAATCATTGAAAGATAATGCCGCAACCGATTTACCTGCTGTTGTGGCGCTGGGTGGTGTTACGCATGCGCATATTCCTGAATTATTTCAAAAAGGATTTGATGGTGTGGCTGTATTGGGCGCTATTTGGGAAGAAGCTGATCCCCTGGCTGCTTTCGGCAAGATCAAAAATGCGATCAGCGAATGTCTTTGATGCCGTTTGCCAAACTCAGCACATGGTTAAAGCCCTTTTCTTTTAATATGCTTACAGCTTTCGCGCTCCTGATACCGGATGCACAATACAATACATAAGTCTGTGCGGGATTCAGCTGTGTTGCTTGCTGAGGCAATGCAGATAATGGTATATGCATGCCGCCGATGTGAAACAATTGTCGCTCTTCTAATTCTCTTACATCAATTAGTGCTACCGGCGTTGTTGCACTCATCGCTTGCAATGCTTCATAAGAAATGGTATCGGCAGGTAGTGTAGCACAGTCGAATGCATAATCGCTCAATTGCCTGATCTGTTTATTGCCGGCAATCGCTTCAAAACGGAACTCTTGTAGCTGCATGTTCAATGCATTGATCACCAGGAGGCGGCCCGACAAGGTTTCCCCGATTCCGGTAACGAGCTTGATCACTTCATTGGCCATGAGGGTGCCTACTATACCAGGCAATGTAGCGATCACACCAATAGTGGCGCAATCGGGCGCTTCATCGTTTCCGGGTGGTTCGGGGAATACACAACGATAAGTAGGTCCATCACCCCAATTGAATACCGATACCTGTCCCTCGAATTTGAAAATAGAACCGAAGACCAAAGGCTTGCCTGTGATTACACAGGCATCATTTACCAAATACCTGGTGGCAAAATTGTCAGAACCATCTACAATGAGGTCGTATCCTTCAAACAAGGATAAGATATTGCCTTTGGTAACTGTAATTGCATGCGCGTGTACTTGTATGAACGGATTCAGCAGCCGCATTTTTGCTGCTGCCACCTGGGCTTTGGATTGGCCAATATCTTCCCGCGTATATAACACCTGCCTTTGCAGGTTACTGGTTTCTACTTTGTCTCCATCGGCAATACCCAGTGTACCAATGCCGGCAGCAGCGAGGTACTGTGCAGCAGGGCATCCTAACCCGCCTGCACCAATGAGCAATACTTTGGCTTGTTGCAGCTTCAATTGCCCCGCTGTACCAATCTCCGGCAATATTAGTTGCCGGCTATAACGTTCTATTTCTTCTTGTGATAACATTATGCAAAAGCTTCCCAGTCTTTCCACACGGCTTTGTATCCCTGTCGCTCTATCATACGCACTACTTCTGCCGGACTGCGGCTGTCGTCAATTTCAAACTGCTCCAACGATTCTACTGCGGTTACATAACCACCCGGGTTTGTTTTAGAACCGGCGCTGATGCTGGTGATACCCAGTTGAATGATATGATCGCGGAATTTTTCATTTTCGCGGGTCGACATTGACAACTCCACTTCTTCGTTAAAAATACGCCAGGCACAAATCAGTTGTACCAACTCTTTATCATTCATCACCACTTTGGGTTCTATCAATCCTTCTGCAGGTCTTAACCTGGGAAAAGAGATGCTGTATTTTGTTTGCCAGTAAGTTTTCTCCAGGTATTGCAAATGCAGGGCGGTAAAAAAATTATCGGTGCGCCAGTCTTCCAGTCCAATCAAAACACCCAGTCCAATCTTATGAATACCGGCCTTGCCAAGCCTGTCGGGCGTGGCGAGGCGGTAATAGAAATTAGATTTTTTTCCTTTGGTGTGGTGCAGTTTGTAATCGTCTTTATGATAGGTTTCCTGGTACACCAGCACCGTATGCAGTCCCGCATCGATCAGTGTTTCGTATTCGTCTTGCTCCAGCGGCTGTACTTCCATCGACACATTGGCAAACTGTTGTTTCAATAAAGTAATAGCATTTTTCAGGTAATCAACACCTACGGTTCTGTTCGCTTCACCTGTAACCAGCAGTACGTGTTCAAATCCTTGTTGCTTCAGGTAACCGGCCTCCTGCTGAATCTCGGAAGGCGATAGCGTTTTGCGTGGTATCTGGTTATGCAGACTGAACCCACAATACGTGCATATATTCTGGCATTCGTTCGAAAGATATAAGGGAATATACAATTGCAGTGTTTTGCCAAAACGCTTTTGTGTAAGGCGATGGCTCAGCATGGCCATCTCTTCGAGATAAGGCATGGCTGCGGGAGAGATCAATGCTTTGAAATCTTCCAGGTTGCGTTTGTTTTTGCGCAAAGCAACTTCCACATCTGCCGCTGTTTTACGGTAGATGCTTTGCTTTATCTCATCCCACTGATATTGATCGAATAGCTCCTGGAACATAGGGGTTGTTTAGAGTTCTGCTAAAAATTGTGTGAACGGACTGCTCGCGTGCGCATGATCACTCACTGCACCCAAACCTGCCAACCACGCCTTTCTTCCTGACTCCACCCCTTGCCTGAAGGCAAGGGCCATAGTTATGGGGTCGCCAGCAACAGCGATGGCGGTGTTTACCAATACTGCATCGGCGCCTAGTTCCATGGCGGCCGCAGCATGGCTGGGTGCGCCTATCCCTGCATCAACGATCACGGGTACATTGCTTTGTTCAATGATGATTTGCAGGAAATCAATCGTTTTCAATCCTTTGTTACTTCCAATGGGCGAACCTAGCGGCATTACAGCAGCAACACCTACTTCTTCGAGCCGCTTGCACAGCACCGGATCGGCATGGATATAGGGTAATACAATGAAGCCGAGTTTCACCAGTTCTGCTGCTGCTTCCAGCGTTTCAACGGGGTCGGGCAACAAGTATTTGGGATCGGGATGGATCTCGAGTTTGAGCCAGTTCGTTTCCAACGCTTCCCTGGCCATTTGCGCGGCGAACACTGCTTCTTTTGCATTGCGCACACCCGATGTATTGGGCAATAAGTGTATGGAAGGATGACGAAGATGTTTCAATATATCATCGTCGTCGTCTTTTTCTATACGTTTCAACGCCATCGTTACCAATTCGGTTCCGGAAGCGAGCAAAGCTTCTTCCATCAACTGGTGGTTACCGAATTTGCCGGTTCCTGTAATGAGGCGACTGTTGAATGATTGTCCGCCTATGATCAATGCATCTTTCATCTCAAACGGTTTTAATGGTATGATGGTTACACAACTCAACAAATGCACGCGCGGCTTTTTTCACTTTCGGGGCCTGTGAAATAGCAGCGGAAACAGCAACACCATGCAAACCCGTTTCCAGTAAAAGCGGCACGTCTTCTGCACAGATGCCGCCGATACCCACCACGGGTGGAATAACCAATCCTTCCTGTATCAATTGTTCAAAAAGAGCGTGGTAGCCTTGCAATCCTAATACAGGACTCAGTTTTTCTTTGGTAGTGGTGAAACGATAAGGGCCTAATCCAATATAGTCCGCCGGACCTTTGGCAATTTTTCGCAGGTCTTCCAGTGTGTTGGCCGTGCATCCAATGATATAATCATTGCCCAGGATGGCCCTGGCTTTCGACAGCGGCATGTCTTCTTTTCCTATATGCACGCCATCGGCACCAATATCCAACGCCAGCGATACATTGTCGTTGATGATCAGTTTTGCCTGGTGCTCACGACAAACAGCAAGTACATCCAATGCTGTTGTTTTGTAAGCTTCATAAGTAATATTTTTCAGCCGCAACTGTATCCAGTCAACACCGGCTTCGCAGGCCATACGTGCCAGGTCGGCAGATGTGGTGATGTATTGTAGTTTACTGATTTGTTTCATGATGAACCGGGTATTGATGATATCCTAACAATGTTTGATTGCTGGATAAAAATAAATGTGTGTACCTGCCTGCATTTTCTGCTGCTGTTGGCAGGTCTTTTCCCAAAGCAAGTTGCGTGGCCAATGCAGCAGATAATACGCAGCCGCTTCCGTGTTTTTCGCCGTAGGCGATCCTGGGTTGCTGGTAAGTATAGGTTGTGTGTTCTGCATACAATGTATCGGTAGCCATGACTTCTGTTGCATGTCCGCCTTTCAGGTAAATGGCGCAGTATTCACTGTTCTCCAGTAATTGTTGGTGCAATGCTGCTCCTTCACCAAAAAGTTGTTCTGCTTCAGGGATATTGGGTGTAATAACGCTGATCTGTTTCATCACTGCTTGTAATCGTCTCTTGTCTATGCGATCATGAAAAGAGAATCCTGCACTCGCTTTCAATATAGGATCCCAGGTAATGACGGCACCGGCATGATGGGCTTTGATGAAAGTAACCAGTTCTTCCAGTACTTCGAGGCTTTCGATGAGTCCGATCTTGTAATGATGTGTTTGAAATCTTTTGAACAACACGGTCAGTTGTTCTTTGATCGTTTCAACCGGTATCCATTCGGTCTTTTCAAAAGCGATATCGTTCTGGAATGTATTGGCCGATAATACCCCCAATCCATATCCGCCATTGGCTTCAATGGTTTTGATATCGGCCAGTATGCCGGCTCCGCCGCTGGGGTCGAAGCCTGCAATACTCAATACATATGGTCGGGTTGTTTTCAAAACAATTATATATAGATCTCAGATCCCTGCTCTTTGAATTCTTTCGCTTTCTCTTCCATACCGGTTGCTACTTCCAGTCCTTTTTTTGCTGCGTCCCTGATGTCCTGCGTGATCTTCATAGAGCAGAAATGCGGTCCGCACATGGAACAGAAATGGGCCAGCTTGGCGCCCTCAGCCGGCAATGTTTCGTCGTGGAAACTGCGTGCTGTATCGGGGTCGAGTGACAGGTTGAACTGGTCTTCCCAACGGAACTCGAACCTCGCTTTGCTGAGTGCATTATCCCTGTATTGTGCGCCAGGGTGGCCTTTGGCCAGATCGGCTGCATGGGCGGCGATCTTGTAAGCGATCACTCCGTCTTTCACGTCTTTTTTATTGGGCAGGCCTAAGTGTTCTTTGGGCGTTACATAACAAAGCATAGCAGTACCATACCATCCGATCATCGCTGCACCAATAGCAGATGTAATATGATCATAACCGGGCGCGATATCGGTTGTCAATGGCCCCAGTGTATAGAAAGGCGCTTCGTGGCATTCTTTCAATTGTTTGTCCATGTTCTCTTTGATGAGGTGCATGGGTATATGACCCGGCCCTTCAATCATCACCTGCACATCGTGTTTCCAGGCGATCTTGGTGAGTTCTCCTAAAGTTTCCAATTCGGCAAACTGCGCAGCATCATTGGCATCGGCAATAGAGCCGGGGCGCAATCCATCTCCCAATGAAAAACTTACATCATACGCTTTCATGATCTCACAGATATCTTCGAAATGGGTATAGAGGAAATTTTCTTTGTGATGTGCCAGGCACCATTTGGCCAGTATGCTGCCTCCGCGCGAAACAATGCCGGTAGTACGGTTGGCTGTGAGCGGAATATAACGCAGCAGCACGCCTGCATGGATGGTAAAATAATCCACGCCTTGCTCGGCTTGTTCTATTAATGTGTCTTTAAAAATTTCCCAGGTAAGATCTTCGGCCTTTCCGTTCACTTTTTCCAGCGCCTGGTAAATTGGAACGGTTCCTACAGGCACAGGGCAATTGCGGATGATCCATTCCCTTGTTTCATGGATGTTCTTGCCGGTAGAGAGATCCATCAGCGTATCGCCACCCCAGCGGCAGCTCCAAACTGCTTTGTCTACTTCTTCCTCGATAGAAGAGGTAACGGCAGAATTGCCAATATTCGTATTGATCTTCACCAGGAAGTTACGCCCGATGATCATAGGTTCTGCTTCCGGGTGATTGATATTAGACGGGATGATGGCGCGACCGGCCGCTACTTCATCCCGTACAAATTCGGGTGTGATCTTTTTCAGCGGCGTATTGGCGCCGAAACTGTCTCCGGGATGTTGGTGATTGTTGACATCGTGCTGGTTGATCGCATCGATGCGCTGGTTCTCACGGATGGCAATGTATTCCATCTCCGGTGTAATGATGCCCTGCTTTGCATAATGCAATTGAGTAACATTTTTCCCTTTGATGGCTTTGTATGGTTTTTCTATGTGTTCAAACTGAAGCGGTTTCAGTTTTTCATCATTCAAACGCTGGTTGCTGTAGGCGGAAGAAAAAGCATCCTGCTTTTCCACGTCGTTCCTGTTGATGATCCAGGATTCACGCAGCCTGGGCAAGCCTTTGCGCAGATCGATGGAAACTGCAGGATCGGTATAAGGGCCGCTCGTGTCGTATACGGTTACGGGTGCATTGGCAACGGTTTCTTCTTTTCCAAAAGAATGATTCACCGTATCGCCTACGGTTATTTCGCGCATGGCCACCTGGATATTGTGCAGTTTGCCCGGCACATAAATTTTGCGTGAGCCGGTGAGCGGCGTGCGAACGATCAGGTCGTCCTGCGAAACGGGTGTTTTGTCTTTTTTCATGGTTGTATTTTTATCCGCCCTGTGAAGCGCGTATTAAGACCAGGGAGTCGTTGGGTTGTAATGAATGAGTGGACCAGTTTTCCTTTTTGACGATGGTATTGTTTACAGCAACCGCCACACCATTGAACGATTGTACCTGCATGGATTGCAGTGCCTGCAACACCGTAGCGTGCTCAGGAAGATCCTGTTGTTGATTATTGACAGAAACAATCATACCGCAGATTAAGAATGAAAGAATAAGGAACAGGTACTTTAAGGGAGAAAATAAGAGATGCGGAGCATCGGTTACTTTTTCCTGCGCAGGCATTATCCTGATCAGGTGCGAGGGTATGATCTCAGCCTTTCTTATTGGCACCCCTAAAGCAGAACGAAAGTAAGACAGTTATCCGATTTACGCCGTTTAAATTTTCAATACGCCATTGGACAATGTGTAATGTCTGCTGCTTTTGTATAATATTTTATAAATTGGTAAATTTGCATGACTGGCAAAGCACCCGGGTACTGACAGATGTAATAAAAATTAATTTTGTTTCTGAATTTGGAAACCTTTTAAACGTCTAGTATGCCTAATAACCTACAATCAAAACTGTCGCATTTTTTCACTTTACAAATAGCCAATCGTGTTTTAATGGGATTGGGGAATTTGATGACCCCTTTTTCAAAAGTGAGCAGCAAACCTATCCTGCCAAAAGAAGAATTTCCCTGGGCAAAAATTCTGGAAGACAATTGGGAGAACATTCAGGCGGAGGCGCACGCCCTGCTGGCCAGCCAGAACGATCTTCCCAATATCCAGGATATACAACCTGCTGAATCGTTGCTCACAACCGATAATAAATGGAAAACTTTTTTCCTGCAGGGCTTCGGACATAAAGCAGAAAAGAATCGCGAGCGCTGTCCGGCTACTGCTAAAGTATTAGATCAGATCCCCGATTTACTGACCGGATTTTTTTCCATCCTTCATCCGGGCAAACATATTCCTGCGCACAAGGGCATCTTTAAAGGAATTGTAAGAACCCATCTCGGGCTGATCATTCCGGGTAAACCCGGTGAGTGCCGTATGCGTGTGGACAGAGAGTATATTCATTGGGAACAGGGTAAAGCCGTTTTCTTTGACGATACCTATAACCACGAAGTATGGAATGACTCAGATGGCATCCGTGTGGTGTTATTGATCGATACCAAACGCCCTTACAGCAAAATAGGAGAGCGCATCAACAACTTCGTGATCAACAGCATTACGAATTCCATTTATGTAAAAGACGCGCTGAAGAAGAACGAGGATTGGGAGAAAATGTACTATAAGGTACTGGCTTAACTGTGAAAATCTTAATTTAGCATCTCTGAATGAGATCATCATTGGTTTCGGGATGTAGCGCAGCCCGGTAGCGCGCTTCGTTCGGGACGAAGAGGTCGCTGGTTCGAATCCAGTCATCCCGACTTCGCCCGCCAGAGTTTCAGTGACGGCGGGCTTTTGTTTTTTTATACACGCTGTTCTTGAGGCGGGCTTCGTCGGGCAACGCCCGACAAGAGTTCGGTATCTTTACAACCAGGCGGCGTTGCCCACCATAGCTTCAGCGACGGTGGGTGGAGCTTCGCCGATAATAAAAGAAATAAGGCAAAACCTGCTTCTTTTAATTATAAAAAATTATTTTGCACTTAAACTACCCTGTATGCATCTTAAGGCTGCACCCTTATTGGTTATTTGTATAACTATGTCGCAGCATTTATTTTCACAAGCAGATTCATCGAAACCCATTACAAACAGAAAAGATTCGGTTACTATTCCCGATAAAGATTTAAAAGACGTGTTCAGTAGAAAAAGGGCAGACAAAAAAATTGATTCGCTTGCCGGGAAACAAAAAACTAAAAAATATTTTTTGACTGTACTTCCAGGTGCAGGATATACTTTACAAACCGGTTTTGCAGGATTGATCGGCGCCAATATTGGTTATTATAATGATAAAGGAGAGGACGCAAAAATCTCCGCTATTACAACCAGTCTTACTTACTCTCAATATAATCAAATCATTTTCCCATTATATGCAGATATATGGTCAAAAGGAGGTAAGTATAATTTCATTTCGGATAACCGGTATATTTCTTATCCTTCTGATATTTTTGGTCTAGGCGGGGCAACAGATCCAAACCAGAATCATACGATTGACTTTAATCTAATCAAGCTGCACCAAACAATTCTAAAAAGAGTCTACAAAGATTTCTATGCCGGAATCGGGTTTTATTATGATTATTTCTGGAAAATCAAAGTAATTGATCCGCAAACCAGATTGATCAATGTGTTTATACAAAAAGAGATCGGTAATAATGCAACCGCAAGTGGTCCCGTTTTTAAATTATTATATGATTCAAGGGCTAATCAAATAAACCCTGAAAAAGGTAATTTTTTAAATGTGGTATTAAGGCAAAACCTGCAAGAATTGGGCAGCGATGATGAATGGGCGTCTCTTTTGATTGACGCCAGAAAGTATATAAATTTCCCGAGGGGTTCTAAAAACACATTAGCTTTTTGGAGTTATAACTGGTTAACACTTGTCGGGGATCTTAACTATTTATTGTTGCCAAGTACTGCATGGGATGATCAATACAACACAGGAAGAGGCTATGTACAAAGCAGGTTCAGGGGAAAACAAATGACTTATTTCGAAACAGAATACAGGTATGGCATTTCCCGTAATGGATTGCTTGGAGGTGTTGTATTTTTTAATGTTGAACATTTTTCCGGAAACCTCAGACCATATAATACTTTATTGCCGGGTTATGGCGCAGGGATACGTGTAAAACTCAATAAAAAGTCTGGCGCGAATCTTTGTTTGGATTATGGGTTTGGAAATGGCAGCAGTGGGTTTTATGTAAACTTAGGTGAGGTGTTCTAATTCTTTAATAGTGATGTTAATAGATGGATTTAAATAAATAATCAAACTATGAAAAGATATTTAGTATACGGTTTAATATTTTCCGTTGTGTCAGTTGCCTGTGGCAAAACAAGCGATAACAATGTAAGTTCTCCCTACTTTTTAAATGCATACATACAGAATGTAAAGTATTCAACAAGTTCTGTATCAACATTTGTTTTGCCTAATCAGCAGGGTTGTGTGTCAAATAAAAGTTACAACATAACAAATATTGGTCAGATAAATGTAGATGCTTATTATTTAGACTGTTATATTAAACATTACAGCAACAATCTTGATTTTGCTCCCATTAAACCGGGTCCTCATAGAATTTTTGATGGGGGTTTATTGCTTTCAACGAGTGGCTGTAATGGTGATTTAGTGATTGGCTTGATAGATAATAGCATTCCCAGCCTTTTTAGCAACACAGTATTAGCGCCAGCCAATGTGGTAAATAATATAACAAGTATTACAAAAAGAGATTCAACGGCTACTTACGTAACTTATATTGTGAAAGGGAATTTTTCCTGTAATTTTAAAAACACCAACAATGTGGTTATTCCCGTTGTTGGAAGCTATAATATTCCTCTAAAAGAAGCTAAATAAGAGAAACTTTTCGGTCGTTTTGCAGGAGAAATATTTGGGCGGAAGTAGTACTAGCTTTAAGTCCTGTTAATTGGTCGAAATTAAACTTGAAATCTTTTGCAACAAATCCGGCAAACGGTATTGAATGGTGTCCCAAACAATCTGATTATTGATGCCAAAATATTCGTGAATAATAAAATTCCGGAAGTCCTTTTATAATACGCCATTCAACACTGGGGTGTAGCTTTTTAAAATCATCGGTAATTCGCGATGCAGCTTCTCCAATAATTTCGAAATTTCTTTCTACTGCGTCTTTTGTCTTTGAATCAGCCTCATAAGATTCAAAAGTCATTCCTGCTGTATACTCCAGAATTTTTTCAATTGAAACCTTAATATCTGTAAGTAGTAAGGATAGATTACGTTCAGACATGGATAAGGCTTTTCTCTACATAAGGTAAGTATTGAGGCTTTATGCCTTTGCGGGAAACGATATCAACCTTCTGGTTAAATGTGTCCTCCAATTCGTGGGCAAGTCGTATATATTCAAACCCATCGATCCTTTCATTGAAATCAACGAGAATGTCAATGTCACTTTGCTCGTTGAAATCCCCTCTTGCATAAGAGCCAAAAACGCCCAATTCAGAAATCGGATACTTGCCTTGCAAGTATGCCTTTTTCTCTTTTAAAATGGTCAATATTTGGCTGGTCGTGTACATGAGAATAAATTTACTAAAAAATTCCAAGCTTCTATCGTTGACAATCCTGCATTAGAGTAGCTATATTATCAGTGTGGTAATTTTTCCCGGAACCTTCCATAGGTCCAGGTTCCCGCTATGGCGCTCAACAATGTTATAATAACCACTGTGGCGCCACTGCCGATTTGTGCAAACAGCGGGCCCGGACAGGCGCCAGTAATTGCCCAGCCAAAGCCGAAAAGCAAGCCTCCATAGATCATTCCTTTATTGAACTTTTTTGGCGCTATTGCAATGGGTTCTCCGTTAATAGTTTTCAGGTTGAATTTTTTTATCAGGAAAATAGAAATCATACCAACCATAATGGCGGAGCCGATGATGCCAAACATGTGAAAACTCTGAAAGCGGAACATCTCCTGTATCCTGAACCAGGATATGACTTCACTCTTGATCAACAGGAAACCAAAGAAGATCCCAGCCAATAAGAATTTCAGGTTAATAACAACAGTGCTTGTTGCTTGTGTTGCATTCCTGGTAGTTTCTTTCGTATTGTAAGCAACAGTATTTTCCATCATTAGATTTTTAAAATAACCGGTAAAATAAAATTAGCAACTACGAATCCGCCCGTCATAAAACTAATGGTGGCTACCAATGAAGGCCATTGCAAATTGGAAAGTCCGGATATGGCGTGACCGGAAGTGCAGCCACCGGCATAACGTGTTCCGAAACCAATTAAAAAACCTCCGCCTATGATACACACAAATCCTTTCAGCGTGAACAATCCTTGCCAGTTTACTACTTCATGGGGTATTACCTGTTTGTAATCGGTAATTCCATAACTGTTCAATTCATTCAGCAGCTTAGGGTTCAGGTGGATGCTGTTATAATCGAACAGCCATTGCCAGGTAATAAAAGCGCCAATCGCAATACCTGCTACGAAAAACAAATTCCATACTTCCTGTTTCCAGTTGTATTTGAAAAAAGGAATGTTGGCCGGAAAGCAGGCCGCACAAACATGCCGGAGACTCGAGGAGATACCAAATGCTTTGTTGCCGAGTAATAAAAGCAGCGGCACCATTAACCCTATCAGCGGGCCTGAAACATACCAGGGCCAGGGCTGTTTTATAATCTCTAACATACAATAGATTTTACGATTGAATGGAACAAGAATTCTCTCAGCAAGGTACTATCTCTTTCTAATAATGCCTGGCAAACAATCTATTGTTCAGCCACTCTTTTATCTTCAAAAGATCATCATCATTGCATTTCATCCTGTAATAAATGATCAACGAAGAAACAAAAGTCAGGCTGCCTATAAAAACAATGGAAGCATTCATTCCAATGGCATCGGCAATGATGCCCGTAATGATGGCGCCAATGGCATAACCTAAATCTCTCCAGAGCCGGAATACACCCAGGTAAAAAGGATAGGGCCGGAGTCCGTACTGACCTGCCACCTACAAAGGCATTGATGATCATCAGCAGGGTAAACTGTCGCCAGTTCTCTCTTAATCCAAGTTTTATTGTTGCCATTGTATTTTTTTTATACTACTGCGCAACGTCTACAATGAGGCAGTTAATACACGCATATACATTGAACAAATGTGTTATATTCTCTCAACATTAACAGTAACAGTAAAGGTTGTACCATTTCCTGGCGAAGAAACGATCTGCATTTCTCCCTTAAGATCATCTACTAATCGTTTTACCAGTGGCAGGCCAAAACCGAAACCCGCTTCCCCTTCCGTACCTGCTGTGGATTCTTTTTCTTTATTTAGTATTTTCAATATTTCGGAATCTGTAAGTCCTATTCCCGTATCACTGACAACGATCTTCAAATTGTTATGTAAATCTTTACCTATAGTAAGACATAGGCCTACTTCTACCTTCCCACCGGCCGGTGTAAATTTTATGGCATTGGTAACCAGATTGCCAATAATCTGTGTTATTTTATTTTTTGGAAAATGGACATCTGTATTCGATGAAGCATCGATTTGGATTTTTAAAACAATGTCTTTATTGTGGGCTTGCGGACTATACAATTGTTCCAGCTTATTTTTTAAAGACTTTATGGTGTATGCCTCCTTTCTAGACTGTTGTTTATTCATTTCGGCTCTGTCTTCCTGTCGCAAAATTTCACTTAAAAGATCCAGCAGAGAGTTGCCGGCTTTGTAAATCATCTGTACAAATTCCAGCACTTCTTCTTTAGACAGGTCTTGCGATTGCTCGTTGATTATCTTGGTTAGTCCTATGATTCCCGCCAGTGGCCCCCTTATGTCATGGGCTACCTTTTGTTGGTTATATTTAGCTAACTCTGCGCTGCTTTTTAACTCCCGAATGATTTTGAGTGTTTCAAGTCTGCTCACTACTTCGCGCGCTACTATTTTCAGTAGGTCAATTTTTTCAGGCGACAATTCTTTTTCTGCTTTATCCAAGACACATAAAGCGCCTAAATTAAAACCACCACTGGTAGTCAGGGGAACACCGAAATAATAGTCAACATAAGGCTCGCCTGCGACATAATACTTTTTTTTGAAACGTTCATCCTCAGATAACTTTTTTACTTCAAACCGCTGAGGCACCTTGATGGTGTACTGGCAAACAGATTCTTCTTTGGGCATTTGCTCTATATTGAGACCATAATTGGCGATGGTCCATTGGGTATAAGAATCTATCAGGTTGATCAACGAAATATCTGTTCCGGCGATCTTTGCAGCCAGTCTTGTTAAATCTTTAAATGAATCCGAAATTTCCAGGTAATCAATATCGAACTGGGATAGTGTCCAAACTCTTTCTTCTTCGTTAAATGACATAGGGTTTTAGTATATAGCGTATTAAACATATAATCTTCGACTGCTGAATATAACATTTAATCAGAATATCCCCACTTTAAAATGAATAAAATTGAGTTCATTTCAATTCCTTACAAACAAACCACTGTCTATTTTTTTATACCGTACCATCGCCTCAACGAAATAATAGTCTCCATAAGTCAATGGCACATCCACTTCGGATTTATTGGGCATGTGACCAACACCATGTTTCAATATAAAACCGCCGTTTTCTCCTGCCTTCGCTTTATACATATCGGTAGACAATGTCCTGAGCACTTTCTCCGCTGCTGACAGGTATTTTTTAGCCCGTTGCCTGTCTGTATATCGGTACAATTCTATCCATGCCGATGCCATGATGGCCGCTGCCGAAGCATCCCGCAAAGCATGGGGTACATCCGGCGCATTGAAATCCCAGTAAGGAATGCCATCTGCCGGATAGTTGGGGTGGTTCAAAATAAAATCGGCGATATGTTCTGCCTCGTGCAAGTAAGTTGTATCTTTTGTTTCACGATACATCACCGTATAACCATACAATCCCCATGCCTGTCCACGTGCCCAGGCAGAAGCATCTGCATAACCCTGCACTGTTTTCCTGGCAATGACAGCACCGGTCTGCGGATCATAGTTCACCATATGGTAAGAACTGTAATCAGGGCGGAAATGATTTTTCATAGTAGTGTTGGCATGCGACACAGCTATTTTATAAAAAGAGGAATCGCCCGATTGACGGGTAGCCCAGAAAAGCAATTCCAGGTTCATCATGTTATCTATGATCACCGGGAATTTCCAATTGGTGCGGTCCCAGGATTTAATACAACCTACCTGTGCGTTATAGCGCGTTGCCAAAGAACGGGCGCTGTTCATGAGAATATCAATGTTCTCCTGAGAGGAGCTTATCTTATTAGCAGTACCAAAACTGCAATACATCATAAAACCCAGGTCGTGGGTAGTGGCATTATACTGTTCTTTTTGCAGGAAATGCATACTTTTTTCCGCTGCATGGTATAAAGCCGTGTCCTTTGTTTGCTGATACAGATACAACAATGTTCCCGGGTAAAAACCGCTGCACCACCAACCGGATGAACTGAATTCATACTGATCCTTTGTTGGGAAATAGGTTTTGGGAAATTTTTGTTCCGGGAGTTTTGCCGTCAGCAGTTTATACTGCGCGGCAGCGTCTTTGAAATTCTTATCAATGGCAGACAACAATTTTTTGTCTGCATGAAAGGATTTTGCCTGTTGCGATGTTGCATTCAGGCACCAAAAGCTGATGCAACAAAAAAAGAGTATTGATCTCATATGGCGGGCTGTTTGTATTATTTGAAGTTCTATTCCATTAGGTTGCAATATAAGGGGTGCTTTCTTCATCTGCACAGATAGAAGCCTGGTTGATTGAATTATTGTTTTATCGAAAAAAAATCATTTCGAATAGTTTACAGGAATGATCCTTACGGCTCCGCCCAATCCAGATGGCTGGACTTTCCAATCGGAAGCATCGAAATTTTTATAATTGATATTTACAAAATTTATTTCATGATATTTCCTCCACTCCAGCCGATGCCTGTCCATATAACGGATGCGATTAGCCATCAGGTTGCAAACTTCTATTTCAATGGTGTTTTTACCTGCTTTTAAATATTGACCTATTTTCAGTTTGAAAGGAAT
Organism: Hydrobacter penzbergensis; assembly: GCF_900106985.1. Classification (NCBI taxonomy): domain Bacteria; kingdom Pseudomonadati; phylum Bacteroidota; class Chitinophagia; order Chitinophagales; family Chitinophagaceae; genus Hydrobacter; species Hydrobacter penzbergensis. The sequence continues at coordinate 23,017 of NZ_FNNO01000010.1, read as the reverse complement.
GCTCCAGATAATACCGGCATCTTTTCCATTGATCTTTATTTTTGCGCTCTCATACAATTGATCCAATTGCAAAAAATAATCGTCTGCCGTCTTGGTGTTTAATTGGAAGCTGGTTGAATACACAGCGGAACCCGAAAAATATTGCGTTGTTGAATCTTCGGTGAACCTGGTCCAGGGTTGCAATCGTTTCATTGTTCTATCTACCGGGATGAACGGACCTCCATCGGTAAAATGTAATTTCCAATCATTGTTCAATACAATAGCGTTTTGTTGAGCCGACAAATAATGCCATCTCTTTGTGTTGGCCACACTATGGGTGGCTTTAACGATCATGGCTTCGCCGGGTTGCAATTGCAGTTTGACCTGCACATTGTTTTCCTGTCGACGAAATGAAGTAAGTCCTGTTTCTCCCGTTTGCGGATCCATCAAGACAATAGCTTCGGCCCTGGCATTTAACGAAATCCAGTCATTAATGATCTTAGGCGTGTGATTAACAATATAATAGTATTTACCATTATTGATTCTTCTCCTGGTGAACTTCAACCCCTGGTCGGTAAGCGTTTCGCGATTAATCTTTACAAATTTAAGTGCCTCTTCAACATCTCCCGTGATGATGATGCGTCCTTTTCCTACAAAAGCTTCTTTAATGCCGTTGGTTTTCTGCACAGCGGCAACAGAAGTCATCAATTCTTTTAACCGTTTTCTATTGCTTTCCAAGTTACCCAGACCTGGCACATCTTCCGGGAATTGTTGCAATACAATCACTGCACCTTCTTTAGCCAACCGGAGGATCTGTTCAAAAGTAGATACAGGCATGTATTTACAACTTGAAACAAGCAATGTTTTGTATGCAGCTCCCTTTAGTGAAATTTTTATATTCCCGTTTTCGACGCTTGCTTCTTTTAACATCCTGTCTGAAGAAAAATCGAATGAATACCCCTGACGTTGTAAATGGGTAAGGTTTTTATAGAATGCTGTGGGATGCAGCCAGACATCGATATCATGCACTTGAAATGGCATATCCAGGCCTTCGGTAGCCGACCAGCTATCATATACGGGCCAATAAGCCAACACTTCATTATCTGGTTCCCCGCTCTGTAAAACAGACTGGCATCTTGTTATGTATTCATTCAATCCTTTCAAATGCGGCCATAAGCTGTTGTTAGGCACAAAATTCACTGATGCGTAGAACAGCCATCCCGGCCATGTCGCATCCACAGGTGAATAAGTGGTTCCATGATAAAATACATGGTTGATTCCCGCCAAAAAAACCTGTTCTACTTCGGGCTTGCACTGGCTCCAGGATGTCTTAAAATGTTCGGTGAGCCAGGTGAAGGTCTCATTGGAAGTCAATTTCTTTCCAGTAACATGCGCGGCAGAAGAGGCAAATTTCAGCATGTTGGGGTCGGGATCTACATTCCGGATGTCTTCGCTGTCTCTCCTCAATCCTGGTATGTTGAACGCAGAGCTGCCAAATGTTTCAGATTCCGGGATATCAACTGCTGCATATAAATCCAGCAAATTTCCGGGAGAGCCATGAGCCTGGTTGGTGTTTAACGCTTTTTTGCTGTGCGCCCAATCAGTGAATTTCTTCGTAAAATGCTGCAGCATCAAATCACTCATCGTTTCCCGGTAATCAGATTTAACCCGCGCAGTAATTTCATCATCCGATTTTACAACCAGTTGTTTGATATAGGGCCTCAGATCGTATCCTCTTTTTTTCACAAACTCATTAAAAAAATCGGCGGTCCAATCGGCATTATACACTTCGTAACTGTCATTAAAAAAAGAACGAACGCCATGATTGGAGTTTCCAAAAGCCGTATCGAATGTTTTAAAATAATTTATACTCGCATTGGAAGAGAAATGATCCAATGTATAACCCTCGCCACCGGCTGCGGCACGCTTGACCATTTGCCGCGTTTTCCCAACAAACAAGACAAAAATCTTCCAGTTACCCATTTGAGGTTGCCATTGCAAGCTCCCATCCGGTAAAACATGGTTGGTTATCACAACCGATTTGCCATTTTCATCATAAGCGGTAACAGTACTTAGGAATACACCAGGCAGGCCCTTTTGTTTACCATCGTTCAATACAATCTTGTCTTTAAGCATTTCTCCGGCTTTCAGTGTATAAGTTTGAACGATCATTTTTGTTGCTGCATCCGTTATGCTCACCTGTGGCCCGCCGATGGGCCAGCCGGTTCCTACAGAAATATCAACCCCCATATTGAACGACGCCGTTTTGCTAACCGTATAGTCAAGCATTTTCATCCATTGCGGCGACAAATAGTTGATATACTTTTTCTCGTATCCTATAGCGCCGTAAATGGGCACCACTTCCACTCCGCCGAAACCCGCTTCATTAAAGGGTTTCAGCTGCCGGTCAAGTCCGGCTTTATCCACTGCACTACCCATCCACCACCAGCGCGTCCATGGTTTTGTTTCTTTATTGATGGCAGGCCATTGTTGAGCATAACCTTGCACAACAGACAGCATCATAATGGAAGCAATGATTCTTTTGAACATTGTATGCAATCGGTTTTATTACCTGAAACAGGATATACAAGATAAAAAAGAGGTCCTAATATAGCTTCCAGACTGCGTTCATACATCCTGATCCATCCTGCCTCCATAAGATTAAACGCAGGCTTATGGCAAATAGAAAACCTCTTTGTTCAGCTGCATAATATCACTGATCTTTAAAATTAGTAATAACAGAAAAGATTCCATCATGCACCATCATGTTTTGATCCCTTCGCAAATCCGCTACTAGCCTACATAAGCCGGGTTTATAAAAAAATCATACTTTTAGAATGAACTTTATAAAAGCATGAAAAGAAATTCGCTTTTAAAACTCATTTCGATCGACTACTTTTCTGCTACCCCAAAGTATTTGCAATTGGCGAATGCAATTATCAAGGGAGTGACCGATGGTATAATAAAAAAAGATGATTTACTTCCTTCTATCAATGATTTGAGTTTCGAGTTTGAAATATCCAGGGATACTGCCGAAAAAGGCTATAAATATTTAAAGGAAATTGGTTTGCTGGGTTCGGTTCCGGGTAAAGGATATTTTATTAATAAGGTCGATATAAAAAGAGAACTGAAAATATTCCTGCTTTTTAACAAATTGAGTCCGCACAAAAAAGTGGTGTATGATGCTTTCGCAGATTCTCTCATAGATATTGCCTCCATTGATTTCTATATCTATAATAATGATTACGGCTTTTTTAAACGGTTGATCCAAAATGCCAAGCGCGACTATACCCATTACGTGATCATCCCACATTTCATCGAAGGAGGTGAACATGCACACGAGATCATCAATACGATCCCAACAGATAAACTGATCCTGCTGGATAAATTACTACCTGGTGTTCAGGGAAATTTTTCTTCAGTGTACGAAGATTTTGAAAGTGATATATATTGTGCACTGGAGCAGGCATTGCCCCAACTCAGTAAATACCATACGATAAAGATCATCTTTCCTAAAGACAGTTATTTTCCGCAGGAGATCTTAAAAGGGTTTTATAAGTTTTGCCAACAGTATGCTTTCAGCTATAAGGTCATTCATACAATAGAGAACGAGCCCATCAAGGAAGGAAACGTGTACCTGAGCCTGATGGATTCGGATCTTGTTCTCTTAATTGAAAAGATCCTTGTTACGAAGTTGAAGGTAGGAAAGCATGTAGGAGTGATCTCTTATAATGAATCTCAAATGAAAAAGATCATTTTAAATGGCATCACCACTATATCAACCGATTTTGAAATGATGGGAAAAAGGGCTGCAGAACTCATTACTTCCAATACCATTGACCACGTACCCATTCCCTTTTCATTAACCCTCAGGCCTTCATTGTAAATATGGTTGAAAGAGGGGCCAACTGGAAAGCCGGCCCCGTATGTTAATCATAAACTACATCCCGGATAAGAATACCCAGATGTGGTCTCTTTAATTATTAGTGATTCTGTACGCTGTGATTTTCCGGTATAATGTTGCTACACCTATTTTAAGCAAACGGGCAGCTTCCATTTTATTTCCTTTTGTGAGATGTAATATTTTATGTATGTGCTGCCTTTCCATGCTTTCCAGGTCAAGTGCATTATCAATGGATGCAGCGTATTCAAGAGGCATATGAAAATCGGTTGATAAATGTTCTTCTCCCAGAAATGGTTCATCGCACATAATGACCGCTCTTTCAATGATATTCTTCAGCTCCCGTATATTTCCTCTCCAGTTACGGGCTTGCAGTTTTTCAATAAAACTGTTGCTCATACCATGAATGTTTTTATTCATTTTTTTTGAGAATACCTCGACAAAATATTTTGCCAGCACCGGTATATCTCCTTTTCGCTCTAATAATGAAGGGAGTCTTATACTGAAAACATTCAGCCTATAAAAAAGATCTTCTCTGAAACTACCGGCTTGTACCTCCTGGTATAAGTTCCGGTTTGTAGCTGAAATCACCCTGATATCTATCGTTACAGATTTGGTATCGCCTACTTTAATAAACTCATTCTGTTCCAGCACCCGCAAGAGTTTAGCTTGCAGGTCTATATTCATTTCCCCAATTTCATCCAGGAACAATGTGCCGCCATGTGCCTCCTCCAATAAGCCTACTTTATCTTTTATAGCACCCGTAAAAGCCCCTGCTTTGTGGCCGAATAATTCACTCTCCAGCAAGCTTTTCGAGAAAGCACTACAGTTAATGGCTACAAAAGGTTTGTCTGCCCGGTTACTATGAGAATGTATGGCCCTGGCAAATAATTCTTTTCCGGTTCCGGTTTCGCCGAGGAGCAACACCGATACATCGGACGGTGCGATTTTTTTCGCCACTGAAATGGTTTGCATGACCAATGGCGAGCGGCCGATAATATTATCAAAACCATAGGCCATTTTGATCTCTTTTTCCAGCTTGCTCAGTCTTTTCTGAAGACGGACTTTTTCAATTGCTTTTCCCAGTAACGGAATGATCTTATCGTTGTCGTTCCCCTTTATTACATAGTCAAAAGCTCCGTTTTTCATGGCCTGGATGCCATCTGCAATATCTACAAATGCTGTAAACAGGATCATTTCAATGGCAGGGTATTGCATTTTGATATACTTCACAAATTCAACACCGCTTCCATCGGGTAATCGTACATCGCAGATGATGACATCTACCTGTTGACGCTGCAATATTTTTTTGGCCGACAGCAGATCATGGGCCTCCGCTACTGAATATCCTTCCAAAGAAATGATCCTGTTGAACAGCGATCTCAGTTTCTGTTCGTCATCAATGATTAAAATCTGTCCATTTAACAACATGGGATCTTAATTATTCAATAGGCGCTTTCACAGACATTTTATATAAATAATTGACCTTTACCATCTTCCTGTATTCATCATAACCGGCAAGATCCGCCTCTGATTTCAAGCCATCGAGCAAGTCGTGAAATTTGAGGTTCTCCGGAAAAGCTTTTTTCAGGTTTTCAATAGTCAACGGGTAAATTGTTCCGTTTCCTCCGGCACTGAAATAATAGCTGTCTTTTTTTACCCATCCTTTACCTTTCTCCACGCTTGAAGATGCATAAGCTGTGTAAATAAACAGCCCTGCATGATCAATGATCTTATACCCTTCGTTATGGAAGAAGCGGAAGTCCTGACCATCGCTATCTCTATATCCGAACAGTTTATCTTTTTCAAGTTTTATCGCCTGATCATTTTCAATGATCCTGATATTGGAAGCACCTGAAAACCTGTTCAGGATGATCTTCTTACTTCCTTCATAAGAAACATGGTGGCCGATAAAATCTTCCAGGGAAAGATAGACTCCCTTTTTACCGGTAGCCGATTGGGATGCTGCTGTTGCCATATTTACTGTTGCTATCCAAAGCAGCAGTAATAATTTAATTGTTTTCATGGCTTTGTATTTTTAAAGTGATTAAAATCTTACAATCAATGCCAATATTCCCCTGGTCTCTGATTTAACCAGGTCGGGCGTCCAGCCCGTATTGGGTATATATGAATTAGGATTAAACGTTAATGCAGGGTTCGTTTGGTAACCGTTTTGGCCGGTAACACCGCCAGGTCCATTGAAATAGGGGATGTTCATAAAACGGTGCACCAGTTCCAGTCTGATCGTTAAAAAGTCATTGGGATTGTAATCAAGACAGGTTGAACCATCCCATCCATCCATTTTAGCGCCGGGAACAGCATCTGCAACAAATTTATCAGTGGCTTGTCCGGGAGGCACCAACGCCAGGTATCTGCTGGGATTATGCAGGAATCCGCCTCCGATGGTCCATCCCCATTTCATATCCTTACCAAACCAAATCCTGTTATATACCATTCCACTGATGAAGTTGGAAGCAGTAGTATCTCCGAAAGGCGTAAACGTAGTGCCTTCATCACTGCCCCATTGAAAACCGAAATCTCCTGTAACAGTGAACGCTGCTCTTTTAATACCAGATGCCTTAGGGTTGTTATAATACATATGCTGGAATGTATTATCGGTATGTATCCGCTTTACATGGGGCATACCTGCTACATCCGTTCCGAAATAGTTATTGGAGATAAAAGAAACTTTGCCATTGGGTCTGTGCAAATAAGAGAATCCGAGACCGGGCATTTTGTTGAACTTGCCATAAGATTGCCATCCATTGATCAACCATAATTCAACTTTTGTTTTAACGCTCGGAAACATCTGCACCCGTATGCCATTGAAGAACCAGGGCGTATTATCAGAAGTATAAGAGGGTTGGTAACTCCAGTTCTCAAAATTGTTATAAGAGAACATGCCGATATAAGACATGAATATTCCCATATCTACATTGATACCATGCCATTTATCAAAATGATAACCGCCATAAGCTTCGCTGAGGTATCTGTACGCATCGGGCAAGTCGTACATACCCCTGTAACCGCTGTAATCATTCCGTGGAACAACCGTTGAGCGCGTTCCAAACTGGGTCATGATCCTTCCTCTTACATTCTTATAATGAAAATCGCCTCCTACGCCTACAAATGATACCGTGAATTCTTCATTCCTGGATAAGGCCGTGGAGCCCAGCACTGTATTATCGATCGGATGCCTGTTCGAATAGGTATAATTCATGTCGAACGTGAAGTCGCCGGTAAAATATTTATTGTCGATAATCTTGGAAGCCTGGCGGTTATTACCATTCACCCAGGAAAAATCAGCAAAACCAAACGGGTCTCCCGATGCTGCAGGGTTGGTGGATGTGTTAAGGGAATCGGCAGGGTTATTATTGATACCATCGGTTGCTTTTTGAGCCTGTATATCAGACAACATAAAACAAAGTGCCAATGCAGTTAATAAAACCGTTCTAAGGGTAATGCTACGGATCATGTTAGTATGGTTTAAATTTTATTGTTTGTTGATACAAGCAAATCGTTAGCCGCTATAAGGTTTGAACAGCCTTACAGGAACATAATAAAACCGGTCATCTATGTCATTTCAGGAAATGCCAATGTTATGCCAGCAGGTTATCTATATATATATTTTTATATCATAAAAATTACCAGCAAAGGGTTTTACAGCATTAAAGAAATTTAATGCGGAAAAAATAGGAAGAGAAAACACTATCATTATGATACGATCATTATCATAATACAATGATGCAGGTCTGTTTCAGCAACCTACTGGTTGGTAAATTATTGGCTGATGGTAACGGATTAGTCTTTCGATAATCTTTCGATCCGGTAATCGGGTAATATCCAAACGGCGGCCACCAGGCAATAAAGTAGAAAGCTGATGATGGGTATATAAAAGGCAATGAAAATGGCTATCAGGTAAACAGCCGAAGAGAGTTTTCCTTTCCAATCCTGTCCATACGCATGCGTAATGGCCGAATCTGTTCCGTGTAATTTCATCAGTATCCTGGCAAGAATATACCAGGCCATCGAAGCCATGAACAATACAAACCCATACAATGCAACCGGCCAGGTAGAAAAATGATTCTCACCAATCCATGCAGAAGTAAAAGGGAACAGGGATATCCAGAACAGCAAATGCAGGTTGGCCAACAGTACCCTGCCGTTAACTTTAGACACCACGTGCATCATATGGTGGTGGTTGTTCCAATAAATCCCTACATAAATAAAGCTCACAATATAACTGATGAAAATGGGCAATACCGGTTTCAGCACGGAAAGATCATCGCCATGCGGAATCTTCATTTCCAGTACCATGATGGTGATGATGATGGCCATGACCCCATCGCTGAATGCCTCTAGTCTGTTTTTGATCATATACTAGTGTATGAACTTAGGGTCGAGTTGCGCTTTGTACTCCGGGTGCTTCTTTAAATATCCTGCAACAAAGGGGCAATATACCATCACCAATTTTTGGTGTTCTTTGGCATAAGCAAATGCATATACTGCCAGGGCAGACGCTATTCCTTTCCCTTCCAGTGCAGCAGGCACTTCGGTATGCATGAATGCAATATCATCGTGATAATAACGATATTCAAGATAGGCTGTTTCTCCATTCTCGGTAATTTCGAAACGCATGTTCTTTTCATTGTGCCTGATATCGTATGCCGGCCGATCCATACTATCCATTCATTGAAACAGTAAAATACAACTTTTTCCTTACTCGATAACCCACCAGGAATAGGAGTCGGGCTCCAGGCGAACCTTCAATGTTACTTCATAATTCCTGTTCAACACATAAGTACCAGCTACTCCTTTTTTTTCTCTTATACTGGCAGTCTTGGTAAGTCCCGTATAATACAAGGGCACACGAATGGTTTGGGAGATAATCTTTTTGGTAGGATTGTATAAGATCAGCAATCCTTTTTCTTTTAGTCGCGGATTCACATGCAACAACCCATCCCAATCACGCCCATCTGCACGCCGCAGGTGAATGATATCGCTGTTGAGTATAGCGCGGTATTTTTTGTACCAGTTGATTACCTCTGTAACCACGCGCCTGGTAGTATCTGTATCATATAAACGTGGCCCCCTGTAACAAGCCTGTACACCGGCGCCATAGTATTGCATCATGAGTTGTTCATAATCTTTCAGGTGCTCACTCAGCGGCTCCAGTATAGCTTCGGGGCCACCGCCCTGGTATTTTGTGAGAGGCACAAAGCCCCAGCTCATTGAGCCTGTCTTTTCCCAGGTGCCATCGAATATATTTTGCCTGTTCAATAATTTCTGGTGATCTCTTGGCATAGAAAAATTCACTTCCCGGTAGCCAATACCTATTTTATTGGTACCGTCCAGGAAATACCAGTCAGGCGCATTGATGTAAACACCTCTCGTATTCAACCAGTGATACAATTCTTTTTGTATTTCCATTTGCCGCCACTGTGAATCGTCGAGCCCCTTGTGTCCCGGATGTGAAGTAGAAGCACATACATCGCCCGGGTAGGGTCCATCATTCTCCCAAATATCAAAACCCGTTTGCGTGAAAAAATATTTGATCTTATCGCGGTAAGCCAATCCCCATTTGCTTCCGAAACATGGTGCATTTCCGAAGAAAGCGCCGCCAGGCTTGCCGGTTTTAGGATCAACTACATCGTCTTCATCACTGATACGGCGCGAACTGAACAGGGAATAACCACCGATCTTTATATGCTTTTCATGCGCATACGCTGTCAGCGTTTTCCATCGGCGGATATTCTCTGCTGAAGAGTCTTCCATATTCAAATGACTACCGAAGCTCAATATCACTGCTTCATAACCGGTAGCAGCGCATTGATCGATGGCTGTACGTACCTGTTCATCGTTCTTACTCACCAGGTGCATGAAAATGGGATTGGCTGTTGTCCACGGAGCTATTGTACTGTACATCCTGCGAACAGCAAGTCCTCTTCTTTCCCTGTCGTATCCATCCATCAACAATTCGTAAGAACGTACAGAATGCAGCGCTGCTCCCGGTTCTAATTCAATACCCGGAGCTTTATCAGGATAAACTTCCAGCACACAGGGCGTTTGATAATCATAATTCACCTGCGAAGTGTAGGATCGGTCTGTTTTCCAGTGAAGGGTTTGATCGCTCAGATCGTAACGCATGGCATTGTTGAAAGCATAATTGGTTTCAACATAAATGCCTTGCTGCTTTTTCATTCTTTCTGCACTGCCTACTACCGCGCTTTCTTCTTCGGGTGTTGCCAGTATTTCATTCACTACACGATCTATCTTCAACAGGGCATTACTCTTATTTTCTATGGAAAGCCATTTCACCATCAGCGGAAGGCCATCATACAATTCATAATTCACTGTTACATGAATATCTTTTAAAGCCGGTAGTGTTGATTCATAATAGAAACTCACCATCACCCCTGTTGCCTGCTTTGTATTCATTGCCCAGGTGGTAGGCTTCCATACCAGGAAGGGATTTAGTTTGCTGATGACGAACCGTTGAAACACGAAACCACGCTCATCCCGTTTAAAATCATCTACCCAGGCAGGCAGGAGGTATGCTTTTTCTTCTTGACCGGTTAATCCACCAACCGGATATTCTTTTCCATTGATCGTAATACGTGCTTCCGGCGAAACGGCCCTGATCAGTTCCTGGCCAGTAGTCATATTCTTGTATCCGGTACACGCAATACCGGGATTGAGTCTGAACGTTCTTTTTACAAGACCATTATACAAAATCAAATCCCGCCGATCCAGACTATTATAAACAGTTGCTTTTTCCTGAACAGGGTGCACCAACCAATCGGTCTGGTTGCTTTGCTCCCTGTTGTTTGTCCAAACAGGTAATTGTGCCAATTGTTGTGCGGCTGCACATTGGGTTGTAATGGCAAATAAGGCAACATAAAAGAAACGCACGATCAGTTTTATTTGAATGAAGCGATTATTTCAGGTACCAATCGTGATACCTTTTCAATGCCTCAAGATAATAATAATCGGCGTATACCAACGGCTCATCAACTTCGGCTCCGTGGGGAATACTGCCCACACAGTGTTTCAACAAAAAACCTCCGTTGGTACCGGGAGCCGCTTTATAATCGGGGCCCGAAAGTGTATGTATTATCTGTAAAGCAATGTTGCGGTATTCACCGGTTTTCTTGTCATTTACATAGCGACTGAGCTCCAGCAGGGCTGATGCTGTTATAGCGGCTGCGGAGGCATCGCGCAGAATGGGATTGGTTTGTGTTTTCAGCGCTTTTGAATTGATACCGGGCGTATAACCGGGTTCTCCTGCATTAAAATCCCAGTAAGATATTTTATCAGTGGGAAGGTTTTTATTGTTGATATACCAGTCGGCCATGCCTGCAGCTGTTTTCAGGAAGCGCTTGTCTTTGGTTTCCCTGTAACACATGGTAAAGCCATAGATGCCCCATGCCTGCCCGCGCGACCAGGTTGAGTTATCAGCATATCCTTGTGCCGTTTCACGCGCTACTACTTTGGAAGAAAGAGAATCATAACAAACTACGTGGTATGAGCTGTAATCACTCCTGATCTGGTTCTGCATGGTATGTAACGCGTGCGAAACAGCTATATGCCTGTACATGGTATCACCCGTTTCTTTAGATGCAAAGAACAGGAGCTCCAAGTTCATCATATTGTCGATGATCACCGGGAAATTATAAGTAGCATTGCCATGCCATGAACGGAATGTATTCCACGATTTAATACAGCCTACCGCAGGGTTGTAGCGGGTACAAAGTGATTTTGCAGACTGTATCAATACTTCTTTGTATGCTTTGTTATTGGTTAAACGGTAGGCATTGCCAAAGCTGCAATACATCATGAATCCCAGGTCGTGGTTTTTCGTATAAAATTTAAGCGGCTCCAGTTTTTCTGTCCACGCAATTGCAGCACTTTCTAATGTTGTGTCTTTATTAAAGTCAGCAGTCATCCACAAGCTGCCGGGAAAAAAGCCGGTCGTCCAATCTTCCATCGAAGAGCCTAATAATTTTCCGTTTCTGTCGGTAGTCCTTGGAAAAGATTTGGGTCCATTCTCTGTTTCAGCAAGCGTTTTTTTCAATTGTGCCCCGGCAAATTGAAAATTAGATTTCACAAAGTCCTTTTCGCTCTGCTGTGACCTAAGTGAGGTTTGTGATGAAGAAAGAAAAGGCGCCAAAAAAAGCAGCAGCCCCAATAAGTTCTTTCCCGCAAGAAAAGTACGCCCCTTCGAAGGGTAGTTACAACTGATCATAAGCATTCGTAGTTTTAATGAACATCAAAATTGCCAGTCCATCCAAAAAGACAGGCGAATTCTTTAAAAGAATAAAAAGAAAATCTTACATATTTCAACTAATACTTCACAGCATAGTCCTTCTTGAATGGTTTGCCCGACCAGGCCTTCCGTTGCGTCCATTCGGTAAATGGCCCCGTCCAGAATTCATCGGTTTCAGGAAGACCCAGGGCAATAAACACGAGTGAAGTAAGATACATACTACCCGTGTTACTATAAGAGTCTGCCAGGCTTTGCTGCTTATCACCTACCAGTCCCAGTTGCAGCCAACCCTCTTTTGTAAAAGTAGAGGGGATGAACAGGTTCTTCATAACAGCTGTCAATCGTATTTAAGTACTAAAATCGGCAATATAGAATAGAAACTGTTTGGTTTCTTTTAAATAATGGGGCCGTTAAAAATTGATAGCAGTGCAATAAAACCTACCAATCGTTAGCTTTGCTGACTAAACGATTGGTATGTCAAAACTGGAAAATTACATCCTGGGTAAATGGATACCCGGCGATGGGGAGGGTCAGTCATTGTTCAATGCAGTTACCGGCGAACAAGTAGCGTCGGCTACAACTAAAGGAATTGACATGGCCGCCGCGCTGCAGTATGCCAGAACAGTTGGCAACCCGGCGCTCCGCAAAATGACTTTCCATGAACGCGGACTGATGCTGCGCGCACTGGCGCTGCACCTGCGTAATCATCTCGATTCGTTTTACCAGTTGAGTTACCAGACCGGCGCTACCAAAGCCGATAGCTGGGTAGATATTGAAGGCGGTATCGGCAACCTGTTTGCTTACGCTTCACTCCGCCGCAAATTTCCCGATCAACCTTATTGCCTCGATGGAGAATATCATTCACTGGGAAAAGCCAATACTTTCATGGGGCACCACTTACTGCTTCCAAAAGAAGGGGTGGCCGTACACATCAATGCTTTCAATTTCCCGGTCTGGGGCATGCTCGAAAAAATTGCAGTGAACCTGCTGGCAGGTGTACCGGCTATCGTAAAACCAGCCACCATTACTTCGTTCCTTACAGAAGCAGTAGTAAAAGAGATCGCCTCATCGGGCATTTTACCCAATGGCGCTTTGCAATTGCTCTGCGGCAGCGCCGGCGACCTGCTCAATCACGTGAATGAGCAGGATGTGATCACATTTACCGGATCGGCCGGCACGGGACAGATGCTCAAATCCAATCCGCATATCCTGGCATCCAATGTTCCTTTTACCATGGAAGCCGATTCGTTGAATTGTATTGTATTGGGTGAAGATGTAACGCCGGATATGCCCGAGTGGGATATTTTCATCAAGGAAGTACGCAGGGAAATGACCACCAAGAGCGGACAAAAATGCACAGCCATCCGGCGCATCTTTGTTCCGCAAAATAAACTGGAAGACGTTCACCTGTCTTTGGGAAAAGCGCTTGCACAAACTACCATCGGCAACCCGCTGAATGAAAAAGTGCGGATGGGATCATTGGCCGGGGAAGCGCAGCGGCAGGAAGTAAAAGCACAGGTGCAAAAACTGCTGGCTTCTTCCCAGCTCATTTATGGCTCGCTCGACAGTGTAGAGCTGATCGATGCCGACAATACCAAAGGTGCTTTTATGAGCCCTTTATTACTACTCAACGAACAGCCATTTAATAACACAGCAGTTCATGAAGTAGAAGCATTCGGACCGGTATCTACACTAATGCCCTATCAATCTATCGATGATGCCGTAGCGCTCGCAAAGCTGGGTAAAGGTTCGCTGGTAAGCACCATCGTTACCGCCAGCCAGGACCTGGCAACGAAATATGTGTTAGGCGCCGGCACCTGGCACGGGCGTATGTTGATACTCAATAACGATTGCGCCAGGGAAAACACAGGACATGGATCACCCCTGCCACTGTTAGTACATGGCGGTCCGGGCAGGGCCGGTGGCGGAGAAGAGATGGGCGGTATGCGTGGCGTAAAACACTATATGCAACGCCTGGCTATTCAGGGTTCACCCGATATGATCACTGCTGTAAGCCATGTTTACCAACCCGGTGCAAAGGGCCGTACGCCCGCTGTTCATCCTTTCCAGCTGTATTTTGAAGAACTACAGGTAGGCGATCAGCTGGTAACCGGGAAAAGACTCATTACCGCCGAAGACATCGACCGTTTTGCCAACCTCAGCGGCGATCATTTTTATGCTCACCTCAAAGACACCGATTTTACCGGTACCATGTTCGAAAAACAGGTGGCGCACGGTTATCTTATCATGAGCATTGCAGCCGGACTTTTCGTAGACAGCTACCGTAAAAACCCCGTATTGCTCAATTATGGTATCGACGAATTGCGCTTTACCAAACCGGTTTACCCGGGGGCGGAAATTCATGTGCGTTTTACCTGTAAGGAAAAAACAGCACAGGAAAAGAAAACTGAAGAAGACATCCCCAAAGGAATTGTTAAATGGTATGTAGAGATATTCGACGAAACCGACGAACCTGTTGGTGTAGCCACCATCCTTACCATGGTAAAGAAAAAGTATTAAGCATACTTTAAACAAAAATGAAGCAGCGTTGTTGTCGATAATTGTAAATTTGGTAAGAGACCCCGCGCGCAGTTCCTGTAAAAAGATGTTTTATGATAGAAGAGATCAAAGAAGGCTATGTTAAAGTAGAAAGAGAACATGGCATCGCCACCATCGAATTTTACCACCCGCAAAGAAATTCACTGCCAGGCATGATGCTGGAAGCCCTGGCCAAAGACATACATAGTGAAGGACTGAACAGGAATACCAAAGTGATTATCCTACGCTCCGGGGGCGACCGTGTTTTTTGTTCCGGCGCTTCTTTCGACGAACTGGCTGCGATCAAAAATGAAGAACAGGGATACAAGTTCTTCTACGGATTTGCACAGGTCATCAACGCCATGCGAAAAGCGCCCCAGTTCATCATTGCCCGCATTCAGGGTAAATGTGTAGGGGGAGGCGTTGGATTGGCTGCCGCCGCAGATTATGCCATTGCCGTAGATGGTTCAGATGTAAAGCTGAGCGAACTGGCTATTGGCATCGGACCCTTTGTAGTTGGTCCGGCCGTAGAAAGAAAAGTAGGTGTTTCTGCTTTTTCGCAACTCGCTATCGATGCCGGTATGTGGCGCCCCGCCGATTGGGCACGCCGCAAAGGATTATTTGCAGAAGTGCACAGCGATGTGGCTGGTATGGACGACTCCATCACCAGGCTTTCCGACTCGCTGACCCATTCTAATCCTGAAGCCATGCGCGAACTGAAACAGAATTTCTGGAAAGGCACCGAGCACTGGGATGAATTGCTCAAAGAACGGGCAAAGATCAGTGGCCGGCTGATATTGAGCGATTTTAGCAAAAATTATATTGCCAAATTCAAAGAAAAGCAGCTATCCTAGGATAGCTGCTTTTTATCTTATTGAAGATCATCGTATTCATATAATGGATCCAAGGGCGTGTTGGCCCTCATTTCAAATACCGGGTTGATGATCCCGTCTTTCAGTCCATATACCCAGCCATGCAGATCAGGCCGCTGTTCTTTCTTCCAGGCCCTTTGTATGATGGATGTTTTGGCCAGGTGCATTACCTGCTCTACCACATTGAGCTCTACCAACCTGTCGAACTTGCTTTCTTCATTGCTGATACCGTCTAACTCGTCGCGGTGAATGCGGTATACATCTTTGATATTGCGTATCCACATATTAAGCACCTGTTTGAAATCGTGGTTACTCAGCGCAGCTTTCACCCCGCCACAGCCATAATGACCGCAAACGATCACGTGCTTCACTTTCAGGTGTTCCACGGCATATTCCAGTACGCTCAGCAGGTTCACATCGGTATGGACGACCATATTGGCCACATTGCGGTGAACGAAGATCTCTCCCGGCTGTGTATTGGTGATCTCATTCGCAGGAACGCGACTGTCGCTACAGCCGATCCACAGGAATTCCGGTGTTTGTATATGCGCCAGCCTGTCGAAATACGCAGGGTCGCCTTCTACTTTTTCTTTTGCCCAGGCTTTGTTCTCCAGTAATAACTTCTGATACGTTTCCATTATGATTTGGTTTGAGGTTCATTAAATAAAAAGTGCATGGATTTGTTCGGGCTCTTCCTGATCTCTACCCTGACCTTTTTAAGGTGTGCATGCAACAGGAAATTGTTCACTTCTTCAATCACATCTTTATCAATATAATCGGCACGTGTTGTATCAATTAATACATACGCATTCCGGGGAACGTCTTCCAGTTTTTTTTTCACAATCGGCTTATTCAGGAATGATACATCTTTCCTGAAACGGATCAGGTAATGACTATTGTTATTCACCACAAATACCGACGACCGGAAATTACTGCGCAACATAAAAAACAGCCCTACAGCAATCCCAATCAGTATACCTATTAAAAGATCTGTCAGCAATATCGCGGCAATGGTTACCACAAACGGCACAAATTGATCCCAGCCCTTCCGGTAGAAATCCCTGAACAAAGTTAGCTTCGCCAGCTTATATCCTGTAAAAATAAGTATGGCAGCCAATGCGCTCAGGGGTATTTTATTCAATAATGCCGGAATCAACATCACACACAACAAAAGCAGTATCCCATGCAGGATGGCGGACGCTTTTGTTTTTGCCCCGGCCGAAAGGTTGGCCGTGCTCCGTACTACAACCGAAGTCAGCGGCAGTCCGCCCAATAAACCCGATACCATATTCCCAATACCCTGGGCCTTGAGCTCCCGGTTGGTGGGCGTTACCCTTTTCAGCGGATCCAGTTTGTCTACCGCCTCTATTCCCAGCAAGGTTTCGAGGCTGGCTACAATGGCGATTGTTACTGCAGACACCCATACATCGGGATTGTTTAAAAAACGAATATCCGGAAAAGTGAAAAAGGAAAAGAAAGCCCCAACACTTTCGGCAACCGGTAGAGCAACCAGTTGTTTGGCTTGCAACGCATACGCCGGTTGCATGGCCTTATAATACTCATGGATAATGACTGCCGCCAGTACCACTATCAACGGCGCCGGTATTTGCTTCAGCATTTTCCTCGACTTGATGAACCTGGTCTCCCAGACCGCCAGGATGCCCAGCGATATGAGTCCGATTACCACAGCAGTTGGTGTGATATCGTTATCATATCCCACCAGGTGTGGAAATTGTTTCAGAATCAGGATCAGGCCAATAGCGGCCAGCATGCCTTTGATAACAGCATTGGGAACATAATCGCCAATAACCCCGGCTCTTGCAAAGCCCAATATCAATTGTATCAGGCCCGCCAGCACTACGGCCAACAAAAAAGCTTCATATACCTGAAGCTTCAAAATAGCTGTTGCCACTATAACGGTCAGACCGGCAGCAGGACCGCTTATGCTCAATTGTGAGCCGCTCAACATCCCTATTACAATACCTCCTGCCACACCTGCTATGATGCCGGAGAACAGAGGAGCACCCGATCCCAGTGCAATGCCCAGGCAAAGCGGGAGAGCTACCAACACAACAACGATGGATGCACGCAGGTCGGCGCCCGCATGCTTCATATATTTTTTCATGCCACTTAAGATTAAATAAAAGAATAGTTACTGTAATTGATCAATCAAGCACAGCAATTGGGAGGTGGCACGAGAATATCGGTCGCGTAATTCAATGGAATGGCATCGGCTTCTGCCGGTTGCGGCTTATGCAGATAAATGATGGAAGCATAGATGCAAACAACAGGAGGGGTAACAAAATCGGATTTGCCATCGGCCTTTTTCATAATGCTTTTGGCGGCATCTACAGAATGAGGGATCTCTTCATTGAACTGGTTACTGAATAACATCCTACCCATTTGCTGAACAGGCAGCATTTGTACGGAAAGAACCAGTACCAAAAAAATATTGATGATCTTTTTTCCCATCTCCAGGCACAAAAATAAATACGGCTGCCTTAACCAGCAACCGTATCCAATGCTTTAACAATAATCTTAACCTAAATATGACCGTTCTTTTACCGTTTAAATATTCAAACCGCCGCAGGCGCTCAATACCTGTCCGGTAATATAAGAAGACATATCGCTTGACAGGAACAAAGTAGTATCGGCAATCTCTTCAGCTTTGCCAAATCTTCCCAGCGGGATTTTCTTTAAGAAATCTGTTGCACCATCGCCGTCTTTCAGGTAATGGGTCATGTCGGTTTCAATAAAACCAGGAGCGATCGCATTGCAGCGCACATTGCGGCTACCCAGTTCCAGTGCAACAGATTTGGTGAAGCCGATGATGCCGGCTTTGCTGGCGGCATAACTCGATTGGCCTGCATTTCCGCGAACACCAACAATGGAACTCATATTGATGATACTTCCTTTTTTGGCCTTCATCATCGGGCGTATCACCTGCTTGGTCATGTTGAACACGCTTTTCAGGTTGATGTCCATCACTTCATCCCATTGTTCGGCGCTCATGCGCAATAAGAGGTTGTCTTTGGAGATACCGGCATTGTTCACACAAACATCTACCGTACCAAATTCCTTTACTACATCATTTACGAAAGTCTCGCAGGAAGCAAAATCACCGGCATTGCTTTGATATGCTTTGGCGTTCACACCCAATCCTTTCAATTGGGTTTCCAATGCTTTGGCCTTTTCAGCGCTGCTGTCGCTGATATAGGTGAACGCGATATGACTGCCGTGTTCAGCCAGTTTGAGCGCAATAGCCGCTCCAATACCTCTGGCAGCTCCGGTAACGATCGATACTTTTCCTTCGAGTAGTTTCATAGATGTCGTTTGTGCGGCAAATTTAATGAGGAATGAGATATTGTGGAGGTTACTGGTATTGCAACATCAGTAATTTGATCTCGTCTATATACTTGCGGTCATTGCTCAGGCGAGGTACTTTGTGCTGACCGCCCAGTTTGCCTTTGCTCTTGAGCCATTCATGGAAGATGCCTTTTTCCATGATATGCAGTTGGGGCATGGTAAGGGCCATGTCTTTATAGCGCTTGGCTTCATAATCGCTGTTCAGCGATTTCAATGCGCAGTCCAGCTCGTACGCGAACTGCTTGATACAAGCAGGTTTTTCTTCAAATTCAATGA
This sequence comes from Hydrobacter penzbergensis, assembly GCF_900106985.1. Taxonomy (NCBI): domain Bacteria; kingdom Pseudomonadati; phylum Bacteroidota; class Chitinophagia; order Chitinophagales; family Chitinophagaceae; genus Hydrobacter; species Hydrobacter penzbergensis. The sequence continues at coordinate 3,819 of NZ_FNNO01000010.1, read as the reverse complement.
GCCACTCGTGTGCACCTTTGCTCTCATCACCAAAATAAACAGGCGCTGCGGTATAATCGTTCACTACTGTTCCTGTTTTCTCACAAGCCATGGCAATGGCCCTGTCGGTATTATCCGCTATCACTTCTTCTCCAAATGCATTGATGTATTGTTTGAGTCGGCCGCTTACTTTGATCCTGAAAGGGTATGTGGTGGTGAACTGTACCGTATCACCCACCAGGTAGCGCCAGAGTCCGCCATTGGTGCTGATCACCAATGCATAATTTTTACCGATCTCTACATCCTTCAGGCCGATTGTTACCGGGTTGGGTTTACCGTATTCTTCTACCGGCATGAACTCATAAAAAATACCGTGGTTCAAAAACAAGAGCAGGCCTTCTTCTTCCGGGTTATCCTGCGCAGCAAAAAAACCTTCACTGGCATTGTACATTTCCAGGTAAGTGCAGCCATCACCGATCAGTTTTTTAAACTGCTCGCGGTAAGGCAGGAAAGAAACGCCTCCATGGATATACAACTCAATCCCGGGCCATACTTCTTTGAGGTTCGATTTACCCGTGATCTCCAATATGCGTTTTATGAGCACGAGTGTCCAGGTGGGTACTCCCGAAATAGAGGTAACCGTTTCGGGAATCGTAGACTGTGCCAGCCTTTCTATTTTCTGTTCCCATTCATCCATCAATGCAATAGAAAGTTCCGGCGTGCGTATCCAGTTGGCCCAGATGGGCGTATTCTGCAACAGTACAGCGCTCAGGTCGCCGTAATGCACTTCTTCATTGATCTTGCTGATCTGGTGACTACCACCAATGACCAGTCCTTTACCCGTCAGCAGGTCGCTTTCGTTGTTATAATTGTAATAAAGGGTGAGTACATCTTTGGCTCCCTGGTAATGGCAGTCTTCCAAACTTTCATTGGTAATGGGAATGAATTTACTCTTATCACTCGTTGTGCCGCTGCTCTTGGCAAACCAGTTCACCGGGGTATTCCATAACAGGTTTTCCTCCCCGTTCATCAACCGATCGATATAAGGTTTCAGGTCGTTGTATTCATGAATGGGTATGTGTTCCTTGAATTTCTTGATATTGAATAATTCCTTGAAACCATAACGGCGGCCGAACTCGGTATTCTGACCATGGGTAACCAGGTCCTGCAATACCTCCCGCTGAGAGGCAATGGGATCGACCATCCATTGCTCTATGCGCCAGTGTCTGAACCGGGCCAGTCGGGATATAGCGGGGCTGAGGATTTTCATACGGGATCAACAGCAAAATAAGGAATGAAACTGATAACTCAAACTCCTTCCTTGCCCATTTCAATGATCCAGTCTTTTCTCCTGAGTTCAAAATTGGTTCCCAGGTACAATCTGCGAACCTGTTCATTATCAGCCAGTTCCTCTGCTGTGCCGTGTTTGAAGATCTTTCCTTCGATCAAAAGATAGGCCCGGTCGCAGATAGAGAGCGTTTCATTTACGTTGTGGTCGGTAATGAGGATACCGATGTTTTTATACTTGAGGCGGGCTACCACACTCTGTATATCTTCTACAGCGATAGGGTCCACACCTGCAAAAGGCTCGTCGAGCAAAATGAATTTGGGATCAACAGCCAGCGCCCTGGCAATCTCGGTCCTGCGCCGCTCGCCGCCACTGAGGCTGTCGCCATTGTTCTTGCGCACATGGTGCAGGTTGAATTCGTCCAGCAAAGTTTCCAGTTTATGATGGCGTTCCTCTTTGTTGAGGTCTGTCATTTCCAATACCGACATGATATTGTCTTCCACACTCAGCTTGCGAAACACACTGGCTTCCTGGGGCAGGTAGCCAATACCCATCTGGGCCCGTTTGTACATGGGTAGTTTGGTAATATCTTCTTCATTCAGGAACACAGCGCCCTCATCGGGCTTGATCAGTCCTACCACCATGTAAAAAGTGGTGGTCTTTCCGGCGCCGTTGGGGCCCAGTAACCCTACGATTTCGCCCTGCTTCACATCTATGCTCACATGATTCACTACTGTACGGCCTTTATAGCTTTTCAGTAACTGCCTGGTATGGATGGTTAAATTCACCGTTAGATTATTTGAACAAAAATAATATTGTTGTTTCGAGAATATCGACCCGTTTCGTTAATTCTTGCCGTTTGCCTTTACATTTGTGCATATTTCGATTTTAGCATGAAAGTAACCGAGCATCTGCAGCAAGCACAGAATACCCTGATCAGTTTTGAGGTTTTACCCCCTTTGAAAGGAAAAACCATTGCATCTCTTTACGATCATTTGGATCCCCTGATGGAATTCAAGCCCTCCTGGATCAACGTAACCTACCATCGCAGCGAGACCATGTTCAAGAAAAAAGCCGATGGTACTTTTGAAAAAGTAGATGTTCGCAAACGCCCGGGAACAGTAGGTATTTGCGCGGCCATTATGAACCATTACCAGGTAGATGCCGTTCCGCACATCATTTGCGGAGGGTTTACCAAAAGGGAAACCGAAGACGCATTGATCGACCTCGACTTCCTGGGTATCGACAACGTGCTGGTGTTACGCGGAGATGCTGCCAGGAATGAAGCATCTTTTGAACCGGAAGCCGGCGGTAACGTGTATGCACTTGACCTGTTGAAACAGGTATGCAATATGAACCATGGTGTTTACCTCGATGAAGACATCAAGAACGGAGGCAAAACCAATTTCTGTATGGGTGTAGCCGGTTACCCCGAAAAACATTTCGAGGCGCCCAACCTGGAAATCGATCTGCAACGACTGAAACAAAAAGTAGACGCCGGTGCAGAATATATCATGACCCAGATGTTCTTCGATAACCAAAAATTCTACGACTTCGTAAAAGCTTGTCGCGATATGGGTATTACAGTACCTATCATACCGGGACTGAAGCCCATCACCAATAAAAAGCAACTGTCGGTACTGCCGCGCATTTTCCATGTTGATCTTCCCACTGACTTGTCCAATGAGATCATGAAATGCAAAACAGATGCGGAATGCGAGCAAGTAGGTACAGAATGGCTGATCCACCAAAGCAAGGAGCTGAAAAAGTTCGGTGTGCCTGTGTTACATTATTATACACTGGGCAAACCCAAAGTGATCTGGAATGTTGTAAAAGAAATCAGCTAAGATCTGTTACCACTTGAATCCGTAAGCAATGCGCAATGCCAGTTGCTTGGTGTTGTTGTTAATGGTAAAGTCTTCATACTTGGCGCTCAGGTCGAGGTGGTTTCCAATAATGGTTCCCACCGATGGAGCATACACGAAAGAGAATTTGTTGTCGGTTGACTGTGTACTGTAAGCAGCGCCTGCCTCTCCGGCTACATATAATGCGGGTGTCAGAAAAGCTTTCACACCCGCTTTCAATGGAATGAAACCATAACTAATATCGGTGGGCACTACACCTGTAGGCGTTTGCACATCGAATGTTCTGCTGAAGAAGTGGGTATAACCGGTGGTCAATATCCATGAAATGTTTTTTGCAAAGCGTTGCTGTAAACGCAGATCGGCCCCCAATGTAAATCCTGTCTTGTCACCCAAAGACATCCCGGGGCTCACACTTACACCCAGTCTTAGCGGGTTGGTACTTTGCGTTTGCGCCTTACTAAGATGCCCAACAAATAGCAATACTGCTGCCAATACAATTTTTGTTTTCATAATGTTGGATTTTCCGTTTAAGACCCAAACATCATGCCATCAGAATAAATCCGGCAGATCGATTACAACGCTATATGTTAAAAAGAGGCCGTCTCAATACAATAATTGAGGCGGCTTTTCATTTTGAGAGGAGAGCGGGCATTTAAAGCTGGGATTAGATTTTCTGAGAAGTACCTG
>NZ_FNNO01000029.1:0-6326 GCF_900106985.1 Hydrobacter penzbergensis | reverse complement strand
CCCATATTAGCGTCCTGGGTAAATACCAGCCGGTCTCTTTTATCATAGATCATGTATACCCAGCCTGCACCCGGCACTTTCTTGGCAATCATCCGCCTGCGACCATCGTATTCATAACGAAAACAAAGTTCAGCAATGATCACATTATTTCCGGCTGTCAAATCCCAGATTCCATTAACCAGCATGGCCTGCACTGCTTTTGGAGGAATGACGAAACGTAGATTGCCAAAGTCATCATATACATAATAGGTACACAACCAGCCAATATGTGCACTGCCAGGAGTAGCAGCCAATTGTACCTTTTTCAATACAACATGTTTCTCATTGTCTTTATATTCCACTACACTATTACCATGCTCGTCTATGGTTACACTTTTATACAATTGTCCAGCCCTATACAAATTGCCGGATACCGGAATATTTGTACTTGCGTCTCCTCCATTATAAGTGAGGGCGTTATTAGTAATCGCCCATATCCTCACCGAATCGCTCACCGCATTGAGCAGGTACTGTGTGTTCACTGCACGCTCCACCGCCCCACCTTCTGTTCCAGCCCAGTTATTGCCCGGGGCAAAAGATTTAGATATCCTGTTAAGCGGGGAAGCTTCAAAAACAGTCTTCCTATAATAAATGGCTTCATTCGTATAAGCTGACTGTTGGGTCTGATAAGTCGTTCCGTAAAATGTGCTTTGGTCTCCAAATGGGTCCGTTTTGAGAAAACCATCTATTCCTGTAGCTGTATAAGGAATGAATTTATACGTTTCTCGTCCAAATGGGTCGTAGACAGAAGGCGTTATCAAGTCTTTTTGCCCGGGGGAACTTTGCCAATTAACCATTTGAAGTGGCCGTCCCAAACCATCTGCATATTGAGAAGAATGTCCAACCTGTGTAACCAGCCTGCTTGAAGAGATCACATCAGATTCAAAGATATAAGGCTGCCTGGGTTCCCAGGTTCGAATATAATTGACCGATGTGACACCTGAGTATGCTGAAGGCTTATACACAACCGCAGTAGCTGCGGCTGCTTTGGTGTCAATGGTGGGCGCATTGGTTTGTGCTGCCCCATGCTGACAGATCAATACTGCTCCAATCGTTACAGATGTAATTATTTTTTTAAAAGAGACCATATCACTATGATTTAATAGCCTTTTAATAATCGTTTGATATACCGAAACTGCTATTCATACACTTGTTGTCCCAGTATATCTTTTATCAATTTCTCGGTTGGAAAAACGCCTTTTTTTATGTTCGCAAACAAAATCCCTGTCTCGTTTACAATGTACATTTGCCCCCCATCTTCAACATCCTCATCAAAGTGTTGATTATTGTCTTTACTTGTCAACCATTGCAAAAGAGGGTGCTGGGCATTTTCATTGTTCTTTTTGACCCTTCTTATAGCTGTTACAGGATAACTCAGGTTAAGAGAATCCCTTAAAAGTGAAACCAACATTTTTTCCGGCATAGCTGTACTAAAATCCTCTGCCGGAACGGCTATAATAGACAAGATCGTTTGGGTTTCCCTGAAAAGCGTATCCAATGAGCGCAATAGTTTCCTGTCGGGATTACCCGCATTAAATACAGCAACCAGTATCTTTTTACCTTTATAAGAAGCCATATCGATGTCTTCTCTATCCAGGCTTTTAAATTTCAAGGCATATATGCTCTTTTCAGGAATGGAATACGAACAAATAAATACAAACAGAAGCAGCAATATTTTTCTCATAATCTTATATTAAATGATCAATAAGTTATTCTGGCAACAGCACAGGTAGCACATACCTGAACATTATAAAAACTAGTCGAATTCACTCCTGCAGAAGTAAATGTGTAAAAGCTATAGGTATACAAGGCCGATGCATTGCTTGCCGACATATTTACATTATAAGTACCTATCGGCACTTGCCCTGCAACGGTTCCACTGGCCGCTCCGGAGTTCAGTGTAAAACTATAAGTAGTATTCGTTGAGGTATTGGTTAGCTTTAGGTATATGTAATCGGACGTTGCATTCGAATAAGTAACATTGGCCATGACCGGACAAGCTGTAGTATTATAGGTACTGATGGTTTGCGTCTGCGTATAGGTGCTACTATTGGGATTGATATTTTTTTGTGTTGTCAATTGATTTCCTGTATTAGATCCGCTTGAATTCAATTCACAGGCAGGTCCGTTGATGGTTACCCAGTATGCACTTGCATTATTGGGTATTTGGTAGAGATAATCAAATCTCTTAACAACATTCTTATACGAATCTCTTATTAGCTTTAAGCGGCTGAAAGCGTCATATTCGTAATATACAATATGATTTAATGCATCGCATTTGTTCGTCATTCCAACAAGAGGGTTGAATGCATAAGTAGTCATCAAAGACCCTTTTGGATACAGACGAACCTCATCAATTGAGCCGCTGCCGCTAATAGTAATAGCAGAAACTCCCGAAACAACGTGTTCATAATAGACCCAGCCGTTGGCATTCATGCCAGCTGTACCGGCAGCTCCGTTTACCAAATACGAGCTGCTTCCGTTTTTAGACCAGTATGACACAACATAGACAGATCCAGTATTCAAACCCGACTTTGTTAGATAATTAGCAGCTGATAAAGTATAATATTTGTTTCCAGTAGGACTGGTAGCATCTTGTACCGTAGCCGCACCTGTAATTGTCCAATTGCCGGTTCCATTCGCTTCAAAACTCGTATAGGCAATATCTTGCAAAGATGCATTTACTACTTCTGCAACGGGATATTGTTGATTATAATCCCAAACATAGCTGCGAATGGGATCACTTATTTTCTGTTGTTGCAGTGTGTTACCTCTGCTATCGAAGCTCTGCATGATAACAGCGGGCTGATACCTGTAATCTTTAATAAAACTATTCCCGGTAATAGTAGAAGCAGAGAAGTCGCTAACTCCAGTGGAACTTTCAAACCGGTATATGGTATCGGGATAGGGTTGGCTGGTTTTAAAAGAAGTGAGTATTCCTGTAATTGTCCTGGGGTTGGTTCCATTTGCATTCATCCGTTGAGTGTACTTTTCCACTGGAACTGTAATAATGTTCTTTGATTGCAGATTTAATATTCCGGAAGATTTACTATCTGGCAAAGAAGAAACGGTATAGTCAAGCGGATATTTAATATTTGTCACTTCATTTTCTCCGCTACTCAAGTTTGTAGTCATTTGCAGAGGCTGGTAATTGTTGTTATTATAAACATAAGAAGTTGTTTTAACCAATGAGCTTGACGGCGTATTCTGGTCGAAAGTAGTTTCGGTAGTACTGTTCAGTACATAATTTCCGGTTGTTACCGGATAAGAGGCATAATCAAATAAATATATGGGGTGTCCGCAGTTAAAAGATGCCCCTGTAACATTAGGATCATTCAGTGATTCAGATGCCGGAGGAGAAGTTACATAATCATAATTTCGACTCACAAGCAGGCCCACCGAATCATATCTTACAGACTGAAAAGACCCATAATTATTACTGAGTTGATAGATCAGTTTGTTGTTTGAATCATAAATTGACTTACTGGCCAAATATCCACGCTGCCAGTAATTGGTTTGCGTGTATAATTTTGCCATTGAATTGGGAACATATGAATTATTCACGTCGGGGGTGAATAGGTAATTGTAAATCGTTTTTCCTGAAACCGTTCCCGTTGCCGGATCACCGTCATATTCTGTTACATAATCATAATAAACAGGAACACCATCATAAGGAACTAGGCCAATGCTCAAGCTTGAAGAATACGTTCTTGACCTTATTGATTCCGGGCATACCTGCTGGCTCTGAGGTCCTCCCCAGGCTTGAGAAATAATTGAGCTGCTGAAAAAAGAAGGATTAATTGAAAAATTGCTGGGTGCATTCAGATTCCCATAGCCCGATTCGTTGTTGCCATATTTGTATGTTAATATGAAAGGGGTTGCGGAAATTCCATCGTATTTCCTGATTTGTTTTATTCTCAACCCTCCTGCGTTGATAATTGAATTGGAATAATAATATTTGTTTGTCTCATACGTAAACTCTGTATGTCCTCCCGTTGGATAATTAATCCGTTCCAACACGCAAGCTTTCATCCTGGAAGTGTCCGGCTCCCTGTTCGCATCACCTACCGTTACTGTTGATGCGGTACCGCCGTCATTTATAAAAGATACTTGCGTAGCAGGAACCAATGTTGATCCATAATTGCTATTGTAATACCCCCACCAATCCTTTTGCCTACTTAAATTGCTGGGTAAAATAGTGGAATTATATCCAAACGAATACGCTTCAACTCCTGCATTCTGGTTATCAGTGTATTTAAGTGAATCCAGCCGGAGCCTGTCATTATTAGAATAATAACTTTGATAAAGCTGTATCGTTTTCAGTGGCAGGTAACTTGAAGTGCTGTAATCATACTTATAAACAGTAATACTGCTTAACTTTTTATCGTTGGTTCTGTCCAGTCGATTATCCGTGGATGGATTAAAAAGTATTTTCCCATTCCTGAAGCCAATTTCACTGATCTTATATTCCACCGAATAGTTAGACACATTATAAGTATAGCAAGAAGCAACAGTACTGGATTGAAAAGTAGTTGGAGGAGAATATGCTAACTTTTGATCTTTTAAAACACAGTAATCGTTTATATCTGTGAGGCCTTGTAAATATTGCGATGTATACTTAAAGCTGATCGTATCAGCTTTATCCGGCGAAATCATAGCAGATAATAACCAGGAAGTAACTACAGGAACCGACGTCTGTTTAAAAGGATCAAATGAATTAGAAGTTTCATAGCAACTACTGCTATCCAAACCTTTACCAAACTGGTAAGTAATACCATTTTCATCAACAATTGTTATTGTATTAGCAGCAAGATTGGCCGTTATTTGTGTTTTATCCAAAGGCAGTTTGATAAGCGTGGTTTTATCCCTGTTAAAGATGAAGTGCCCGCTTCTTCCGGCAAGATTATAAGAAAAAACATCAGGTTCCCCATCAATAAACCCTCTCTGAAAGTTCAATAAATAATTCAGATCGTCCTGGGAAGTTCTGAAATTAACCGTGCCTTTAACTACATTACCTACTGATAGGTACCCATTAGAAGTCTCATCAACATTACCATTTACCTTTCTGGTAATCATACCTCCGGCATCCAGAGACCAGCCCAATCCAATCCAATTGGACACATCAGCCACTTTATTGCCTGACGGATGATATCTCAAAGCTACAGGCAAGGAAAGGCTTCCAGATTTAATTTCATAAACTGGAATCGATATGTTCACCAATCCACTGTATAAACTAACCGGATAATCACCAAACTTACCAAGAGACGCGGCATTAGGAGTTGGTATGGTTACAGTGTTCATTTGAGGATTGGTAACACCACTGGTCTGCGCTTTCAGTGTAAATATGGTTGTGATAATAAAAAGCAGCAGTAAGTAAATTTTCTTAATCATACACCAAAGAATATTGTTTTAGAAATTATACCCTATCCTGAATTTTAATGGTTGTGTTCTCGGCACCTGGCTGTAGCTCAAAAAGTCCCACAGCAACTGTAGGTTGCCTTTCTTCTTACCTATCCGGTACTTCTTGGTCAGTCCCACCAAACCGCTTCTTTGCCAGGCATCCAGGTTCTTCAATTGCTCGATCTTGGAAAAAGACTGCTGGTAATTGAGTTCATAGCCGCCTGTTATCCAGATACTGCCTTTGTATTTCACATCCAGGTAGCTTCTCAACGAAACACCCTCGCCTGTGATCCTTATATTACTGATGTTTTTACCCCATCCCATTTTATATCCTGCACCCACTCCCACAGTAGCTTTATCATTTAGTTTGTATCCTGCTGTCAAAGCAAGGTCACTGGTAACTGGCAGCAGGCTGTTCGTTTTTTGGGATTGTATATTCAACCCATATTCTATCCGCTTCCAGAAAGTTTTCGTCTTCTGGTTGTTCGGTTTGAAATCCGGCATCTCCAGGTCGCTGCTGCTCCCGCCGCCGGCCTTGTTGATCTTATCTTTTAATCCGTTCAGCTCAGACTGGGCCTGCTGTACCTGCTGTTGCAGGTATTGTTGCGGATTACTTCCTCCTGCGGCGCTAAGCTGTTGGGTTAATTGTTGTTGCACGCTGGTTCGGGTTTGTAGTCCGCTCAATGCCAGGGTGGGATCCCCATAGCTTCCCGGCATCGGGAACAACTGTGCCAACAAACTATTCTTACTCATAAAATCCTTAAAAGCCGGGGTGTTTCTCACTACTGACATTAGCTTTTCGGCCATTTTATCCGGGTCGTTCATCATCTTCTTGTATTCTGCTACCTGTGCCTGGTAGTAATACATTTGCTTATTGAAATTTTGCA
>NZ_FNNO01000019.1:0-80089 GCF_900106985.1 Hydrobacter penzbergensis | reverse complement strand
TGTAAGCGGTGAAGTTGTGCTAAAGCCAAAACTGATGCAGAGGGTGATATCGATGTGTTCTTTGATAACCTGCAAGTAGTGCATAATAGAGGGCCTTTGTTGTCTGAGGATCACTATTACCCGTTCGGCCTCACCATGGCAGGAATCAGTTCCAGAGCAGCAAGCAAGCCAGAGAATAGATACAAGTTTAATGGCAAAGAATTACAACACCAGGAGTTCAGTGATGGTAGTGGATTAGAGCTGCATGACTATGGCGCTAGGATGTACGACCAACAATTAGGGCGCTGGAGTGTTTTAGATAAACTTAGTGATAAATATCCAAGTAATAGTCCATATGTGTATGTATTAAACAGACCAACGATTGCAGTTGACCCTGATGGACAAAGAATAATTTTTGTAAATGGATACTTAGGATTTGGTTCTCCGAACGGAGGTGCAGCGTATTGGAATGGTGCAAATGGTGTATTTGTAACCGGAGCACAAAAATATTTTAATGATTACGGCACTCCATATTTTACTAATGTAGAATACAGTGCATTATCAAGTGCAGCAGATAGGCGCAAAGATGGATATGCTTATGCACGCGATCATTATTATGAATTGACAGATGGAATGAACGTATATGGCGGTGATAATACATTTGAAGTTGTAAGCCATAGTATGGGAGCAGCATTTGGTGAGGGTATTATAGACTACCTTAAAATGATGGGATGGAGAGCGAAAGAAACGGTTCATTTAAATGCTTTCCAGGCTGCAGATATTAAAGCAAATAAGGACGTAAACAACAAACCAGGAACAGATAATCCAGATCCTGATGGACAAGGTACATATGTCATAGATTATCAAAATACAAATGACCCAGTAATAAATAATTGGTTTAGGTCGAGTCCCGGTGATATAAAAAATGCGGATAAGAAAATTAGAAAGAAAAGTAATAACTCTTTTAGCACAATACATAGGACACCAATTGATAATGACAATTTCTGGAACGAATTAAATGGATTGATTAATCAAAAGATCAATAACCAGCAAGTGTCGAACGTGATAGCTAATTGGTTGCAACAAAATCCAAATATTCGAGTTACTATTCAATAATTTTTTATGAAGTCCATTATAAACATTATAGCTATTATAGCAAGCCTTTACAGCTTATATTATCAATTTGTGCAGTTTATTTTTAATAACCTAACAAGGAATTCAAAAATGAGCTATTCAGCGTTAGATGTACTGCCAGAAGTAATAACAATACTGATATGTTTTTGGTTCCTAATAATCAATATTAGAGGATTTTTTAAAAATATCAAGTCTAAATGATTGTCTATGGATTTCAAACGATATGACCCGTTCGGCCTCGCCATGAACGAGATTTCATCCAAATCGACAGGGAGCTGATAGAGAAACTAAAATGATTTTAAATTATTTATGCCAGTTTTTTAAATAATTTATTGATACATATATGAAGAAAAAAATTTTTTCAATTATCATTTGCTTTATTTTAATGCAAGGGATCGGAAAATCACAAAACGCTGAATATATTTTACAGAACTATCACCCATCTTCACCTTCCGCATTTCAGTTTTTGAAATATGGTGAAATGCCTGTGTCCGAATATACGGGGATACCCAATATTGCCGTCCCAGTATATGAGATTAAAGAGGATGGGGTTCAGATTCCGATTAATTTAACTTATCATGCCGTAGGAATCCGAGTAAGTCAGGAAGCCAGCTGGGTAGGTCTTGGCTGGGATATGAATTTCGGATCTATTGTACAAGAAATTAACCATCGAGACGATTATGCTTCAACTACTATCAGATTGCAACCTGATTGGAATGAAAGTCCAGTACCGTCTTTATATATACAAAAATACGCTGATAATAGTACTGGCTTGATAAATTATGGATGGAATAATAGAGATTCGGTTGTTTCTTGCAAGCCATATTTTTCTTATAGAATTTATTCTGCTTACCCCATATCAGTTGGAACAAGCGGAACAACTAATTTCTCTGCTCAAACGGTTGCTCACGCTTATTTGCTTCCATTAAATGGAAACAGGGACAGCCAGACTGTTGCTACGGACATCATTGAGAACCCCAATTACGATTCAGAGCCGGATATTTTCACTGCAAATTTCTTAGGACATTCGATAAAATTTATTCGTAATCCGCTGAATAATCAAATCTTGGTTTTGAATAAGCAAGGTTACGCTGTAAATAGGACAGGAGATGTCTATCAGATTCTTGACCCTTCTGGGGTAGAGTACGATTTTGAGTTAAACACTACTGTGACAAGCTACACCAGTACATACAATGGTTTTTTGGCAGGCGGCAGCCCGCCTTTACCTTCTTCACGCATTTGGATGCTGACTAAAATAATTACCAGAAATAAAAGGCAGATTCTTTTTAATTACTCCCAATCAGGAACTGTAAATAACTACCCTAGTTATTCTGAGAAATGGGATACCACCTTGAATTCTTTAGGTAGTAGTTGGTCGGCTAGTCAAGTAGAAGGATACTATCAATTGCCTATAGGGAATGGAGCGCAAACCGAGAAAAGCATTTCATACTCGAATGAAAATCGCCTGACATTAAATTCTATAATCTTTCCTAACGGAGAAGTCGATTTTTTTATTTCAAACAGAAGCGACCTTCTCGGAGGACAAAAGCTAGACAGCGTAAAGGTTAAATCTGCTGGTAGCGTAATTAAATCTGCTCAATTTAATTATACTTATTGGAACTCGTCCGGGGTTGGAGGAACGCAATTTCAACCAGACAGCGCCTCAAATTATGGGAATACGCCAAATCTTCGGCTCAAACTTTTATCGATACAAGATAATAGTGGGGCTATTTATTCTTTTACTTATAATGAAAACCTGCTACCGGCAAAGAATTCTCTTGCACAGGATTTCTGGGGTTTCTATAATGGCCAATTGAATAATAAATCTCTAATACCCAATCCTGTCAGGTTAAACTCTGGTCAATTAGGTGGCATTACTGGCTTGTCCAATAATGGGAATAATAATTCAGCAAACTTAACTTATGCTACTTCGGGTATTTTGATGGGTATAAAATTCCCAACCGGGGGCAGCACTACTTTTGAATATGAATTGAACCAGTTTAATAATTATTGGGTACCGGATTTTTCAAGCACATCTAATGTAATCTCTTCCGGGAATGGATTACGAATTCATGCAATTAATTACAATGATAGTATTACCTCCAGCCCAAAACGTACGGTATATAGCTATAGTATTGGAAAGGCTTCCATACCTGTTCAATTGAGCCGACAATTCAGAGCTAATTCAATTCAAAGTTTTCCTACCAGTAGTACTTACGGAACTATGAATTCCTATTCAATCTTTGAAATGAGTGGAAAAGGATTTTTCTCATCCAATTCACTTAGCTCGGGAAATTATGTTGGTTATGATACTGTGGCAAAGCAGAATGTGGATTTGAGCGGAGTGACAATTGGTAAGACTGTTTCTGTTTTTTATAACACTCCCGACAATGTTAGTACAAGTGCTTATAATATGTCGCAATTAAGCATATCAGTACCAGTTGTTAAACAGCTTGTGAATTGGTCGCCTGGCAGCATATCTAACTTTGAAAACGGAAAAGTGCAGACTGTTTTGATTTACGATAAACAGAATACTTTATTACGAAAAACCCAAAATACTTATACGAATAATCTTTCTACTATTTATTATGGGGCAAGGTTTCTTGGGTATGATCAGCTATTTTACAATGGCGGAGGGATGTTGCCGAAAACGCTTACTGCTTACTACCCTATATATGACTTTGAAAGTCTACCCAATACAAGCAGAACTACGGATTATACTACCACAGGTGACAGTATTGTAAACGCAACTGTTTTTAGTTTTGATGGATATGATCAATTGAGTTATAAACAAACAAGGTCAAGCGATAGTGGTTATGTAGAAGAATATTACAATCATGCATACGATTATTATCAGAGTACAAAAGATGCAAGTTTGTGGCTTGCTAATATTTTTTCTGAAGTGACAGACCTAATTACGGTAAGAAGGAAGTCGAACTATGGTACTTATACAAACACATATCGGTATGATAAAAATTATACAACTGTAAATGGGAGAATTGTTACCAGCAAGGTTACTATTAAGCCGACCCCCGATTTAAATGCTTTTCCGAAGATTATTACATATGATCAGTATGATACCCAGGGAAATCTACAACAATATAGCTCAGATGGCATAACCAATGCTATATTATGGGATTACAATAATGATTTGATAATAGGGGAAATCAAAAGCGCCTCATTGTCACAAGTTGCCTACACTTCATTTGAAGCGGACGGTAGTGGGAACTGGGTTACTAATTCTATTACAATTGATAGTATAAGCGCGGCGGTTACCGGAAGAAAATCATGTATTCTAGGCACTGGTACCATCAGCAAATCCGGTTTAATATCAGGCAATGTATATATTGTCAGCTATTGGAGTAACAATGGGCCTAAGATGATCTCGGGAGGTTCTGGTTCAATGACTGTTGGTAGGACGTACAAAGGCTGGACGTATTACGAACATTTGGTAACAGCAAGTTATCCAACTTTTACCGTTAGTGGTTCTGGATCAATAGATGAACTACGTCTTTATCCACAGGGTGCTCAAATGGCGACTTATACGCATACACCTCTTATCGGTATGACAAGCCAGTGTGACTCTGGTAATAAGATATTGTACTACGACTACGATCTTACTGGGCGATTAATAGATATTAAAGACCAGAATGGGAATATTGTTAAAACGTTTAAATATCATTATGCAGGTCAATAGCAAGTGATTATAATTATACTTAAGAGTATAATTACTATGACAAAGAATAATAGAAGTTTTCTGAAGGCCTGGTTTAAAATTATAGAAATGCATAAATTATCGTTTTTTTTAACTGTTTGCTTTTGTTCTTTGCATATCTCAATTGCTCAAAATAATACTTTTCCTTCTAGCGGTAAGATAGGAATAGGTACTTTGAATCCCAGCGTACAGCTACATGTAACTGGAATTGCAGCAACACCTTTTTATATGGGATATTTATCAACTGGCAATATCCATCTGAAAGTTCAGACAAGACCAGATGCGAATTATGGAATTTCGGTATTTGATGCCATAAATAATACAGCTATCCAATCAGGCGAAATTGTAAATGGCACGAGTACGAGTACTACTCATCTCGTATTTAATTTTTCTTACCACGACAATAGCACGAATCTTTATGAAAAAACTTCTACTTCTTCTTTTGATGCTCGACGGCTATCAATTGAATCATGCACAAACTGTTGGTACTTTTGACGGCATACTGAATACGAATAGTTATTATGAGAAAGTATTTTATGTGCCAAGTTTTCCCAATGGAACTTCTAATCTGGCAGTAGATGTTATTTTGGGCAATACCTCTTTTTTGGGGAATATAGAATTGGAAGTTACAGGAGGCTATGAATACCAAAATACAATTGGTAAACTAACCAAGCTGTTTGCGGTTGGGTTTAATCCTGGTAATACCGTATTTACTAATGAAAGCCGTACCAGTGAGGCAATGGGATCTACTCCGGATAATATAGCCATAGGGGAAGTGGAATGGGATACCGTTAATACACGTTACCGCATCCCTATATCGCATTTGGTAACAACACAGAACTCATATACGGTTAAGGTCAGACTATTTGGCCATAATGGTACTGCCGCTAATATCAAAACCTACCTTGGTATTTCTGGTCAATACAATAGAGCTGTATTAGCCAGAAACATAGTGAATTATAATGCTCCGTTAGGTATTGGTACCAAGAATCCTCAGGGTAAGTTGGAAATTGGCTCTTTCAGTACGAGCCAGGGATTGATCCTGAATTATGGAAATGCCGTTGGGCAAATAAGCGCTATCGATCTTAAAGCAAATGGAATTACAAATGGGTTTATAGGTATGCAAATGGTTGATAATGCGAACGGCGACTTGTGGTTAGGCAGTAGCGCAGGAAAATCAATGACCATATACCGGAATGGCAATATTGGTGTTGGAACGGATGCTCCATCTGAAAAATTGTCTGTGAATGGTAATATCAAAACCAGGAAACTGTATGTGACCCAAACGGCTTGGCCAGATTATGTGTTTGATTCCTCCTATGAACTTACTCCGTTAGCGGCAGTTGGGCAATTTATTAAGCAATACAAGCATCTTCCGGAAATACCTTCAGCCAAAGAAATTAAAGAAAAGGGTATCAGCGTTGGCGATAATCAATCTTTATTATTGAAAAAGATAGAAGAATTGACACTCTATCTGCTTCAACAGGACGAAAAAATCAAGTGTCTTGAGAAACAGGTTAACAGATTACAAAATTAACTAGCCATTGAAACTTGATGCTGGCGAATATCTGAAGTAAGTATAAACTAATGTAAATCACCAGCAAAATGAGTACGAAAACAAAAATAACCCCCTCGTGCCTGGAGGAGGTCATTTTTAGTAAAACAGGGTCTATGTATGGTACCCTGTTATGCCACTTTTTTAATCATCCTTCCAGCCCACACCAAAATGATGGCCCCCACAAATGCAGTAACCAGGTACCCGATGCTTCCACCTAAATGGATACCTAATTTTTCGCCCAGCCAACCGCCGAGCCAGCCGCCCGCGATGCCAAGAATAATGTCAACTAAAACGCCGTAACCGCCACCACTCATTACTTTGCCGGCCAAAAAGCCGGCTACTCCGCCTAAAATTAAATGCCAGATCATAGGATTGTTTGTTTTAAGGGGTTGATAAATGAAGTTTATTGGATTGGTTTTATTGGCAAATAGATCATTTAACGGCGCAAATCACTATAATCATATGAAAAATACGATAAAAAAGATAACTGTGAAATATTTATTGGCGCGACTTAAACCTTTTTTTTGCACAATAATTGCAGTGCTATTGAAAAAGATACAATGTCTGCTATCGATTTTAATAAGGCAGCATACTTTCCATTGGAAGGTAGCTACCGCGAAACAAATAACGCCACCCGTTTAGGCGACCTGGATCCGCGTATGCCCATCAGCGTAACCCTCCTCTTACGTTACGAGAAAGATCCCGGTAGCTACAAGGTCCGCGCCGCCATCAAAACCCGTGAACAATTCGCCGCCCAATTCCATGCAAGTGAAGCCGATATTCAACTGGTAGAAGCTTTTGCCGGGCATTTCGGATTAAATATAATAGAAGAATTGCCCGAACAAAGACTCATTCATTTGCAGGGAACAGTGGATGCATTTGAAAGGGCTTTCCGGGTACAACTTTCTACCTGTTGTAATGCAGAAGGTATTGTGTTCCGTGGAAGAATAGGTAATATCCATTTACCCGAACAACTGTTGCCGGTAGTAGAAGCGGTATTCGGACTCGATGATCGTCCCGCCGCCGCCCCCAAATACCGTATTGCAAAAAAAGACGGACAGTTCATCGCGCACAGCGCTTTGCCCGGTAGTTTTTATCCCAACCAGTTATCCGACATCTACGGGTTTCCAAAAAAAGGAACAGGAGCGGGACAAAGCATCGCCATTATAGAATTAGGTGGTGGCTACCGCATCGAAGACATCAATACCTATTTCAAACAATTGAAATTACCCATTCCCAAGGTGGTAGAAGTATTGGTAGATGGCGGAGCGAATGCGCCCACTACAGCCGATAGCGCCGATGCTGAAGTGATGCTCGATATTGAAGTGGCGGCTGCTATTGCACCGGATGCTGCGATTGTGGTTTATTTCGCACCTAATACAGACAAAGGTTTTTTCAATGCCATACAAACGGCTATTCACGATACAACACACAATCCTACTATTCTTTCCATCAGTTGGGGCGCTTCGGAAAAGAACTGGACCGAGCAATCGCTTAAAGCCTTTAACGAAGCCTTCCAGGCCGCAGCCATGCTGGGCGTAACCGTATGCGCTGCAGCAGGCGATAATGGCTCGGCCGATGGAGAACAGGATGGGAAAGTGCATGTAGATTTTCCCGCTTCCAGCCCTTTTGTATTGGGCTGCGGAGGTACTACACTCACAACAAAAGATAAAAAAGTGGAATCAGAAATTGTTTGGCACAATATCGATGGCGGCGCTACAGGAGGTGGCGTGAGTGAGTTTTTCCCCAAGCCCAATTACCAGGATCCTATTAATGTACCCGTATCATTGAACAATAATTTTGCCGGAAGAGGCGTGCCAGATATTGCCGCTAATGCCGATCCGGGAACCGGTTATCGCGTGCGTGTAGACGGGCAAGACCTGGTGATCGGCGGTACCAGCGCTGTAGCTCCCCTGATGGCAGGATTGATCGCAAGGATCAATGAACAGAAAGGCAAACCCGTGGGTTTTATACATCCTAAATTATACAGTGCCAAAAGCGCTTATCAATACCGTGATATTGTATTGGGCGACAATAAAACAGTCACGGGCGCCAAAGGTTATGTGGCTACCCCCGGTTGGGATGCCTGTACAGGATGGGGCGTATTGTTTGCCCTAAGCTGAATAATTATTTGAGATAACTTCTCACAAACCAGGCCCATGTCTCGTGTTGCTTCAACAGACCGGTAAGAAAATCGGCAGTACCCAGGTCTTTGTATTTATCACTGCATGCATTGATGTCATTTCGCAGGTTGCGGGCCAATGTCTCGTGATCGTTCAGCAAATTCTGTAACTGTTTTTTCTGCTCGCTTGAATACGCTTCTTCAGTAAGGTTTGTCAGTTTGAGAAAATCTTTCAGCCTGCCTTCGGAATAATGTCCCAGTTTGCGAACCCTTTCTGCAATTTCATCGATGAGCTCATCAATGCCATTGTACATGTCTTCATAAAACTTATGCATTTCCATAAAGTTGCTGCCCTCTATGTTCCAGTGGTAATTACGCACTTTGGTGTACAATACATATTCATCGGCCAGTATCTTGTTCAGCATCAATGCTACCGCCTGCAAATTCTTATCGGTAATGCCAATGTTTGCTTTCATATTTTAGCGATTTTCATTAAAGATACATAAAAAATAATCGTCATCCCGAGCGAACGAAGTGAGTCGAGGGACCTGCCGAAAACTTCATGAGATCCCTCGACTGCCCCTTCGACTCACTTCGTTCGCTCAGGGTGACGTTGTTCGGGATGACGGGACGAAATAAATTTTGAGATACGCTACTCAGTCACTACCTTCGTGCCCGATTATGAAATTATTCGCACATATCCACCATCATCATTACTTACCCAAAGGGTAGGCTGTTGGTGTTTTGTGTGTACAGATAAAACATTGAAGGGCTTACCGGAAGGTAGGCCCTTTGTCATTTAAAGCATTAAAGCAATACTATGAAGCTGAAATTAGCGATCCAGAAAAGCGGCCGTCTGCACGATGATTCCATGCGGCTCCTCAAAGAATGCGGTATCGACGTCAGTAACGGTGTAAACAAACTGAAAGCTGATGCCAGCAACTTCCCGTTGGAAGTGTATTTCCTGCGCGACGATGATATCCCGCAATACGTGGAAGATGCGGTAGCTGATATCGGATTTGTAGGAGAGAACGTAGTGTATGAAAAAGCAAAAAAAGTAGCGGTAGCCCACGAGCTGGGCTTCGGTAAATGCCGCCTCAGTATTGCCGTACACCGGAACGAAGATTACCCGGGAGCACAGTACCTGGCAGGTAAAAAGATCGCCACCAGCTACCCGGTGATCGTATCCCGTTTCCTGAAAGAAAAAGGCATCGAAGCAGAGATACACGAGATCAGCGGCAGCGTGGAGATCGCCCCCGGTATAGGATTGGCCGATGCCATCTGCGACCTGGTAAGCAGCGGATCTACCCTGTTTATGAACGGATTGAAAGAAGTGGAAACCATCCTGCAATCACAGGCAGTTTTAATTAAAAATCAAGGTCTCGCTCCCGAGAAACAGCAATTATTGGACCGATTGTTGTTTAGGATACAGGCAGTAAAGAAGGCAAAGAACAACAAATATGTGTTGCTCAATGCACCCAATGAGAAGCTGAAAGAAATTATATCGCTGTTACCGGGAATGAAAAGTCCCACCGTACTGCCCCTCGCTGAAGAAGGCTGGAGCAGCGTTCACAGCGTACTCAATGAAAACCAGTTCTGGGATATCATTGAACAGTTGAAAGCGGCCGGTGCGCAAGGAATACTGGTGGTGCCTATTGAGAAGATGGTGGTTTAACAGAAACTTAATATAGTGTATGATCATGAATATTGTTACTCAACCCTCCCGGAAAGACTGGGATATGCTTTTACAAAGACCCGTTTTCGACACCGCTGAATTACACCAAAAGGTTAGAAGCGTACTGGATGTAGTGAAGCAGGATGGTGATAAAGCGGTGAGGCAATTCACCCGTCAGTTCGATGAAGTGAACCTGGAAGATTTCCAGGTGGCCGCCGCAGAAATTGAAGCGGCTGCCTCGCTCATTCCCGATGCCCTCAAGAACGCTATAGAACAAGCGACTTCCAATATCAGGTGCTTCCATGAAAAGCAACTGAATGGGGTGGAAATTGTAGAAACCATGCCGGGTATCCAATGCTGGAGAAAAAACGTGGGCATTGAAAAAGTAGGGCTTTACATACCCGGTGGCTCAGCGCCGTTGTTCTCTACTATCTTAATGCTGGCCATACCGGCGAAAATGGCTGGATGTAAGGAAATCATTCTCTGTTCTCCTCCGGGCAAAGATGGTAAGCTCAACCCGGCCATACTATATGCAGCGCAGCTTACGGGCGTTTCCAGGATATTCAGGATAGGAGGCGTGCAGGCAATTGCTGCGATGGCTTACGGCACCGAAACAGTGCCGCAGGTATACAAGATATTCGGACCGGGCAACCAATACGTTACCTGCGCCAAGCAAATGGTACAACAGGAAGGAGTGGCCATTGATATGCCCGCAGGCCCCAGTGAAGTATGCGTGCTGGCCGATGGCACTGCCAATGCCGCTTTTGTGGCCGCCGACCTGCTGAGCCAGGCAGAGCATGGCGCCGACAGCCAGGTATTGCTGGTAACAACGGAAGAATCACTGGTAAAAAAAGTGAACAAAGAACTCGAATGCCAGCTGAAGAACTTGCCCAGGAAAACCATGGCCTCCGCGGCACTGCGCAACAGCAAAGCCATTGTGGTGAAAGACATCAACGAAGCCATCGCACTGGTGAATGAATACGCGGCAGAACACCTCATCATTGCCTGTGATCAGGAAGAAGCGATAGCTGAAAGGATCACCAATGCAGGTTCTGTCTTTCTGGGAAATTATTCACCCGAAAGCGCGGGCGACTATGCCAGCGGCACCAATCATACCCTGCCTACCAATGGCTTTGCCAAAGCGTACAGTGGTGTGAGTCTTGATTCTTTTGTGAAGAAGATCACCTACCAGAAATTATCTAAAGAAGGATTACAGGCCATCGGCAATACCGTAGAACTGATGGCGGCGGCAGAAGGACTCGATGCGCACAAAAATGCCGTCACGATACGATTAAAACAATAAACATGTTCAATCTCGACTCGATTACCAGGACTAACATAAAAAAACTGACTCCTTACTCTTCTGCCCGCGATGAATTCAGCGGAGAAGCTAAAGTATTTTTAGACGCCAATGAAAACAGTCTCGGGTCGCCGCTGATCAAATGGTATAACCGTTATCCCGATCCGCACCAGCACCTGATCAAACAAAAACTGAGCGCGATCAAAGGCATAGCTTCCGAACATATTTTCCTGGGCAACGGCAGCGACGAATGCATCGACCTCCTGTTCCGCTGTTTCTGCGAACCGGGAAAAGATAATGTGATCATTTGTCCGCCTACTTATGGCATGTATGAAGTGAGCGCTAACATCAACGACGTGGAAGTACGCAAAGCCACTTTGCTCGAAGACTTTCAGCTTGACCTGGTACACCTGGAAAACCTGGTAAACGAACACACCAAGCTGATCTGGCTTTGCTCACCCAATAACCCTACAGGCAATTCCCTGAACCGTGCCGATATAGAAACAGTGCTGAACAATTTCAACGGTATCGTAGTAGTAGATGAAGCTTATATCAATTTTGCGAAACAAAAATCGCTCGTACAGGAACTGGAAGAATACCCCAACCTCGTGGTGCTGCAAACGCTGAGCAAAGCATGGGGGCTAGCCGGACTTCGCCTGGGAATGGCTTTTGCTTCAACAGCTATTATTGAGTTGATGAACAAAGTAAAACCACCGTATAATATCGGGCAGGCAACGCAGGAACTGGTATTGCAGGCGCTGGAAGAAGTAGGCCAGGTGAACGATATGATCAAAATACTGGTAGACATGCGCGGCGCCCTGGCAGGCGTTTTTGAATCCATGCCTACCGTGGAGAAAGTATATCCCTCCGATGCCAATTTCATCCTGGTGAAAATAAAAGATGCCAGGAAAGTGTATGAATTCCTGCTCACCAAAGGCATCGTGTTGCGCGATCGCAGCAATGTGAAACTCTGTGAAGATTGCCTGCGCATTACCGTTGGAACCGAACAGGAGAATACGGTATTGGTAGATGCCATGCAGGATTGGTTTGCATTGCAGACAAAATGAGTAATTTCATGCTCAAATTCAATGGTATGAAAAAGTTAGCATCTATCCTGGCTTTTGCAGTGCTTGCTGTTGTGCTGTGGTCATGCGGACAAGGCAAGAACAAAGCAACAGAGACTGCCGCAGTGAAACCCGATTCCAGCAATGCAGGCCTCCGGTTACAGCCGGGCTTTAGCGCGCTGAAAGTGGCTGAGAATACGGGCAGTCCGCGCCATATTGTGGTTACGCCACAGGGAGATATCTATGTGAAGCTTTCTGCACCAGTGGGTGGCAAAGGCATATTGCGTTTGCGCGACACTAATGGAGATGGCAGAGCAGAAGAAACCACCGGCTTTGGCAATTACGGAGGAACGGGTATTGCAATCAAAAAAAATTACCTCTATGCTTCTTCAGACGAAGAAGTATTCCGTTACAAGTTGAACGATAAAGGAGAAGTGACGAATCCTGATCAACCTGAGAAAATCATCACGGGGCTCATCAGCAAGGGGCAGCATTCCTCCAAATCCATTACACTGGATGACGCAGGTAATATTTATGTGAACATCGGCGCCTATTCCAACTCCTGCCAGGAGCAGGACAGGACCAAGGGATCCAAAGGCATGATGCCCTGTCCGATTTTGGAGAAAGCCGGCGGCATCTGGCAGTTCAGTGCCGATAAACTCAATCAATCTTATCCAGAAGGAATAAAATATGCTACCGGTCTGCGCAACGTAGTGGGACTCGATTGGAACACCCAATTGAACCAGCTTTTTGTAATGCAGCATGGCCGCGACCAGTTACACGATTTGTTTCCTGAGTTATACGATGACAAAGCCAGTGCAGAATTGCCGGCAGAATGTATGTACGCGTTGAAGAAGGGCGATAATGCGGGATGGCCATATATCTATTACGATCAGTTACAACACAAAAAAATAATGGCGCCGGAGTACGGAGGAGATGGTAAAAAAGAAGGCGGACAGGATGCCATTGACCCTGCTATGGCTTTTCCCGGACACCTCGCACCCAACGGATTGCTGTTCTATACAGGAAACCAGTTCCCTGCGCGGTATAAGAATGGCGCATTCATTGCGTTTCACGGATCGTGGAACCGTGCACCTTTGCCACAGGCCGGATATTTTGTAGTGTTTGTGCCTTTTGAGAACGGAAAACCAACGGGCAAATGGGAAATATTCGCCGATGGTTTTTCAGGAGTAGCTACGGTAGATGCCGCGCATGGTGCGCAGCACCGGCCATGCGGATTGGCACAGGGGCCGGATGGTTCATTGTACGTAACAGACGATCTGAAAGGCACTATTTATAGAATAATATACAGGTAAAATAAATCAGTAATCAACAATATATGAAAAGGGTTTTGTTCATAGACAGGGATGGCGTAGTGTTACAGGAACCACCTACAGATTTTCAGGTAGACAGTATAGAAAAAACAACATTCTTACCGGGTGTGATCACAGCTTTATCGCGCATCGCGGCAGAACTGGATTTTTATAAAGTGATGATCACCAACCAGGATGGATTGGGAACAGATTCATATCCTGAATCGGATTTTCATCCCTATCATAACCTCATGGTACGTACGCTGGAAGGAGAGGGATTTGTGTTTGATGAAATGCATATCGACAAAACCTTTGCCGGTGAGAATAAACCCACACGCAAGCCGGGCACAGGATTGCTGCAGCATTTCTTCAACAACGAACAATACGACCTGCCCAATTCATATGTGATAGGCGATCGCTGGAGTGATATACAACTGGCAAAGAACCTGGGATGCAAAGCCATTTACCTGCGCTCTCCTTTGCATGAGCTTACGCCTGAGCAGGAAACCGATCTGCGGGCAACCATTGCGCTGGAAACAGATAATTGGCCGGCCATTTATGAGTTCCTGAAACTGGGTCAGCGAAAAGTAGTACACGATCGCAACACCAACGAAACGAAAATACATGTAGAGCTGAACCTCGATGGAAGCGGCAAAGCGGATATCCATACGGGCCTGGGATTCTTTGACCACATGCTCGACCAGATAGCCAGGCACGGTAAAATGGATATGACCATTGTAACAAAAGGCGACCTGCACATAGACGAGCACCACACCATCGAAGACACGGGCATTGCCCTGGGCGAAGCGTTTGCCAAAGCGCTCATAGATAAACGAGGCATGGAACGCTATGGTTTTGCTTTGCCAATGGATGAAGCGGAAGCCAAAGTGCTGATCGATTTCGGCGGACGCAACTGGATCGTTTGGAATGCCGAATTCAAAAGAGAGAAAATAGGAGAGATGCCTACTGAAATGTTCTTCCATTTCTTCAAATCATTCAGCGATGCAGCCAAATGCAACCTGAATATTGAATGTAAAGGAGATAATGAACATCACAAGATAGAAGCCATCTTCAAAGCATTTGCCAAAGCCATTAAGATGGCGGTGAAGCGCGATCCTTTGTCCAACTACCTGCCTTCTACCAAAGGCGTATTATAAAAGGATGCCCTTGTTAGAGTATAAATACGCTAACA
Source organism: Hydrobacter penzbergensis (assembly GCF_900106985.1). Classification (NCBI taxonomy): domain Bacteria; kingdom Pseudomonadati; phylum Bacteroidota; class Chitinophagia; order Chitinophagales; family Chitinophagaceae; genus Hydrobacter; species Hydrobacter penzbergensis. Next base: position 65,037 of record NZ_FNNO01000019.1, on the reverse strand, counting down.
GATTCTTTCTTTCCTGTATATCTTTACGGTATGTTTTACCGGCGTAAGATTATATTAGGGCTCTTACAAAGCTTTGAGGGGAGCTTGGGCAAAACCCAGCTACAAAAGCTTTTACTGCTTTTGGCGCAAAAACAGGATAAACCTGACTATCACTTTGTGCCTTATAAATATGGCTGCTATTCTTTTCAAGCTACTGCAGACATTGCAACAATGCAAAAGTACGGACAGGTGAGAGTAAGTAATAAGGGGATAGAAAAGGCATGCCCCGTTGATTATATAAGCCTGTTGAAAGAAAAAGACCGGGCTGCATTAGCGCAGCTTCATTTGCTACATGGGAAAAAGGATTATAAAGACCTGATACGATATACCTACACCCATTACCCTTATTTTGCTATCCACAGTGAGATAGCAGATAGATACCTGAATACTGAGGAACTAAAGCGGGTTGCTGATTATAAGCCCGTAAATTCCCGGACAGTACTTTACACGATCGGATACGAAGGTATTTCGTTGGAACAGTACCTTAATAAGCTGATCGGGAAAGATGTGCGGGTATTGATAGACACAAGGAACAATCCCTTGAGTATGAAATATGGCTTTACAAAGAGCCAATTGATGAATGCCTGTGACAGTGTGGGTATTCAATATATACATTTCCCGGAAGTGGGCATTGTATCTGAGCAAAGGCAAACACTAGCCTGCCAGGCAGATTATGACCGGTTATTCACCAGGTACCGAAAAGAAACATTGCCTCAAACTATCCCTGTTCAGGAAAAGATATTGAAGCTTTTGATGGAAAAGGAACGTATTGCATTGACTTGTTTTGAAGCTAATATACGCCAGTGCCACCGCAAACACCTGGCCGAAGCCATTGCACGATTGCCAGAATGGAATTACGAACTAATCCATCTGTAAATGCCGAGACTGAAAATCCTGCTTACTGTTACAACCTATCCTTTACCATCCAGAAGTTATGATGAATTAGTTTGCACAGCAGGCGTGCTGGAAGATGGTAGTTGGATACGTATTTACCCGGTGCCACTAAGTTTCCTGATGGACTTGAAACAATCGGGTAAGATGAAAACCATGAAATATACATGGATAGAATTGGATTTGAATAAGAGAATAGATGACTTCAGGCCGGAAAGTCATTCACCTAAATACTATGATTTCCGGGATATCCTGATTCACGAGCCACGCTTGAACACGAATGGCAATTGGCTGAAACGAAAAGAGTATTGTCTTAAAAATGTATATACAAGTTTCGAAAATCTGATAGAAGACTCAAGGGCTCCAAAGAACATGTCTTTGGCAACTTTTAAACCAGCGGCCATTACAGGATTTGAATGGGAAGAAGATGAACGGGAATGGAAAGACGAATGGGTGGAAATACGGAAACAAATAGACTTGTTTGATGATGGTAAAATTGATCCGCAAAAGATGATACCTAAAGTCCCTTACAAATTCTTTTATAAATTCACTGACTTAACTGGAAAGATGCGCCGGCTGATGATAGAAGATTGGGAGATCGGCCAACTGTACTGGAATTGTTTGCGGGATGCAAAGAAAATGAAGACATCTGATGGAGCGGACCAGGAAACAATAGCCCTGCAAAAGGTGAAAGAAAGGTATTTCAATGATTTCGCTACAAATAATGATATACACTTATTTGTTGGAACAACAAAAGAATGGCATGTAAGAAGAGCTTTAAACCCTTTTGTGATCATTGGAGTATTTTATCCAATGAAGGAAATCCAAGGCAGGCTTTTTGAATAGAGGGCTTGTAATTTTTTAATTATAACGAAAAATGAACAAACGATTGTGTCCTCCAAAGACCTTGAAAGGCCGCTAATAGTGTTATTTTTAGTGCATGAAGAAAATATTGGTTTTATGCGCGATGCTTGCCACAGGACACCTGATGGCGCAGGAGCTTAAGTACACAAATTGCGATAATTGCTGGAATCCGGATTCACTGGGTAATCACCGAGTGCTGGTATCTTTTGAAGATACGGGCAATGTAGCCCGGGTAAAAATCAACTGGAGAAGAAGGGATGTACAACCACAGCTGAAAAGGATCATCGTACAGGATGCGCAAACACAACAAAAGATCAACAATGTAAGCGTGTTGAGCCTGAACAGGGAATCGGGCGAGATCGTTTTTGAACCCGTATTGGGCAAGGGGAATTATTACATCTATTACATGCCTTATAAGAATGAAGGCAGGAGCAATTATCCTCGGGGCACTTATTTAAAACCCGAGACAACGGCATCGGCCGGATGGCTGGCTTCCTTTAATACCGCGACTTTGCAGCCCAATGCAACAGCAAAAGAAATACAATCCATCGATGCGTTCAATAGTTTTTATCCGATGGAAGTAATTGCTACTGCCGCGGAAACCAAGCAATTGACAGATGCACATGCAGGCAAAGCTTTGCTGGTCTTTCCGGAAGACAGAGAATATTCCATCAGGATGCAGCACGATCTTCCTTATCGATGGATACAAAAAGGCGTAGGATTCACATTCAACGGCACTGCGCTGAAAGGTGAATACTATGCGTACCAACTGGGTGTATATGCGTTGCGATCACTGCACAAAGTGCAAGTGGAATTTTCAGATCTTACAAGTGCAGACGGGTATAAGATCAGTTCGAAGACCATGAATTGCATCAACACGGAGGGAACAGGATATGATGCGAAAGCCATCTCCAAAGAAGTGGATGTGCCTTCAAAAACCATACAGGCGCTTTGGTGTGGGATTGATGTGCCTGTGAATACCATAGCTGGTACTTATAAAGGAAAAGCAGTAGTGAAAGCAGCGGGCATTCCAGCCGAAACAATCAATATCACCATAACGGTTACTAATCAAGTGGCAGTGAATGGCGGAGAGAATGAACCCTGGAAACAGACAAGACTGAAATGGCTGAACTCTACCCTGGCGCAGGAAAATAAAGTCATTGCACCGTATACACCATTGAAAGTAGCAGGAAAAACGATCAACTTTTTAGGCAGAAAATTGATATTGAAAGAAGATGGACTCCCGGCAGGCGTACAAACTTTTTTTACAGAAGAAATGACGAGCTTTTCTCATCAGCCTAAAAATATATTAAGCGCCCCCATGCAACTGCTGGTGCGTACAAGCAATAATGATACAGGTCGATGGAAACAACAGGGCTTGCAATACACCCACAAGGCAGAGGGTACCGTGCAATGGCAAAGCAGGTCTCTTTTCGGTAAAGCCCTGCAAATGGATGTAAGGGGCAGTCTCGAGTTCGATGGCTTTGCATCGTATACAGTAGCGCTCACTGCTTTGCAGGATATGAACCTGGCCGATATACAACTGCTGATACCCTATGAGCATGCCGCTGCGGACTACATCATGGGATTGGGATTGAAAGGTGAAAAGAGACCTGCCACAGTTGACTGGAAATGGGAAGTAGCCACCAAAAACCAGGATGGCGCCTGGATCGGTTCTGTGAATGCAGGTATGCAGTTCTCTTTGCGTGATGAACATTATGTTCGTCCGTTGAACACAAACTTCTATTTACAAAAACCTCTACTGCTGCCGGTATCATGGGGCAATGAAGGCAAGGGGGGCATTCGCATCACCGAAGACAAACAAACAGTATGGGTGAACAATTACAGTGGCAGCCGCCTGTTGAAGAAAGGAGAAACACTGTATTATAATTTCAATCTGCTCATCACGCCATTCCATCCCATCAATACAGATTTTCAGTGGAGTACACGCTTTTATCACAAATACGAAAACCTCGATACCATTAAAAATACAGGTGCCACGGTTGTCAATATACACCACGCTACGCCCATCAACCCCTGGATCAATTATCCTTTTATTGAGCACCGGAAGATGAAAGCATATATCGATGAAGCGCACCGGAAAGGATTGAAAGTAAAGATCTACAATACGGTAAGGGAATTATCTAACCATGCTTATGAAACTTTTGCATTGCGAAGCCTGGGACACGAAGTGTATTCACCCGGCAAGGGCGGAGGTTTCAGTTGGTTACAGGAACATGTAGACAGCGATTATATCGCCGCCTGGTTTGTGCCGGAGATCAAAGATGCCGCCATTGTGAACAGTGGTATGAACCGCTGGCACAACTATTATGTGGAAGGCATGAACTGGCTTACTAAAAATGTAGGTATCGATGGTATTTATCTCGATGACGTGGCATTCGACAGGATCACCATGAAACGCATCAAAAGGGTATTGACGCAGGATGCACATCCCGGTATCATCGATCTGCACTCTGCTAACCAATACAACAAGAACGATGGTTTTAATAACAGCGCCAACTTGTATATGGAGCATTTTCCTTACCTCAACCGTTTGTGGTTTGGTGAGTATTTTGATTATGAAAAGAATTCACCCGATTTCTTCCTCACAGAAGTAAGCGGTATTCCGTTTGGATTGATGGGAGAAATGTTGCAGGACGGTGGTAATCCGTGGCGCGGAATGATCTATGGCATGACCAACCGGATGCCATGGAGCGATAACGCCGATCCTCGTCCCCTCTGGAAATTATGGGATGATTTTGGTATGAAAGGATCGGAGATGATTGGCTATTGGAGCAGGAATTGTCCGGTATCCGCTACTAACCCGCAGGTGATGGCTACCGTGTATAAGCAACCGCATACTGCATTGGTAAGCCTGGCCAGTTGGGCAACTGCCGATACGGAAACAGGGTTGAAGATCAACTGGACCAAACTGGGTATCAATCCCGCCAGGGCCGTCATTGAAGCCCCCGAGATCAAGGGATTGCAGCAACACCAGGTATTCCAGGCCAACAGTCAACTGCCGGTTGCAAAACAAAAAGGCTGGTTGTTGCTGATCAGGGAGGTAAAATAAAATTTGGAGGAAACAGGATTCTGGCCCATATTTGCACACGTAATGAAACAAATAACAAATAAACATTGGTGGTGGCATTCAAACTCCGTTCGGGGATTGTAATGGCATAGCCAATACTTTATGAAATATATTTTCAGCGCCCCGACAGAATTTGTCGGGGCTTTTTTTATCGCCAAAAGCAACAGCGTTACATGAAAAAGATCAGTTTAGAAACCACTTGCAAGAAAATGCTGGCCGATGTATTCACACCGGTAGGCATCTACCTGCGGGTGCGTGACCGTTTCCGCGATACGGTATTGTTGGAGAGCACCGATCACCATGCGGCAGAGAACAGTTACTCGTTTATCTGCATCAATGCCATTGCAGGCATGGAGATCAGCAACAAACAAAGCATCGAGTTCAAATTGCCCGCACAGAAGCCTGAAAGGATAGTGTTCTCCGATGCTTCACAGGTACCGGTTCAACTGTGGGATTTCATGCAACGCTTCGATGTAAAACCTTCAGAACAAAAAGAAGCCAAATTCTCACAAGGATTATTCGGTTATGCCACTTTTGACTCGGTGCAATTCTTCGATACCATTCAACTGAAAGACCGCGAAACCAACCAGCCGGCCATTCCGCTGATGCGTTACCGCTTGTACCAGTATGTGATTGCCTTCAACCATTTCAAAGATGAATTGTTCATCTGTGAGAACAAGATACCAGGTATAGAAAGCGACCTGAATGCAGTAGAATCCCTGATACGCAGCAAGGATGTGCCGGTGTATCCGTTCCGCGTGAAAGGTGCGGAATCTTCCAACATGACCGATGAAGACTATCGCCAGATGGTGCGGAAAGGCATACAGAGTTGTTTGCGCGGAGATGTATTCCAGATTGTATTGAGCAGGAAGTTTGAACAACAATTCAGTGGCGATGAGTTCAATGTGTATCGCGCATTGAGAAGCGTTAACCCTTCACCCTACCTGTTCTTCTTCGACTACGGCGATTATAAACTGATGGGCTCTTCACCCGAATCGCAATTGGTGATCAAAAACGGAAAAGCCATCGTGCACCCGATCGCCGGCACTTTCAAACGCACCGGTGATGATGAGATCGATCAGCAGGCTGCTGCCAGGCTGTTGGAAGATGCCAAAGAAAATGCAGAACACGTGATGTTGGTAGACCTGGCACGCAATGACCTCAGTCGTGTTTGTGACAACGTAACGGTAAGCCAATACCGCCAGGTGCATTATTACAGTCACGTCATACACCTGGTGAGTGAAGTAACCGGTAAAGTACCGGCCGGACAAAACCCCTTCGTGTTACTGGCCAAAACATTTCCTGCCGGCACATTGAGCGGCGCACCCAAGTTCAGGGCCATGGAACTGATAGACGGTTATGAACCCACAGCACGCAGCTATTACGGCGGCGCCATAGGGTTCATGGGTTTTGACGGCAGTTGTAATCACGCCATCATGATCAGGACTTTCCTCAGTCGCAACAATACCCTGGTTTACCAGGCGGGCGCGGGCATTGTAGCCGCATCCAACCCGGAAAGCGAATTACAGGAAGTAAATAATAAACTCAACGCATTGAAAACAGCTATTGAAATAGCCGCCACCATCTAATACAGCGACATGAAAATATTAGTCTTCGATAATTACGATTCATTCACCTACAACCTGGTGCACCTGGTAGAAAAGATATTGCACCAGAAAGTAGATGTATTCAGGAACGATGAGATCGCATTGGAAAAAGTGAAAGATTACGATAAGATCATCCTGTCTCCCGGCCCGGGTATTCCTTCCGAAGCAGGGTTGTTGTTGCCCCTGATCAAAGGCTACGCATCCAGCAAATCTATCCTGGGTGTTTGTCTCGGGCACCAGGCCATCGGCGAAGCGTTCGGAGCGAAGCTGGTAAACCTGTCTACCGTGTACCATGGTGTAGCCACCGATATTCAACTGAACCATACCGATAAAATATTCAGTGGGTTGGATAAAAACCTCAAAGTGGGCCGTTACCACAGCTGGGTGGTGAGTGATGATGGTTTTCCCGCAGAGCTGGAGATCACCGCGCGTGATGAACACAATTATATCATGGGTTTGCAGCATAAGACCTACGATGTGCAAGGGGTACAGTTCCACCCGGAAAGTGTTTTGACGCCACAGGGAGAAAAAATATTGTACAACTGGCTGCATCAGTAATAGGCCGGTGCATCATTTAATCAACTATCACGTGTATGAAAAAAATACTTCAATATTTATTCGAACATAAAACGCTTTCCCGCAGCAAGGCAAAGGAAGTGCTGTTGCAGATATCTTCAGGTCAGTACAATGAAAGCGAGGTGACCGCCTTTGTTACGGTATTCCTCATGCGCAGCATTACCATTGAAGAGTTGCAGGGCTTTACCGATGCATTGCTGGAGCTTTGCGTGAAAGTAAACCTCGACGGTTATAAAGTGATCGATATCGTAGGAACAGGTGGCGATGGTAAGAACACATTCAATATCTCCACACTGGCTTGTTTCATTGTGGCCGGCGCCGGTCAGAAAGTGGCCAAGCACGGTAACTACGGCGCTTCCAGCGTCAGCGGTGCATCGAATGTGATGGAGCAACTGGGTTACCAATTCAAGAACGATACGGCGCAATTGAAAAAAGAAATCGAGGCGGCGAATATTTGTTTCCTGCACGCGCCCATGTTTCACCCGGCATTGAAGGCGGCAGGCCCTATTCGTAAAAACCTGGGCATCCGCACATTCTTCAACATGCTGGGCCCCATGGTAAATCCTGCCGCGCCCGATTTTCAACTGGTAGGCGTGTACAACCTGGAAATGGCGCGCATTTACAATTACCTCTTGCAGGAAACAGGCAAGGCATTCACCATCATCCACAGTCTCGATGGGTATGATGAGATATCACTGACCAACGATACCAAAGTGATCACCAATACCGGCGAGCGCATCATGACACCCGAGCAACTGGGTAAACGCATGGTAGCAGCCGAAGACATATTCGGTGGTAATACGGTAGAAGAAGCGGCCAAGCTGTTTACCAAAATCATCAAAGGAGAAGGTAGCTGGGCGCAGAATGCCGTAGTGCTGGCCAATGCAGCCATGGCATTGCATTGTACAGGTGCATACAAGAACTATGAACAGGCTTATGAAGCTGCTATTGAAAGCCTGGAAAGCGGCAAAGCCCATCAATCTTTACAAACCCTGATCAAACTGCAATGAGCATGAATATACTGGATACCATCATCGCACAGAAACAAAAAGAAGTGGCGGAAAGGAAAGCAGTTACTTCACTCGCGCAGTTGGAGAAGCAACCTTTTTTTGCCCGGCCTACTTTATCGCTCTGCCATTTTTTGTCCGATGAAACCCGCACCGGTATCATTGCCGAGTTCAAAAGAAAATCGCCTTCCAAGGGCATTATCAATGATAAGGCAGATGTGTTGGCGGTCACCAGCGCTTATGCAACGGCGGCATCGGGATTATCGGTTTTGACCGATACACAGTTTTTTGGCGGCGTTACGGCAGACCTGGAAGCTGCCCGCGTAAACCAGGTGCCCATCCTGCGGAAAGATTTTATGATCGACGAATACCAGGTGTATGAAGCCAAAGCCATGGGCGCCGATGTGATCTTGCTGATAGCAGCCTGCCTTACACCGGCAGAAGTGAGGGACCTGGCGGCTTGCGCAAAGGGTTTGGGGCTGGAAGTATTACTGGAAATACACAATGAAGCGGAACTGGAACATATTACCGGTCTGGTAGATATGGTGGGTGTGAACAACCGCAACCTCAAAACCTTTGAGGTAGATATCCGTACTTCCCTGCAGTTGATAGAGCAGATACCACATACCAAACCGGCTGTTGCCGAAAGCGGCATCAGCGATGTAGATACTATCGTAACTTTACAACAGGCTGGATTCAAAGGATTCCTGATAGGAGAAAATTTTATGAAACAGGCCAACCCTTCGATTGCTTTTACTGATTTCGTTAATCAACTAAAAGCAAAACAACATGCGCATTAAAGTTTGTGGCATGACAAGTGCCGAACAGGTATTGCAGCTCGATGAAATGGGCGTGGAATTTGGCGGATTTATTTTCTATCCAAAATCGCCCCGCTATGTTTTTCGTTCCATGCCCAGGGCCGAGATCAAAAAGATCAGGGGGCAGATCAACAAAGTGGGCGTGTTTGTGAATGCACCCATAGAAGAAGTATTGCAAACGGTAGACGACTGCGGCCTCTATCTCGTGCAACTGCATGGCGATGAAACACCCCGTTATTGCGAAAAGGTCGCCGACTATGTAGGCGTGATCAAAGCATTCCGCCTGCGTGAAGACGATAATATCTTGTGGAAGATCAAAGACTACCAGGATGTAGCAGATATGTTCCTTTTCGATACCGAAGGCGCAGGGTATGGAGGAACCGGTAAAAAATTCGACTGGAGTGTGCTCAAAGGACTGAACATTGGCAAACCTTTTTTCCTGAGTGGGGGCATACAGCCGGAAGACACAGACCTGTTGAAATCATTTGCTGCCGAGCCTGTTGCCAAAGACCTGTTTTCCATTGATGTGAACAGCAGGTTCGAAATTTCGCCCGGTGTCAAAGACATGAATAAGCTCAGACCATTTGTAACGGCAGTTAAACAGATTTAAAAGAACATGAGTACAACAATCACATACCAACAACCCAATGAACAGGGCTATTATGGAAAATTCGGTGGGGCGTATATACCGGAAATGCTGTATCGCAATGTAGAAGAACTGCGGACAAGGTACCTGGAGATCATGGAAGAAAAAACTTTTCAGCAGGAGTTCAGACAATTGCTGAAAGATTATGTGGGAAGGCCCACGCCTTTGTTCCTGGCTACGCGTTTGAGCAAAGAGCTCAATGCTTCACTTTATCTCAAGCGCGAAGATCTTTGTCATACCGGTGCACACAAGATCAATAATACTGTTGGCCAGATATTACTGGCACGCAGGTTGGGTAAAACCAGGATCATTGCTGAAACAGGGGCCGGTCAGCATGGAGTGGCCACCGCTACTGTATGTGCCTTGAAAGGAATGCAATGCATTGTGTACATGGGCGAGAAAGACATCGAACGGCAGGCGCCCAATGTAGCACGAATGAAAATGCTGGGCGCAGAAGTGATCCCAGCTACCAGTGGCAGTAAAACATTGAAAGACGCCACCAACGAAGCCATACGCGACTGGATCAATAATCCAACAGACACGCATTATATTATTGGCAGTGTAGTGGGGCCACATCCTTATCCCGATATGGTAGCGCGTTTTCAGAGTGTGATCAGCGAAGAAACCAGGTGGCAGCTGAAAGAAGCTACCGGATCGGAATTGCCCACACATGTGATTGCCTGTGTAGGCGGCGGCAGCAATGCAGCCGGGGCTTTCTATCATTTCCTCGACGAACCCTCCGTGCAACTGGTAGCGGTGGAAGCGGCGGGGCATGGGGTGAACAGCGGTATGTCGGCCGCCACTACGCAGTTGGGTAAGCCGGGTGTATTGCATGGCAGCAAAAGCCTGGTAATGCAAACGGAAGACGGTCAGGTAGTAGAGCCACACAGCATTTCAGCGGGACTCGACTATCCCGGCATCGGCCCCTTGCACGCCAATTTATTCGATAGCAAACGAGGATTGTTCCTGAGTGCTACCGATGAAGAGGCGTTGGAAGCTGCATTCCATGTAACTAAAACAGAAGGTATCATCCCTGCACTGGAAACAGCGCATGCATTTGCTGCATTGAAGCAACTGAAACTGAAACCTACAGATAAGATAGTGCTTTGCCTGAGTGGAAGAGGAGATAAGGATTTGGCTACTTATATGAACAATATGAAATTATAAATCAAACGCTTAACGCGGAACGCAGAACGCGGAACGCAAAACGCAGAACGCAGAACGCAAATAAGACTATTTTTTAGCGTTTAGCGTTCAGCGTTGAGCATTAAGCGTTAAGCAATCTTTTAATTATGAGCAGGATCAAAGAATTATTTGATAAAAAACAAAAGCAGGTATTGAATGTGTATTGCACGGCAGGATACCCGCAACTGGATAGTACCCTGCAAGTGGTAAAAGCCTTGCAGGATAACGGAGCCGATCTGGTAGAGTTGGGTATGCCTTACAGCGATCCGCTGGCCGATGGCCCTATAATACAGGCCAGCAGTACAGTAGCATTGGCGAATGGGATGACCATGGCCATCCTGTTCGAGCAACTGAAAGACCTTAGGAAAGAAATACAGGTGCCGGTGATACTGATGGGATATATGAACCCGGTATTGCAATACGGATTTGAAAGATTTTGTGCAGATGCGAAAGAGGTGGGTGTTGACGGATTGATACTGCCCGATTTACCCGAATACGAATTCGAAACAGAATATGGCGCGATCATAAAAAAATATGGCCTCGATTTTATTTTCCTGGTAACACCCGAAACAAGTGAAGCCAGGGTGCGCAAACTGGATACGCTGAGCAGCGGATTTATTTATGCAGTAAGTTCTTCCGCCACCACGGGCAAGGATAAAGACTTTACCGCCGTGGAAGTGTACCTGAAGCGTTTGCAAAATATGAAACTGAATAACCCCGTGTTGGTGGGGTTTGGCGTAAAAGACAAGGAAACTTTCCTGGCAGCGTCTAAGTACACCAACGGCGCAATCATCGGAACGGCATTTATCAAAGCATTGGAGAAAACAAAGGACCTGGCTGTTTCAACAAAAGAATTTTTATCTACGGTATTATCGTAAAGCAGGAACACATGAATTTAGTCGTTATCAAATACAACGCAGGCAATATACAGTCGGTTCGATATGCTTTGGAAAGGATAGGCGCAGAAGCATTGGTTACAGATGATATAGAAGCCATACAATCGGCCGATAAAGTGATCTTTCCCGGCGTGGGAGAAGCCAGTTCGGCCATGGGGTACCTGAAAGAACGGAAACTGGATGCAGTGATCCGTAACCTGAAACAGCCGGTGTTGGGCATTTGCCTGGGAATGCAATTGATGTGTAAGTATTCTGAAGAGAACAACACAGATTGCCTGGGCATTTTTGATGAAGAAGTCAAGTGGTTCAAAGGATTGGGAGATGCCACTGTAAAAGTGCCGCAGATAGGCTGGAACAATATTTACGACCTGCAAACGCCTTTGTTTACACAGGTGCCGCAGAACAGTTACTGTTATTTTGTACATGGATATTATGCAGCATTAGGCAAGCATACGATTGCTACCACCGATTATGTGCAACCTTACAGTTCTGCTTTACACAAGGATAATTTTTATGGTACACAATTCCACCCGGAGAAAAGTGCCGCAGTAGGGGAGCAGATACTCAAAAATTTCATCACGTTAATTCACTAAGCTTTCATGCAGATCATTCCCGCAATAGATATCATCGATGGAAAGTGCGTTCGGCTTACACAGGGCGATTACGGACAAAAGACTATTTACAATGAGAACCCGCTGGAGGTAGCGAAACAGTTTGAAGATGCCGGCCTGCAACGGCTGCACCTGGTTGATCTGGACGGAGCCAAAGCCGGCGCGGTGAAGAACTGGAAAGTGCTGGAAACGATTGCCGGTAATACCTCTATGGTGATCGACTTTGGCGGCGGCATCAAAAAAGAAGAAGACCTGCAGATCATTTTTGAATCGGGTGCAGCATTGGCTACCATTGGAAGCCTCGCCGTTAAAAATGAGTCATTGTTTGTGCAATGGTTGCAACAATATGGAGCTGACAAATTCTTGTTAGGCGCAGATGTGAAAGATGAAAAGATTGCTGTGGGCGGTTGGCTGGAAACAACAGAGATCGGTATCTACGATTTTATATCGAAATACCAATCGCATGGCATTACACAACTGTTCTGCACCGATGTAAGTAAGGACGGCAAACTGGAAGGTCCTTCAACCGTGTTGTACAAGCACATCATTGAACAATTCCCTTCGCTGCATTTCATTGCCAGCGGCGGTGTGAGCTCACTGGATGATCTGTATGCTTTGCAGGAGATCGGTTGCTCGGGCGCCATTGTAGGGAAAGCGATCTATGAAAACAGGATATCACTGAATGATCTGAAAAAAATATGCTGACCAAAAGAATCATACCCTGCCTCGATATCAAAGACGGCAGAACCGTTAAAGGCATCAATTTTGAAAATATCCGCGATGCCGGTGACCCCGTTGAATTGGGCGCTTTGTATGCGCAACAAGGTGCCGATGAACTGGTGTTCCTCGACATCACAGCCACCAACGAAAAAAGAAAGACCCTGAGTGAACTGGTCAACCGTATCTCGCATCATATCAATATACCCTTTACAGTAGGAGGCGGCATCGGCAGTGTGGAAGATGTGCAGGTGCTGTTGCAGAATGGCGCCGATAAAATATCGGTCAACACCGCGGCTTTTAAGAAACCTGCATTGGTGCACGACCTGGCCCGCGAATTCGGCAGCCAGTGCGTAGTGCTGGCCATCGATACCAAACAGGAGGCTGATGGAGAATGGTATGTGTACCTCAACGGAGGAAGGGTGAAAACAGATACCCGTTGTCTCGACTGGGCCCGCCAGGCAGTGGATTTGGGTGCTGGAGAAATATTACTCACATCCATGAACCACGATGGCACTAAACAGGGTTTTGCATTGGATATTACCGGAACTTTGGCCACAGAATTGCCGGTGCCGGTGATTGCCTCAGGAGGAGGCGGCACCATGCCGCATTTCGTGGAGGTGTTCAACAAAGGAAAAGCCGATGCGGCCCTGGCAGCCAGTATTTTTCATTTTAAAGAAATTGCGATACCCGATTTGAAAACATATTTGCACCAACAAGGCATTGTAGTGCGCATCTGAAACAAAGCAACATGAAAATAGATTTTTCGAAATACGCCGACGGACTCGTTCCCGCCATTGTACAGGATTATTCCACCAACAAAGTGTTGATGCTGGGCTTCATGAATGAAGAAGCGCTGAAAGAAACAGAGCGGCAGGGCAAAGTAACTTTTTACAGTCGCAGTAAACAACGTTTGTGGACCAAGGGCGAAGAGAGCGGCAATTTTCTCGAACTCAAAAGCATTGCGGTGGACTGCGACAACGATACATTACTGATCAAAGCGCATCCTCTGGGGCCTGTATGCCATACCGGCGCAGACACCTGCTGGAGTGAACGCAACCACAGCAATGATTTTTTATTGTATCTTGAAGACATTATTCGCCTTCGCAAGCAGGCTTCGCCGGACGAATCTTATGTGGCAAGGCTCTTTGCAAAGGGTATTAATAAAGTGGCGCAGAAGGTGGGAGAAGAGGCTGTGGAATTGGTGATTGAAGCGAAAGACGAGAATGATGAATTGTTTTTGGAAGAAGCGGCCGACCTGCTGTTTCACTATTTGCTTTTGCTTAACGCCAAAGGGCATAATTTGCAGCGGGTAATTGAAGTGTTACAAAAAAGACATTCGAAATAATTATGAAGAAGATCTGGATAGCAATTTTGTGCCCCCTGGTGGGACTCGCACAAGCCAATAAACCGGAAGGCTTTCAAATCAGTGGAAAACTCGAAGGATTGAAAGAAGGCAGTGAAGTGGCGCTGATGAATGGCACCGATGGTAAAAAAATTGCATCGGTTGCAGCCAAACAAGGTCTGTTTACCCTGAAGGGGAAATTAACGGCCCCGGGTATTTGCCAGATCACTTTCCCCGGGAAAAGCGATAACATCGACCTGTTCATGAACCCGAATGATAAAGTAACTGTTTCGGGTAAAGCGAGTGATATCAATAATGCCACCGTGAAAGGATCATGGGTGCAGGATGACTACGCAGAATTCAAACAGCGATTCAATCCGTTGAAAGACCATTTGAATGGTGCGGCCATGAAGATCGATGCAGAAAAAGACCCGTCGAGGCGCGACTCTTTGATGGGACTCTTCAACCGGTATAAAAATGAAGTGGTGGCGGCAACGGCACGTTTTATACAGGACAAACCGGCTTCCCCAGTAAGTGGTTTTGTGTTGTTGGTCACTGCCCCGTTGATGAGCGGCATAAGCGAGATCGAAGCGAATTATGGTCAGTTGAAAGCGGGTGCCAGAACCACTGCTTATGCACAACAGATTGAAAAAAATATTGAATTATCCAGGGTAGGGGCGGTAGGTTCCAAAGCGCTCGTCTTCACCCAAAAAGACACGGCCAATAAACCTGTTTCACTCACTTCTTTCAAAGGCAAGTATGTGTTGGTAGATTTTTGGGCAAGCTGGTGCAGGCCCTGCCGCAATGAGAACCCCAATGTGGTGAAAGCCTTCCATGAGTTCAAAGACAAAAACTTTACCGTACTGGGTGTATCGCTCGACCAGAACAAGGAATCCTGGATACAGGCCATCAGAGCCGATGGCCTCACCTGGACGCATGTGAGTGACCTCCAATACTGGAACAACGAAGTGGCCAGGATGTACAATATACAAGGCATTCCGGCCAATATGCTGATCGATCCGGATGGTAAGATCATCGCCCGCGACCTTCGCGAAGAGGCCTTGCAGGAAACATTGAGAAAGGTATTAAAATAATTCCCCGTACTGTTTTTCGTTGAACCCTACTACAAGCAGTTTCCCGTTTTTTTCTATCACCGGACGCTTGATGATGCTGGTATTTGCCATCATTACCTGAATCGCTTTTGCCTCAGTTTGGATGGTGACCTGCACATCGGCGCCCAACTCGCGCCAGGTAGCGCTTTTTTTATTCAGGATCGTTTCCCATCCAACCTGTTTGCACCAGGTCTGTAATTTTTCTTTATCGATACCCAGCTTTTTATAGTCGTGAAAATCATATTTGACCTGGTGTGACTCCAGCCAGTTCAAGGTTTTCTTTACCGTATCGCAATTCGGAATTCCGTAAATAGTATACATTTTTACATTTTTCATAAACAAAATTAACCGATCAGACATTTTATTTGAATAAATAGCCACGTATAGTTTATTTTGTTTGTTGGAATTGAATACATGTATAGATTTTTAATATTTTTTCTTTTTATTGGGACAACGATAAGGGATGTTTCAGCGCAGGGTACTGTCAGCGGTATCGTATTGGAAGCTAAAACGGGTAAGTCTATTTCACGGGCCAGTGTTCAGCTCAGGAGAATGGGCGATTCGGCAAAACAATATGCCATGGCCGCCGATAAAGACGGTAATTTTTCTTTTTCAAAACTAGGATTGGGATATTATCGGCTCACTGTTCAATCTATCGGCTTTTCTAAACTGCAAATAGATAGCATTGTATTACGTGCAGACCGCACCGATATCAACCTCGGCGAAATGATGATGCACGAACTTTCTTCATTACTCAATGAAGTGATCGTGTATGCAGAGAAGCCGCTCATTGAAAACAGGGATGGCAAGATATCGTACAATGTGTCGGAAAGTCCGCTTGGCAATGGATCTAATGCTTCTGAATTGCTGAAGAACATGCCATTGATCAATGTGAATTCCGATGGTACCATCCTGTTGCGGGGCAAGGAGCCCTTGATATTGATGGATGAGAAACCTACGAACCTCAACGCGCAACAACTTGCCGAATTGCTGGAAAGTCTTCCTGCCAATGTGATCGAGAAAGTGGAGATCATGGTCAACCCGCCGCCGGAATATGCTACTTATCCGGGTGGCGTGATCAACATCGTTACCAAAAAGGGCAGGGTAGGTATTTATGGCAGGCTCAGCGCCAGCGCGGGGAGCAGGGGAGAGAGCAGTGTTTCTTCGAATTTCAGTTACCGGAGCGCGCAGCTCAATGTCAATGCCAATGCCGGTGTTGGCTGGTTGGAAGCAAGGGGCAATTCGTACAGCCATCGCCAGAATATTTATAAAGACTCGGTCAATTATTTTTATTCTCAATCATCTTACGTGAACAGGAGCACCATGCCCAACATGCGGCTCCAGACAGATTACGACCCCGATAAACAGAACAGCCTGAGTTTTGTGTACCAGGGCTACATGAACTATTCAGATAACAGTAACACTACTTTTTATACCAACCTCGACAGCCTGCTGCACGTGTACAAAGCCAGCTCAAGGTCTAATCATTACGACGGAAGCGGTTATAGCCACGGTATATATGGTTCTTACCAGTGGAAGGGCAAGAACCCGGTAGAGAAGCTGCAATTGTATACAGGATATAACCTGGGTAAGAATGAGAACAACCGCGATTTCTACCAGCAGTTCCTGCAGCCCGATTTCCTGCCCACCGGTATCGATTCTACCCAATCGCAGTTT
Organism: Hydrobacter penzbergensis; assembly: GCF_900106985.1. Lineage (NCBI taxonomy): Bacteria > Pseudomonadati > Bacteroidota > Chitinophagia > Chitinophagales > Chitinophagaceae > Hydrobacter > Hydrobacter penzbergensis. Next base: position 47,955 of record NZ_FNNO01000019.1, on the reverse strand, counting down.
TTTGATACCTATACTACTTCCTGGTATGCCAGGCTCAATTACAACAAGCCCCTCAATGATACCGGCACTACTTTTTTAACCAGTGGGGCGGCCTATTCATCGAACAGTTTTCACAATGTGCTCAATACGGATTTTCTGCGCAAGAGCGATAACCAGTACATCCGCAACGATTTGCTGAGTAATAATTTTTATTTCGACCAGGACATCTTTACCCTTCGCGCGGGATTGGTTGTATCGTTGCCCATGCGCTGGCGCCTGATCACAGGAGTGCAGGCTGAACATTCCGGTACCACTTTCCATTTCATCAAAGGCAATGCACCCGATGCCAATAATGGTTATTGGAGATTGTTACCCAACGCTACGCTACGGAAAGATATCACCAGGGAACTCAACATGGCATTGGTATTCAGGGAAACCATCCGCCGTCCGGGTATGGTGGAACTGAACCCCAGCATCGACTACAGCGATCCCTACAATATACGCTTTGGTAATCCGTATCTGCAACCTTCGCTCATTGATAATTTCGATCTGAACATCGGTTACAACCAGCGCAAATTCAATATCAATGCCTCATTAGGATATAACAGGATCAAGAATGTATTCAACAGCATCCGTACCCTTGTTGATAGTGGTAAAACACAGATCAGCTACCAGAATATCTCCGATCAGAATGAATACATTGCCAGTATCTGGACGGGTATCACGCTGAGCCAGTCGCTGCGTGTGAACATCAGTTCGGGATACAATTACAACCAGTACGATGCGAGGATGAAACAACTGTATCGTTACAATGATGGCGGATCTTTTTATTCGGGGTTGAATTTCAGTTATACGCCCGACAAGCTAACAATGATCGAAGGCAGTACCCGTTACAGTAGTTTTGCTTCACCACAGGGTAGATCGCGAACCAATATGAGTATGAGCTTTGGTGTGCAACGCAAGTTCTTCAACAGGAAGCTGATCGTTGGCGTGGCGGCGATTGATCCGCTTGGTTTGTTGCAATACAACGGGTATACCTATGCACCCAACTTCATCATACAAAGCCAGAGCAGGAGCAATACACGCAACTTCCGTATTACGGTGAGTTATCAATTGAATAAAACAATTATCAAAAGGAAACTGAGCGAAGAACAACAAAAAGAAGCGCTGGAAAAAGTACAGCACAAATCCTAGATCAAGCCGTTTGCAACGCGGGTATTTTTGTTGAAAGCCAGCTTTCTTTCACCGGCTTGAGCCATTGATGCAGCCATTCTTCTTTGGTAGACACCAGGTTGTTGAAATAAGTCGTGTGGGCTTCTATGAAACGGTTTTCAATGGCGTAATTCAATTGCGCCATGGGTAATACCTGTACTTTTTCTTTTACAACGAAAGCCAGGTTCTGCCGGTTGAACATATCCACACCGAATAGCTTCTCCACTTCTTTCACTACCCTCACAGAGCTGTCTGTACTGCAACCGCTCACGCCGCCACCGGTGGTGATATCGGCCATGAAAACGATGAACTGTCCGAATAGCAGGTTGGCATAACCTTTCACCGGCTCGCCATGTGTTTTCCATTCGGCAAGGAACTGCTTCAACAGGTCTTCTATCTGTAATGCTTCACCGATGGTAAACAGACGGTTGCTCTGGTAAATCCAGACCTTCGAGGAAGCATGAAAATCTTCCGGCACATATTGACTGTATTCGAAATCCATACTGCAAAAATACCAATTCCCTGGCAAATGGGCTTAGGCGAGGTCGGCAGCGATCAGTTCGGCAATATCGAGCACTGCCACTTCCTGTTCTTTTTCTTTGTTCTTGACACCGTCGGTCATCATGGTATTGCAAAAGGGGCAGGCCGACGCGATCACGGATGCGCCGGTAGCCAGGGCGTCTTCGGTTCTTTCAATATTGATGCGTTTGTTACCGGGCTCGTCTTCCTTGAACATCTGCGCGCCACCGGCGCCGCAGCAAAGACCCTTGGAACGGCAGCGTTTCATTTCAACCAATTCGGCATCCAGCGCTTCCAGCACTTTGCGGGGCGCTTCGTAGATATCATTGGCGCGGCCGAGATAGCAGCTGTCGTGATAAGCTATTTTTTTCCCTTTGAAAGACCCGCCTTCTTTCAGGCGGATGCGCCCTTCATCGATCAGTTGCTGCAGCAGGGTGGTGTGATGTATGACTTCGTAATGTCCACCCAGCTCGGGATATTCATTTTTCAGTGTATTGAAGCAATGCGGACAGGTAGTTACAATTTTTTTGATGCCATACCCGTTGAGTACCTGTATGTTTTGGTAGGCCATCATCTGGAAAAGGAATTCATTGCCGGCCCTGCGTGCAGGATCGCCTGTACAGGCTTCTTCTTTACCCAGGATGGCATATTTGATACCTGTTTTATTAAGGATGGTGGCAAAGGCTTTGGTGATCTTTTGCGCGCGCTGGTCAAAGCTGCCTGCGCAACCAACCCAGAAAAGGATCTCAGGGGTTTCTCCATTCATCATCATGTCGGCCATGGTATTCACCTTCATATACTTCAGTTATGCGTGTTATCGTTTATGATGCCATCTCCTGCGTCCAGTGGTCGCGTTCATCGGGCGCGAATTTCCAGGGAGCGAAATTATTTTCGGTATTGCTGAACATGCTGTTCCATTCCTGCGGTGCATTGCTTTCTTCCATCACCAGTGAACGGCGCAACTCGGCAATGATCTCCAGCGGAGAAATGCTCACAGGACATTCTTCCACACAAGCGTTACAGGTAGTGCAGGCACGCAGTTCTTCCACACTGATATAATCGTGCAGGAGCGATTTGTTATCGGCTACAAAACTTTTATGCTGGTTGATATTCCTGCCCACTTCTTCGAGGCGGTCGCGCGTAGCCATCATGATCTTGCGCGGACTTAATAATTTACCCGTTGTGTTGGCAGGGCATGCGGCAGTGCACCGTCCGCATTCGGTGCAACTGTAAGCATCCATCAGGTTACGCCAACTGAGATCGAAAACATCTTTGGCGCCGAAATGCGCAGGAGGCGCTGCATCGGCAGGAGCCAACTCAGGCTGCATGGCATAGAGTACTTCTTTTTGTACAGCGGGCATGTTCTTCATCTTACCCTCTGGGTCCAATCTTGCATAATAAGCATTGGGGAAAGCCAGTATAATATGCAGGTGCTTGGAATAAGGAAGGTAATTGAGGAAGGCAAAAATGCCGGCGATATGTAACCACCAGCAGCTGCGTTCAATACCTATCAATGTGCTTTCACTGGTGTTTTGAAAAAGCGGAACGAGAAAGTTAGAAAAATAAAAAGGTCCGGCAGGATGGTAATGCGGGTTACCGCGCAATTGCAATGCCTGGTCCGATGCGTTGAGAAAGAGGAACAGGAACATCAAACAGATCTCGGTGATGAGGATATAGTTGGCATCGCTTCGGGGCCAGCCGTTTAAGTCCTTGCTGATGAAACGGCGCAGTTTGATGATATTCCTTCTGCAAAGAAAGATCACACAAACGGTGATCACACCAACCGCCAGAAATTCAAAAGCGTTGATCAACCAGTTATACAGCGAACCCAGGGGCGCCAGGAACAAACGGTGCGTTCCCAGTAAACCATCGAGCACGATCTCGAGTACTTCGAGGTTAATGATGATGAAGCCGGCATAAATTACAAAGTGCATGACAGCTACCAGCGGGTTACGGAACATTTTTTTCTGACCGAAAGCCAGCAACAACAGATTACGCCAGCGCTGGGGGCGGTTGCCGCTGAAATCTTCCTCCTTACCCAGAAAAATATTCCGTCTGATCTCACCGGCCTTCCGGGCAAATAGCCAGATGGCTGTAAGGGAGAGCGCGGCAAAAAGTACCTGTTGGATCATACGCAAGGTTGAGGCGCTAAGATAGCGTGAATATTTCTAACCGTCATCCCGAGCGAGCGAAGCGAGTCAATGCACGTCATCCCGAGCGCAGTCGAGGGATCTGCCCGCATCTTCAGCAGGTCCTTCGACTCGCTTCGCTCGCTCAGGATGACGTATATTTGAAGAGAAATAATTTTATGCCTGGAAAGAAAAATATCCTGAATAAAGAAGCCGCCATACAGAAATTACACCGCATGGCATTGGAATTGGCCGAAAACCTCAACGGCGATGAAACACCGGTAGTGTTGATCGGTATCCGCAACAGTGGTATGGCGGTAGCAGAAAAAATCGGCAGCTTTTTGAAACAATATATTTCCGGAGAGATCAGGATCATTGCCGCCAGCCTGGATAAAACCCTTCCCCAGGAAGTAACGTTGAGTGAAGCGATAGACTTCAACGGGCTGCATGTGGTGCTGGTAGACGATGTAACCAACAGCGGCAAAACACTGTTGTATGCCCTGAAACCCTTGTTGGCCTTCCACCCAAAGAGTATACAAACCATGGTGCTTGTAGAAAGGATGCACAAACTATTCCCCGTAAAACCAGATTATGTAGGATTATCTATTGCTACTACTTTACAAGATCATATACAAGTAGAAGTTGCAGGCGGAGAAGTAGAAGGCGCTTATATTGTTTGATAATAAGTGTTAAGCAGAAGGAAAACGGCTACGCAGGAATTTCAGGTAAGCAAATCCAAAAATGAGCGGAGAAGATAAAAGATAACCCCGCCACCATCTTTTTTGATCGATGGTGAAGTTGGGAGCGCCTTTCATTTCAGCAATGGCCACGAAGGCAAATACGAATTGAATAACCACATTGACTGCAAGCAACCCCACAGTATAATGACGGTAACGCGTCATTACGCAAGACGAAGCCAGTATTGCACAAAATACCACTGCTGCATACAGCAGTGGAACTATTTTCCACTTCATATATCTCTAAATTACTAATTTGTTTTTAGAAATCCAACAGATCGTTTGCCTTTTTCACGATAAGCCTCAGATGGCTTCAGCAGGAGATGCAAAGGCTTTTTTCCGGACCCACCCAAGGTAAAAAAAGCCAAACACCAATGGCAGAAAGAAAAGATACAAACGCCAGTTCCTTTTTTCTGTGGTATTAAGTTGGACAGACGGACCCACTTCGTAAATGGCGATAGAGCTGAAGACTGCCTGTGATACAAAACAGGAGATGGAGGGGATCAGCGGGTGCATCAATGACCCGGACAGTTTTGCATAGGCCGCAACACAAAAAGCGATCAGCGCAATAACATAAGTAACGGGCGCCAGGTGGCGGTTATTCATGCGACTAAAATATAGAAGTGCAGGAACAACCGCGAACAAATGAGATTATGTAAATATTAAAAATGAATCCAGTAACTTGCGTATAAGCACGAAAACAAACGTCAAAGTCAACATTTAAAAGTCTAAACCCATGGATACAGCTATACAGCAAAGAGTGGCCAGCTGGCTCGAAGGTAATTATGACCAGGCTACAAAAGAGGCTATCCAATCATTGCAAACCACCAACCCCGATGACCTGGCCGATTCATTTTACAGGAGCCTTGAATTTGGTACCGGCGGTCTCCGTGGTATCATGGGAGTAGGCACCAACCGGATGAACAAATACACGGTGGGTATGGCTACACAAGGCTTTGCCAATTACCTCAAAAAGACTTACGGATCGGCTGAAATACGCGTGGCCATTGGCCACGACAGCCGCAACAACAGCCGCTTTTTTGCAGAAACCACCGCCAATGTATTTGCTGCGAACGGCATCAAAGTGTTTCTCTTCGAAGCACTGCGGCCCACACCCGAACTCAGCTTCGCCATACGCAAACTGCATTGCCAGGGCGGTGTGGTATGTACCGCTTCACACAATCCCAAAGAATACAACGGATACAAAGCCTATTGGAACGACGGCGGACAACTGGTACCTCCGCACGATAAAAATGTGATCAAAGAAGTGGAAGCCATCACCAGTGTGAATGAAGTGAAATGGAATGGCGGCGAAGCCAATATTTCATTGATGGGTAAAGAAATGGACAACGCTTATATGGACATGGTAAAAAGCCTGAGCGTTTACCCCGATGTGATTGCCGAACAACACGATCTTAAAATTGTATATACGCCTATTCACGGAACCGGTATCACGCTGGTGCCGGAAGTATTAAGTCGCTTTGGATTTACCAATGTAACCGTGGTGGAAGAACAAGCCACACCCAATGGCGATTTTCCCACGGTGGCTTATCCCAACCCGGAAGAGAGCGAAACCATGAGCATTGGATTGAAAAAAGCCAAAGCCATGGATGCCGATATCTTATTGGGTACCGATCCGGATGCAGACAGGGTAGGCGTTGGCGTAAAGAACCACAAAGGAGAATGGGTGCTCATGAACGGTAATCAAACGGCTATACTGGCTTTTGCCTATCTTATCGAAGCCCGCAAATCGAAAGGCATTGCACAACCCAACGATATGGTCATCACCACCATCGTTACTACTGCCATGATCAACGAGCTGGCAAAACAAAACGGAGTAGCCTGTTACAATGTGCTTACCGGTTTCAAATGGATCGCCGAACTCATCAAGGAAAAAGAAGGCAAAGAAAATTATGTGATTGGCGGAGAAGAAAGCTTTGGCCTGATGATCGGAGACCAGCTAAGAGATAAAGATGCCGTAAGCGCCGTGGCGTTGTTGTGTGAAATGGCGGCCTATGAAAAGAACCAGGGCAGAACCTTGTTCGATAAGTTGATAGAACTGTACATCCAATACGGATTCTACTATGAGAGCCTCATCAGCATTACCAAGAAAGGCATGAACGGACAGAAGGAAATTGCTGATATGATGGAGGGATATCGTAACAACCCACCGAAAGAGATCAACGGTGTGAAAGTGCAGCAATTACTTGATTACGAATTGCAAACGGGTAAGGACTTATTAACCGGTGAAAGCTGGGCCATTAAGCTTCCTAAAAGCAACGTGTTACAGTTCATACTGGAAGACGGCAGCAAAATATCGGCCAGGCCATCGGGTACAGAACCCAAGATCAAGTTCTATTTCAGCGTGTGCACCCAACTGGAGAAAAAAGAAGATTTCGACCGCCAGTTTGCAGCATTGGAAGCAAAGATCAAAAGCATCATTGCCGGGCTGAAATTGAAATAACTGTGCGTAATTTTACAGTGAGATTTTTCTTTTCACAACGACCTATATGCACCAGGCGCTTGGCTGGTTAACAGTATATTCGTGCCGTTTATGAGAAGTTACGAAGATACATATCAGCACAAGGGACTGCGGCGCCAGTTGGTTAACCTGTTGAAAGAAAAAGGCATCAGTGATGAGAGAGTACTGGATGCCATCAACGCCATCCCGCGGCATTTTTTTCTCGATTCCGCCTTCGATAAGATAGCTTATGAAGACCGTGCATTTCCGATAGGAGAAGGACAAACCATTTCACAACCTTATACGGTTGCTTACCAAACGCAACTCCTGAATGTAAAGAAATCCGATAAAGTATTGGAAATAGGAACCGGCAGTGTGTACCAGGCCACCATCCTGGCAGAACTGGGTGCCTGGGTGTTTACGATTGAACGGCAGAAAAAATTATACGAACTGCACAAGAAATATTATTTCCGCAACAAATACCTCAACCTGAAATTTTTCTATGGCGATGGTTTCGAGGGACTGCCCACTTTTGGTCCTTTCGATAAGATCATCATCACAGCTGCTGCACCCTTCGTACCCCCAAAACTGGTAGAACAACTGAAACCCGGCGGCATCATGGTATTGCCGGTAGATGAAGGCAATTCGCAACGCATGCTGCGCATCACTAAAACGGCAGAAGGCTCCCTCATAGAAGAAGCCTTCGACCAATTTTCTTTTGTTCCTATGTTAACAGGAAGGAACGGCTGATGATTATTGCTGCATCATATCCATTCCACCGCCCTGGTCTGCCTTGGTGTTTTTACGTTTGAACAAGGTAGCATCGAATTTACCGAAACGGTAACTGAAGTTCAGGCGCAATACCTGCGGGTCTCTTCTCCTTTCAGCAGTCTGGTCAAACAGTGTACTCACAGAATAAGACTTGAATACCTGTGTGCGGAATATATCGTTCATACTAAGTGTAAGTGAACCGCTTTGTCCGTTCTTCCAGTTCCAGTCCTTCCGGATGGCCAGGTCAAAACCATAACGGGGCAGGTAATAACCTTGTGCGGTACCCTGCGGTCCACCGAACATCGGTCCACCGCCGCCTCGTCCGCCGCCGCCACCCGAGCTGGGAGGCAATACGGTCTTGGCCTGGTATTCACCGCTCCACTGGATCGAAATGGTTTTAGACAATTTGAAATTGCTGTTCATTTTGGCAAACCAGCTCACGAGCGAATTGTCGAGCGTTTGACCCGGAACAGATGCATTGATCTTGGAATCGTACAGGTTGAACGCCAGTGTAAGATCCCACCATTTGGTCACCGGCATCTTGTTGGTCAGTTCCAATCCATAAGAATAACTATTGTTGGCATTGATGAATGTGCTGAAATAGGCGCTGTCACCAGCCGGACTCAACGCGTTCTTATCCCTGTACACATACCGGGTGATGAGGTCGGTAGAGTATTTGAAGAATACGGTAGCGAGGAAATTCGCGCCACGTTTATAAGCATCATTATAAGACAACTCAAAAGAATGGGTGAACTCCGGTTTCAGTCCCGCGTTGCCAATGCTGATGTTCTGCGGATCAGAATAATCCGGGAAAGGCATCAACTGGAAGAAGTTAGGACGGTTTACCCTGCGTGAATAGTTGAGCTGGAAATCCTGCTTGTCGTCGTATTTGTAGGTGATGAAGGCGCTGGGGAACAGGCTCAGCGGGTACTTCACTTTAAACTGCGATGAATCGGCGCCGCTTGCATTCAGCAGGGTTCCGGTATAGTTGGAACTTTCTGCGCGCAACCCCAATTGATAGCTCCATTTTTTTATTTTGAAACTATACGTAGTATACGCTGCATACACCTGGTCATTGAACTTGTAGTGGTTACTGATCGCAGGGATGAGCATGTACTGGTTGGTATTGGGATTGAAGACGTACTGGTTGCTGGAGTTGCCAAAATCGCGGATGGCCGCGCGGGCGCCCACTTCCAGTTTGGTATCTTCTGAAATGGGATTTTCGTAATCGGATTGTATCGTATAGAAACGATTGTAACCATCACCCAAGGTCTGCTGCAATAAAGGGCGGCCTTTTACAGAATTATCGGGGTTAAAAGTCTGCGTACTCGTGAGGGAGTTGTTGTTATTAGTACTGGAGTTGTAGTTGAAATCGGTAGTGAAGTTTTCTCCGTTCTTGGCAAAATTGTGTTTATAACCCAACTGCGTACCCACATTGGTAAACGAGAACTGGCTGTTGCTGGCAATATTGCTGTAAGAAGAGAAAGCGCCTTTGATGGTAGAGTCAACTTTCTGGAAATTGTCGTTGTCGAAAGAACCATGTACATAATTGGCGCCAACAGAAATGGTATTGCGGTTGTCGGCAAAATAATCGATCCCGCCCCGTAAAAACCGGAACGATCCCAGGTTGGTACCGTCATTCTCGTTGTGTACGGAACTGGGCACCGTAAGGAAATTATTGCGGTCGGTAGTTCCGGTGCCGATCGATTTGCGTTGGTTATAGTTGGCATTCAGCGAGATATTGAATTTGTTCTGACGCAGGTTGAGGTCGGCGCCGCCGTTGAGCTTTCCCCTTGAATCGATGCCAGCCCGCAGGCCGCCATTATAACCGGTTTTCTTGTTTTTCTTCAACACAATATTGAGGATACCTGCATTACCGCCCGATGCATCGAATTTAGCGGAAGGGTTGGTAATGAGCTCCACTTTATCAATGATGTCTGCCGGAATCTGGTCCAGGGTAAGGGTAGTGGGTCTTCCATCGATGAACAGTGTGGGAGTGGCATTACGCATGGTTACGTTACCGTCAATGTCCACATTCAGTGAAGGAATGCTTTTCATTACCTCTGTAGCGGTTTGCCCGGAACTCACCAGGTTCTTATCTACGTTGAATATTTTACGGTCGATACCCAGCTCGAACTGCTGTTTTACAGTGGCCGTTACCGTAACATTTCCCAGGTCGGTGGCGTCCTGTACAAGCTTGATATTGCCCAGGTCTTTGTCTACCATACCCAGCATCTGTTGCATGCCTCCGCCGGACTGCATACCGCCGCCCGGGGAGGGCATTTTGATGTCAAAGCTTACTGGTTTTTCTAATGATTTATACCCGATGGCCCCAATTTTCAGTTTGAATTTCCCCATCACCGGCAGGTTTTCGAAGCTGAAATTGCCGTTGGGTTTGGTAATCATAGTGCCGAGGGCCACTTCTTTCATTTTGTGGGTGGAAGTATCGAACTTATTGCCCAGGAGCTGGATGGTTACAGATTCGATCCCTTTATTGGTGGTATTATCCACTACTTTTCCGTACAGGTGGCCGATATTGGCGCCGCCTCCCATGCCTCCGCCCAGGCGTGCACCGCCGCCTCCCGGGAACTGGGCCTCGGCCGAAAGCCCTGAAATCAATACAAATAATAGAACAAAAACCTTTCTCATGATGATCTTTTATAGTGAAATACACTGCAAAATTGTGCAGCCGCTACCCCTGCCGGCAGCTTCATTATATAAACGGTCATTAGGCAATCCTGAATGGGTGAGTCCCGGGTGAAGGCTGGAATAAAACGGCTGAATGCCGGTGATCAGCGCCACAAGAGCAGTAAACCTGCCTGTAACAACCCTACTGCGAAGCCAAATAGCCCTGCTATTATCCTGGCTTTGCGCAGCGGCTTTTGCAGCTGTACCGCCAGTATTTTCTTGAAGTCCAGTTCACGCTCGAGCTTATCCAGGTACTGCGATAGCATATCGGGGAAAAGGGTCTGGATCTCGGCAATAAAGATTCCCTTCAACTGCTGGATGGTCTTTTCACCGATGAACATACTGATCATGGGCATTTCGGCGGACAGTTTCTCGCGCAGAAAATGGTCGATATGGGCCTCTACCATGGGCATGATCTGTTGCACAGTATCGGGGTGGGTGATTTTTTGCCTGATCTCATCGAACGAAAACAAGGGCTTGCCTGCCGGTTTGCCGGAGCGGAAAAGCAGCCGAACGCCCATCCATACGGTAAACCATCCGATAAAAGCCGAAATAAAAGGGATCAGGATCAAAGTGTAACTCATCTTACTAAAATTTAAAAACCTATAAGGATGATCCTTATAGGTTTTAGCGGGAGAACGATGGGTCTCGAACCCACGGCCTTCAGTGCCACAAACTGACGCTCTAACCAACTGAGCTACGCTCTCCGTTTATTGGGTTTGCAAAAGTAAGGTAAAACCGCTTTAGTCAATACCAGGTGGCGGGCTTTTTTTTGTCCAGACACCTTGCAAACCTTTGTTAATTGGGCTGTACGGATATACGGTACGGTCTTTTTCAGTTATTTTTGATACCTATCTTGCAGCAAATGCCAAAAATTATACGATTTATGAAGAGTAGAAAAGGGTTGTTGATACTGGCTGTGGCCTTATTCGGAGGTTTGTTTTTTGCATTCAGAAATAAATGGCTGGGCGGAACCGATGTATCGGCCGCGCAACGCCAGCAATTATTATCAACGGTTGGATATTTATTGGAAAAGCAACACTATAGTCCGAAGGATATTAATGATGCATTCTCTAAACAGGTGTTCCAGAAATACCTGGAAGATTTGGATCCCGATAAAACCATGTTCCTGAAAGCCGATATCGATTCATTGAAAAAATATGAATTGCGCATCGATGATGAAATACATGGAGCGCCCATAGAATTTGAACCCGCGGTAAGCGCTGTTTATGATAAGCGCATCGAACAGGTGGTATCCCTTTATAAAGACATACTTTCCAAACCGTTTGATTTCAACACCAATGAAACAGTGGTGCTGGATGCAGACAAGTTGCAGTATGCCGCTTCAGAAGCCGAGCGGAAAGACAGACTGCGCAAACAGCTAAAGTTTCATACGCTGGAGCGCTACGTTGATTTGCTGGACCTGCGTGAAAAGAACAAAGGACAAAAAGATTTCGTAGTAAAATCAGATGCCGAGCTTGAAAAAGAAGCGCGGACTAAGATTCTCAAGTACATGGATAAACGTTACGACAGGCTCCGGGCAACGTTTACGGAGAACCAGCGTTTTTCAGCGTTTATCAATGCTATTACCGGACTGATGGATCCGCATACGGATTATATGCCGCCTACTGAAAAGCGCTCTTTTGATGAGCAGATGAGCGGACGTTTTTATGGCATCGGCGCGCAACTGGGACAGGACGATTACGGTATCAAGATCGTGAGTATCCAAACCGGTGGCGCTGCGTGGAAGTCGGGAGAAATAGCGGTGAATGATGTGATTATCAAAGTGGCGCAGGGTAGTGCAGAGCCGGTAGATGTAACCGGTTATGAAACTACAGATGCTGTGAAGTTAATCCGCGGAAACAAGGGGACGGAAGTAAGACTGACACTGAAAAAAACAGACGGTACCGTTAAAGTGGTAACTATGATAAGGGATGAGATCGTGTTAGATGAAACCTATGTACGCAGTGCCGTGATTGGAGAAGGAAAAGATAAAATAGGTTATATCTATCTGCCCGATTTCTATGCCGATTTTGAAAAAGAAAATGGCCCGCGTTGCTCTGAAGATGTAGCACGCGAAGTAAAGAAACTGAAAGCAGAGAATGTAAAGGGCATCATCATAGATGTGCGCAGCAACGGCGGCGGTTATCTCTATGAAGTGGTGCAGATGGTGGGGCTGTTTGTAAACCAGGGCCCGGTAGTACAGGTGCGTGAAAGAGACGGACGTTCATCTGTATTGAGCGACAGAGAACAAGGCGCTATCTATGATGGCCCGCTGGCAGTGATGGTGAATGAGCTGAGCGCTTCGGCCAGCGAAATATTTGCAGCAGCTATACAGGATTATAAGCGGGGCATCATCATTGGAAGTTCCTCTACTTATGGTAAAGGAACCGTGCAAAAACCTATTCCTTTCGGTAATCGCATCGATCCTTACAGCGGCCGTACGGAATTAGGTGCTATGAAACTCACTTTCCAGAAATTTTACCGTGTCAATGGAGGATCCACTCAACTGAAAGGAGTAACACCCGATGTGATCCTGCCCGATACTTACGAATACCTGAAGATCAGAGAAAAAGACAATCCTGCTGCGTTGCCCTGGGATGAGATTCCCAAAGCCGTTTACCAGTTATGGAAAGGAGATCTGCCTTATGCATCGGTGATTAATCGTGAGAACGACCGTATCAAACAAAACGCGTCGCTGACACTGTTGAACAGCAACCTGATCTGGCTTTCCAAAGTAACCGATGAACCGGCCAGCCTCAACCTGGAAAAATACCGCCAGTTGCAAAAACAGATACGTACAACGGTTATGCAGAACAATACCCTGTTGAAGCCAAGCGCTGACATGGTGGTAAGTGCTTTGCAGGATGATAAAGCAAAGTTTTACAACAATGCCGATACGGCTAAAGGGCTGCGCTACCAGGACTGGTTGAAGTCGCTCAAATCTGATCTATACATCAGTGAATCTGTGCGGACGATGGTGGAAGTAGCCAGCGCTCCGCAAGTGCATACGGCAGCCAAATAAATAAGGCAAACAACACTACGTATTGTTTGCACAATGCCTTAGCCAGGATGATCAGAGGTCATTGATGGACAATTTATCAACCAAAAACCCCAATAACTTGTCATGGATACCCATGTAAACAGGATCGTGAACAATTTCCTTCTTATTCCTGGGTCTTGGTAAAGGCACGTCTACAATGGCTTTGATAGAAGCTGCCGGACCATCATTCATCACTACTACGCGATCACTTAAGAATATGGCTTCTTCTATGTCATGTGTAACCATCACAATGGTTTTCTCTCTGTTATCGAGGTTCCACAGTTTCAACAATTCAACATGCAGGTTGCTTTTGGTAAGTGCGTCCAATGCCCCGAAAGGTTCATCCAGTAAAAGGATACTGGGGTTGATGGCAAAAGCCCTCGCAATGGCCACCCTTTGTTTCATACCACCGGATAGCTGACCGGGCAATTTATCTTTATGTTCCCAGAGTTTTACCATTTTCAGGTTGTTTTCAACCAGGGCCTTTTTTTCTGTTGCAGTCTTACCGTGTATGGCAGCATCGATGGCCTGGTAAATATTTTGATATACGCTCAGCCAGGGCAACAATGAATAGTTCTGAAAAACAATCCCCCTGTCGGGGCCAGGCTTGGTAACAAGGTTCCCGTTGGCAATGACGGAGCCGCTGCTGGGTTTCACCATACCACTGATGGTGTTCATCAGCGTTGATTTACCGCAACCGGAATGACCGATCAGCGAAACGATCTCACCTCTACCAACAGCGAGTGAAATATCTTTTACAGCAGTGAAAACCCCTTTGGGTGTTTTAAAGCGTACGCTCACATCGTTGATTTCAATGCTGTTTGTTGCATACCCGTTTGCAGGAGCTGCATGATGATGGTGAAACGTTTCAGTATGGTTTTCTGGTGACAGAGAAATGGCTGACATAAAATAAAGCTTTAGACAATGAATGATTATGAAGCATAAGTGAATCTTTTTTGCAGGAAAAGGAAGAGCTTATCCAGCAGAAGCCCTACTAAACCAATGATGATGATGGCAACCAGTATTTTAGCAATACTGCCCCCGTTAAACCCTTCATCCCATACAAAATAACCCAGCCCGATACCACCACTGAGCATCTCACCGGCTACGATCACCATCCATGCGATACCCACCGATAAACGCAACCCGGTGATGATATGGGGGAGGCTGAATGGCAGTAATATTTTAGTGAGGTATTTCCATTTGGAAAAACCGAAAGCCTTACTCACATTCTTATGGTCCTGCGGAATATGAGATGCTCCGAACGCAGCATTGATCAATGTTGGCCATAAGGAGCAGATGAATATCATAAACACGCTTGCCTTATGTGAATCCTGGAAAATGGCCAGGCCTAACGGGAACCAGGCCAGCGGTGAAACAGGTCTTAATAACTGTACAATGGGATTGATAATGCCCATCATGGCTTTACTGGACCCCACTAATAAACCCAATGGCACTGCTACGATACTGCCCAGGCCAAACCCGATAGCCACCCGTTCAAGTGAACTCAGCAATTTGGTGCCAATTCCTTTATAGTCGGGATCATTCTGCATGGGATGCTGCATAACTTCCCTGAAAACAAGCCAGGTTGCCCTTGGGCTGGGAATTTCATGCTTGGTAAGCGTTGAAATAAGTTCCCATAGACCACCGAGTAAAGCAATGCCAATAAGGAAATAGAGCGTTTGCAAAGAGAATATCTTTTTCATAGCAGTTGGTTTTATCTCTTACATGTTTTTAAATAAGCAGCTACATTCTTCGGATCAAATGGTACATCATAAGTTGTTTTGAAAGGCTGCATGTCGGGCTGCATGGGCACTCCCATCTCATGGGCTACTTCTGCATACAGGTCGTCAAGGATTAATTTCTCGGCTATGCCTTTGTAGTCGGGCTCTGATTTCAAATAACCAAACCGAACGTACTGCGCCATGAACCAGGTGGCGTAAGACTTACGGGGCATATTAACGATCCCGTTGTTATAAAACATCATGCCATCATCCTTGTATTTCTGTACACCCAATTCACAACCCAGGTCATAAGAGCCGGCCAGCCTGGCTTCTATTACCTGCAATGGCGCATTTACATAATTGGGTTTGGTTAACCATCCTGCTGCTTTTTTACGGTTGCCCATATTATCCAGCCACTTGCAGGCTTCGAGCACCGCCTTCATCACTTTTTTCAGGTTCTCCTTTTCGGTTGCGGCAAAATGTGCATTCACAACCAGGGCTTTCTCGGGGTGGTTTTTCCAAATATCCTGTGTTGCAATGTGTGTAAAGCCTATATTTTGCGCTGCAGCCACTCCATTCCAGGGTTCACCAACACAATATCCTTCCATGTTATCAACCCGCATATTCGCTACCATCTGGGGTGGGGGAATGGTGATGATGCCGACTGCCTTCTGGTTAACACCTGCTGCGGCCATCCAGTTACGGAGCCAGATATCGTGTGTGCCGCCGGGAAAGGTCATGGCAAACGTAACTTCCTTACGGCTTTGCACATTTTTAACTGCGGCCGCTACTTTGTTTACTTCTTTAAAGCCAACCAGTCCACAAAAATCTTTAGAGAGTGTAATGGCCTGCCCGTTATTGTTCAGTATCATGGCAATCTTCATATCAGAGCCGGCTTTTCCACCTATACCGGTATAAACAGAGAATGGCATGGAGAAGAGACAGTGTGCGCCGTCGAGTTCGCCGTTCAATATTTTATCGCGCACATTGGCCCATGATGCTTCTTTGGATAATTCCACATCAACACCGTATTTCGCAAAAAGCCCTAGCTCTTTTGCTGCTACGAGCGGAGCGCAGTCTGTTAGTGGTATAAACCCCAGCTTTATTTTCCGGGGTGGGTTAGCCATCATCCTGAATGAAGTAACCGCCATAAATACGGCTACCAGTCCTGCTATAAATAATATTTTATTGATTAAGCCTCTCATATTTTGATCAATTTAAAAGGAAGAATGTTGTATCGTGTGTGTTACTGTTTTATGGCAACGGGTTTACTATAAAAGAAATCAGGGCGAATATTGATCATTGCATAAAACCATGTGCCTGTTTTCTTGTAAGTATCTGCAACGGCATCGGTGCCGGCTTGTCCCTTTGCCAATGCCATGCTGTTATTGGCATTCATTACAGCATATCCCAGCTCTATTCCTGTGAATTTATTGAGTGTATAATTCAGCAGGATATCCACTTCATTGCCAAGGTATTTATCGACCAGGGAACCATCAGCCTTTTTCATGTCTTTGTTCAGGCTGAACGTGTGAAAGTCGGCGCCGATGGAGAACAGGTTGCTGGCATATTTCACTTTGAAGTAGCCGTTATTCAAACCACCCGCAGGGGCACCGGTGCCCACGTAGAAATAATCCATATAGCCCCAGTGTTTATGCGGCGTTCCGTATAATGGATCAAAACGGTTGTCTTCACCGGAAGGTGAAACGGCATCATTTCCCGAAAGGACGTCATAGCCGGGTGTAAAGCTGAATTTGCCTTTTTGGTAGGTTGCTAAAGCCGTATAGTGATACGCATTCAATGACATGCCTTCCCGGTTTTTGCCGGATTGCTTATAGTAAGCCACCTGCAAGGCGATTTTACCAAACCCCGATGTATTGCCCATCGTATGATTGATCATCAGGCCATATGTATAGCGACTGGTTGTACCAGAATAGTCAAATGAATCGTTGCTTCCTGTACTAATAAATCTCCTTCCATAAACGTATCCGGTGTTGTCAACGGCTACAGAATCGAGTTTATATTTCCCGAAACGGTCATTGAAAAAGAGCGCAGAGAATTTTGTCTGGTTGAATTTGCGGCTGATATACAGGCTGGTGAACGACTTATAATCCTGGCTGGCGGCATTGGTATTGGTTGGGTTACTGTACACCGGCGTACCTGTTTTAGAACTATTGTTGGCTGCGTTGCCACCGGCAGCAAGCGGAACGATCCCGGCAGGGGTAGGCACTAAAACACCGCCTGAATTTTTCACGTATGCCGGAATATTGCCCGGCACATAAGAGGTATTGGTAATACCAAAAGCATCGCTGTTCTGGTTATAGGCATACCCGAGGTCAACCTGCCATCCATTGTGCATCATCTTTAGCAGCGCCATATCATGTCGCCGGCCTTGTTGTAACCAATCCAGGTTACCGATCAAACGAACATCGTCATAGCTCAATTCCTGCCTTCCAATCTTAAGGGAAAGCTGGTCGAACAATTTAAATTTGATGGTGGTATCGGCTTTATTGGCCAGCGTAATATCGGCCCAGCCCTCATGGAGCATCAGGCGATTGCCATCGGCATTGGAAATGGAGGAAGCGTCTTGTCCCCATACCCGCACATCCTGTAACGTAACACCAAAAGTAACCCTGTCCCATTTGTATCCAAAGATCAACCTGGTACGCTGAGAGGTAAATGCGGCCGTTTTTGCGCCTTTCAATACCAGGTTGCCAAACCCGTCCCGGACTTCTGTTCGCGTTCGCAGTTGTCCGGTTAAGGTAAATTGTGCGTGCGCACTTAGGGTGAAAAGAAAACACAGTGCGGACAGCCATGCATAAGCAGTAGGTTTCGTTTTTTTAGCCATAACTTTGCTTTAGGTTTAGATTGTTTTCAATTTAAATTCCATCGCCCCGGTTCAGACTTCCACATCGGCCGGGGTTTTTTATTTGTCTTTAATGTAATATGCTAGAAACCAGTACCATCATTCACGTATTAAATTCATTTATTACGTTTCATGTGGCAGGCAATCGGGTAGCGACAATAAAGTAAGGTCAATAGGTATTTGACAAGCAATCGAGGAGAAAGTGTTCCGGTTAACCCTGTTAACGATGCGGAATAATGGCTAAATGGATAATTAGATTTAAATTTTGATTTTTTATATGTAATATAAAGAATCAAAAAAGATAGCTTTTTAAATAAAAATACACTCTATCTGCAATAAAATTAATAACACAATGGATAATTTCAAAGATTTATTGTCATATTATTTAGATTTTTATTTAAATAATATATTTGAGATTGTATTTTGACTTTATTTTTGTACAGTATGAAACTGAAAAAAGTAAACTGCGATCTTACCGTTTGCTCCATGTGCCGGCTATGCCAGAAGGAATGGCTTCCTGCTATCGATGCCAACAGGAAAATGTACCATTATAAGAAAGGGGAAGTGCTTTTTGAGGAAGGGGCCGAGGTACAGGGGATGTATTTCATTCATACCGGACTGGTGAAAGTGCATAAAAAATGGGGAGACGAAAAGGAACTGATCCTGCGCTTTGCTAAAAGCGGGGCCATTGCCGGTCACCGCGGATTGGGCAGCGACACTGTTTATCCAGTCTCAGCAACAGCACTTCTGCCAACGGATGTCTGTTTTATCGACATTCATTTCTTCACTGCCACCCTAAAGGTTAACCAGGACTATTTATATGACCTGATGATGTTCTTTGCCGCAGAGCTGAAAGAGTCTGAAAGAAAAATGCGTAACCTGGCGCATATGAATACAAAGGGAAGGATTGCCAATGCTTTGCTTCTTTTGGACGAGCGATTTGGCACAACCCCCGAAGGCTTTATCGATATAGAACTTTCCAGGCAGGACCTCTCTTCCTATACCGGCACCACTTATGAGACCTTATTCAGGATCATGAATGAATTGGTGGAAGATGACGCGCTCTCATTGAATAAGCGCTGGATCAGGATCAACGATCGCAAGAAACTGGAGAAATATTGTTTTTCTTTACCTTAGCTCCTGATTAGTATCTATGTAAGGACAAATTCAGGTTTACTACCATGACAGAGCAGCGAAAAAAGTGGTTTGCCCTTTATACGAAGCCACGCTGGGAAAAAAAGATAGATGGTGCCCTGTTGAAAAAGGGAATTGCCAGTTGGTGCCCCCTGCAAAAAGTAGAAAGACAATGGAGCGACCGTAAAAAGGTCATTGAAGAACCACTTTTCAAATCCTATGTTTTTGTGCAGATCGACGATGCCGAACGTACCAAGGTCCTGATGACGGATGGCGTATTGAATTTTGTTTATTACCTCGGCAAACCTGCCGTGATCCGCGATGAAGAAGTAGCTACCATCAAAAAATACCTCGCAGAAAAAGACGCCAGCATCTCTGTATTATCTGAGCAGGGGTTCATGGATGAAATGAAGATCAAAGTGAACTATGGTGTGTTCATGGGCAATGAAGGAACCGTGATCAGGGGCGGAAAGAAAAAAGTGTTTGTGAAACTGCAAAGCCTGGGACAGGTGATGGTGGTGGAGTTTCCGGCGGAATACCTTTCTGTGGTATAAATTTTTACCGGAGTTCCCAGTCAATGATCTGATTCGCCCATTCTCCGCGATAAGGCGTGCTCACGCGGATATAGTTATCGGTATAGCCTTCCATCATACCATGCTTATCAAATCCTTCGAATAATACTTTGCGGGTTTGTCCGCTTTGCTGCTGTGTGAAATATTGCAGCTTCATATAAGATAAGTTGCGTAAAGTTTTATTTCGTTCATTGCGAACGGGTATGGGAATCACCGGCTGAATTTCCAGCGCTTTGGTATGATCGCGTTCAGAGTAGGTGAACACGTGCAGGTATGATACATCCAGTTCGTGCAGGAAATCAAAAGTTTCCTGGAAATGTTTATCCGTTTCTCCCGGGAATCCCACAATTACATCCACTCCAATAGCGCAATGCGGCATCAACGTTTTGATGAGGCCAACGCGTTCGGCATAGAGTTCCCTGCGATAGCGCCTGCGCATCAATCCCAATATTTCATTGCTGCCGCTTTGTAACGGAATATGAAAATGCGGCATAAACTTGTTGCTGTTGGCTACAAATGCAATGATGTCGTTGGTGAGCAGGTTGGGTTCGATGGAGGAGATACGGTAACGTTCAATGCCTTCCACTTTATCGAGTTCCTGCACAAGACTAAAGAAATCTTCTTCATGCCTGCCGCCATCTGGGCCTTTGCCAAAATCGCCAAGGTTCACACCCGTGAGTACAATCTCTTTGACGCCATCTGCTGCCAGTTGGGTAGCATGTTTTACCACGTTGGCAATACTGTCGCTGCGGCTCTTGCCCCTTGCCATTGGAATAGTACAAAAGGAACAGGTATAATCACACCCATCCTGTACTTTCAGGAATGTGCGGGTTCTGTCGTTCTGGGAAAAAGAAGCATTGAAACCACTCACTGCTTCAATGTCGCAACTGCATACTTTGGCGTCATTGCCTTTGGCCAGTTCATTGATGTGTTGGGCAATGTTGAATTTCTCTGCGGCGCCCAACACCAGGTCCACCCCCGGAATAGAAGCGATCTCTTTGGGCTTGAGCTGGGCATAGCAACCGGTGATCACCACAAAACTCTCGGGCGACTTGCGCTGGATGCGCCGTACCAGTTGGCGGCACTCTTTATCGGCGTTGTCGGTAACGGAACAGGTATTGATCACATATACGTCGGCCAGGTCGTCAAATTCCTTTTTCTCGAAACCTTCACTTTCCATCAGCCGGGAAAGGGTAGAGGTCTCGGAAAAGTTCAATTTACAACCCAAAGTATGAAAGGCTACCGAACGCTTCTTATCCATAGAGGGCGCAAAGATAAGCCATATAGGAATTATGGGGCTTGGAGGCCGGTTTTATGACCAAAATGTGTTTAATTCGCCCCACTAATCCTGTATATATGAACTCCCGGAGAACGGTCCCTTTTTTATTGGTCATTATTCTGGTCGGATTCCTGTTATCGAATCGCCATTGCAATAAACATAGGCCTGTAGTGCCGACCAGTGCACCTGCGGCAACAGCCCCTTCACCCGACCAGTCTACAGGTACCACCAGTCAGGATGATGGGTTGAACCGGAACCCTTCGCGCATGCATTATACCAAGCATGCTCGCTGCAGAATGGGTTGCCGGCATATAGATGAAGCAGAGATTTTACAGATCCTCAAAAACGGAACCATCAATTACCGGAAAAGCGAACTGGAAGGCGAACCCTGCCGCCATAAATATGCGGTGGAAGGTAATACCAGCGACAACCAGCGTTTGCGCGTGATATTCGCTCCCTGCGGAGATGAAATGACCGTGGTTACCTGCATCGACCTGGACAGGGAATGGCCCTGCGATTGCCCCGGTGATCATCATTGACATTTTCAATTTTATTTACAATTATTGGGCTATGTTTGTCCGTCTTTTAAAATAGAAAACCAGTATGCAGTTTAAGAGAATTAACAACATGGTGGGATGGGTAGTCTGTGTGATCGCCTGCGCCGTGTATATTTTGACCGCAGAAGCAGGAGGTAGCTTCTGGGATTGCGGTGAATTTGTGAGCAGTTGTTTCAAAGTGCAGATCCCGCACCCGCCCGGAGCGCCTTTGTTTGTGATATTGGGCCGGATATTCATTGTTCTTTTCGGCAACAACCCCATGGGCGCTGCCAAAGCGGTGAACATCATGAACGCATTGGCCAGCGGCTTTACTATTCTGTTCCTTTTCTGGACTATTACGCATTTTGCGCGCCGCATCATGAATGTGAAGACAAGCGATGCAGTTACCGGTTCACAGGCCTGGGCCATCATGGGCGCCGGTGTAGTAGGCGCTTTTGCATACACTTTTACCGATTCATTCTGGTACAGTGCGGTGGAAGGCGAGGTATATGCTTTGTCGTCTTTCTTTACTGCTATTGTGTTCTGGGCCATCCTCAAATGGGAAAACCATGCCGACGAGCCCGGCGCCGACCGTTGGATCGTTTTCATCTGTTACATGATGGGATTGTCTATCGGCGTTCACCTGTTGAACCTGCTTACGATCCCCGCTATTGTAATGGTGTATTATTTCCGCAGAAGACCTTCTTTCAACTATAAATTAATTCGCACCTGGTTCATCAGGTTATCCCTGATTGGCGGTGTGCTGGCTTTCATCCTGGCTTTGATCGCCGCGAACGGCGAAGCGAGTGAAGAGCGAGGTATTGGTATGGATGGAACGATGGCGGGACTGGTTGTGCTGGGCGTAGGAGCGGCCATCGGACTCCTGCTGCTGGCAGAGCGGTATAAAAAAGACAAGAAAGAATACTATGGAGGCATCTATATCTTTTTTGTGTTGGGATGTGTGATCACCGGCCTGGTACAGGTAGGGGTGATCCAGTATTCCGTGAAAATGGCCGGCACCTTCGACCGCTGGTTCGTGAACGGCATGGGATTGCCTTTCTTCTACGGTTTCACTTTCTTTTTCATTCTCCTCGCAGCGGTGATCTGGTACGGATTCCGGTTCGCTGCTAAAAAAGGCTGGACTTACCTGCGCCTGGGACTGTGGTGTTTGTCTTTCATGCTCATGGGATACAGCACCTATGTAACCACCATGATCCGCAGTAATGCCGATCCGGCCATCGATATGTACAATGTAGACAATCCCATCAGCCTGGTAGGTTACCTGGGACGTGACCAATACGGCGATTTTCCATTGGTATACGGACAGAAATTCACTGCCGATCTGAAAGATGTGAAGAATACCGGCATGCGTTACGAGAAAGCGAGGAACAAGTATATTGAAGTAGGTCCGGATAAAAAATACGTTTACGCACCGGAAGATAAAATGGTGTTCCCCCGCGTATGGGATGCGAGCAATGAACAGAACCATGCCGATTATTACGCCGCTTTCCTGGGCATCGGCAGAATGAAAGATGGTTCTTATGAGCGGCCGCCGAACCAGGTAGATAACGTGAAGTTCTTTGTTGGCTACCAATCGTACTGGATGTATTTCCGCTATTTCATGTGGAATTTTGCGGGCAAACAAAATGATAACCAGGGATTATTCACCGGCAATGTAAGGGATGGCAACTGGATCACCGGTATTCCTTTTGTAGACAGGATATTCTATGGCGATCAGAGCGCGATGCCCGATAGCCTCAAGAATAATAAATCGAACAACAAACTGTTCGCATTACCATTGATACTCGGATTGATCGGTTTGTTCTATCATTTTAAGAAACGCGGCGATGATGCGGTGACCAATTTCCTCATGTTCTTCTTCACCGGCTTTGCCATTGTAATTTATTTGAACCAGGCGGGCTTCCAGCCACGTGAGCGAGACTATGCTTATGTGGGCAGCTTCTATGCTTTTGCAGTATGGGTAGGATTGGGCGTATTGAAAGTGCGCGATTGGCTGAGCAAAGCGGCATCACAAGCTACCGCTTCGATCCTGGCCACCCTGATCTGTTTGCTGGCAGTACCGGTAGTGATGGCGCAGCAGGAGTGGGACGACCACGACCGCAGCCAGAAACAACTGGCGCGCGACCTGGCCAAAGATTATCTCGAGAGTTGTGCACCCAATGCCATTCTCTTCACGTTTGGTGATAATGATACTTACCCGCTGTGGTATGCACAGGAAGTAGAAGGTATCCGACCCGATATACGCGTGATCAACTACAGCCTGTTGGGTATCGACTGGTACATCAACCAGCTGCGTTATAAAGTGAACCAGAGCGATCCTATTGATGTGGTATGGACACCTGAACAGATAGAAGGAGATAAGCGGAATTATATCCTCTATCGCCCCAAACCCGGCATTCCCGAAGATCGTTTTTACGACCTGTATGATATGATGAAGAATTATGTAGGCAACGATGATCCTGCGAAGATGGAAGACAGGGGAGGTGGAGAAAGCGTTAACACCTATCCTGTAAAGAAAATGTCGGTAGCGGTAAACAGGGATTATGTGTTGAAGAATGCAACGGTTAATGCAACGGACAGTGTAGTATCAGAAATGCGTTTTGAAATACCCAAAAATGCGTTGATGAAGAACGACCTGGCCGTGTTGAATGTGATCGCTGCCAATAAATGGAACAGGCCTATTTATTTCACCCAGCCATCGGTAGAGCTTGGCTTCGATCAGTACCTGCGCCGCGACGGACTCAGCTTCAGGCTGGTGCCTGTGATAGGTAGTCGCGTGAATACAGATTGGATGTTGGATAAGGCCCTGCATAAATTCGCTTTCGGCAATGCACAGATCAAAGGCGTGTATTATGATGAAGAGAACCGCCGGCACCTGAATACCATCCGTACGGCTTATGCAGAGCTGGGCAATGACCTCGCCAACAAAGGACGTAAGGAAGAGGCGCGTAAAGTGCTGAACCTGGCCGATAAGATGATGGACCCTGCCAATTTCGATTATGGCATGACCAGCAGGGGCAATATGCACAACCGCAATTCGCTGTTGTTCCTGGAGTCCTGCTACCTCGCCGGCGATTCGGCTTTGGCACAAAAGGTATCTGCATCGGTGAAAAAAGACCTGCAACAACAGCTCCGTTATTACAATTCACTCAGCGGCACCATGGCAGATAACCTGGCCGATGAAAGAAGGTTTGCCGATAATTACCTGCAGGCTTTGCAGCAGATGCAGGCGATGTACAATCCAGCTTCAACACTGAAGGGTTTAACGCCTGCGGACAGCAGTAAAAAATAAGATCAGTTTATATTACGATACGAGCAGCCGGACTTTAGTCCGGCTGCTTTTTTATATACCTGTTGGATGTGAAATGTAAGTTTCCTCCAAAATTACACCTGCCCGCACTAGAATAAACTATCATGCTGAAAATCAATTATTTATATTCTGTGCCTGTATTTGCCAGTAATTTTTAAGTTACTTTTCAAAAACATGCGCTAAATTTGTATTGGAGGCTTTGTTGGGAAACCGGCATTGCCTTTTTCTTTTTCTGTCATTTAAACAACAGAGATGCTCCATATCTCATAATTTTCATTTCCCTCAATTGGTCGTGACGTCTTGTATCGTAAATTTTTCACCAACTCCGTATAACCGTTCAATTCTTCTCTCTTAGGCTTATCAATTTCTTCTCCAGTCGGAAGTTCCAGGACAAGACATAGGCAACAAAATCAACAATTTGTATTCCTGTCGTCAAATCACTGTGCACAAAAAAAGGTTCAGGAATAATCAAGCTGGATCGGGTTCTTCCTTTCTGAGAATTTTTAAAATACCGGTCCATCTGAGTTACCAAAATATGGCTTTTCGATTTTTCCAGTTCATCAAAAACAACAATACCATTTGGCTCTGCAGGCTTATCTTCCAGAAAATAAAAAAAACGCTCAAACAAATAGATGTAATCTTTCCTGAGCATGCTTTTATCCTCAGGGAGTGTTTGCGGATCCTTAACAATAGAAGCAAATACCTTGCAGCGGTAATCTTGGCACAAGCGCAATATCTCTCTTACATAGTCGAGTTTGGCCTGTGCAAGGGCCGTTAATTTGATCCTTCCCGCTCGATTGCCTTCATCTAGAGCCGCTTTGGCAAGCTCTGTCCTTTCGAACAAATTTATTGACTCCAGTTGTGCCGCTAATCGAAAAGTCTTATTGTTGAGAAATTTCCTGGCTTTAATCTCTCTGCCATCGAGCCGGTACCTCCTTCCGAAACAGTCAAGTTCCGTCGCCTGCACGGCTTGAATAAATTTCCACAAATCCTTATCTCGAATAGTGAACCCGGCAAGTACCTCGTAAGGGGAATCATGATGATCCTGACCACTTTCGTCAATAAAAAGAAAGTATGACATAGCAAGCAATTAAGATTGTACGATTCGAGGTGTAGTTTAATGCAATGTAAGCGACAAAATTCAAATGGCAACTCATCAGTAAAAACCGCATATTTATTAAACAGGCGATTATACCAGTAGGCGAAACCTATAAGGAATTGTTTTTCCTATCACTCAATAATAAAAAACTATTGTGATGTTTTTGTTTCCGGTCTTTTCTTTCCTAACAGCGGTAATTTCTCAGTAATGTACATATAAGAAGTGTATCAGAATATCGGGAGTTTACATACTAACCGTATATAAAACACGATACCGGAAGTGGGATATTAATTCACTATCTAAGGATAGTTACCGATCCGCTGATCACCTGCCTGCCGCTTTTCGGGTTGATGATATAGTAATACGTGCCTACCGGCAGGGGTTTCCCGTTCATCGTGCCATCCCAGGGAATCGCATAGCCTGTAGAGCTGAAGACTATCTGCCCGTAACGGTTGAATACCTGTACCATTACCCCCGGATAGGTATCAAGGTACCTGATCTGCCAGGTATCATTGATGCCATCTCCATTGGGAGAAAAAGCATTGGGTACTTCAAGGCGCTTCAGTAACCTGATAAAAATCGTATCACTTACAGAACAGCCTCCGGATCCCGTCAATTTCAGCGTATAGGTAATGTTGCCCGTGGGTATCAATTGCGGACTTACAACGGTATCACTGCTTAGGTAAGTAGCCGGCGTCCATTGAAAGCGCAGCGATTGCCCATAATAGAACCTGGGTTTGAGCATGACCGTCTCGCCTTCCAGAACACTTATCGATGGATCGAGTACCAGGTGGGGGTTGGGGAATACCATCACGTCCTTCGAAACAGTATCACTGGAACAACCCTGTGCATTGAAAAAATAATACCTGATCGCAAACCTGCCGGAATCCTTGAACTGTTTCCACGGGTTACGCTCGGCAGCAACTGTTCCATTTGCAAGATCCCACACCCATTTTACTGCAGCGCCTCCCGAACCGTTCTCCAGACCTTTGAATGCGATGGTGCCATCCTGGCAAACCGTATCGGGCGTAGCGGTAAAACCGGCTTTGGGTTGCGGCCTCACGGCCACTGTAACAACCGTATCGGCCGGGTTGCCTCCTTTGTTCATCATACAGGCATTGGTATCAGTAACGTTTTTGATAACATACCTGGTAGTAACACCAGGAGTAACCGGGAAAGTATAAGGAGACGCCGTAATATGGGTAAGCGTATTTGTGCCGGTACCATCTGAATATAAAAGGCTCCAGGGCGGGCTGCCTGTTAGTTGCAGGGTTAGCATTTTACTGGCGCCATAACAAATCGTATCGCTTCCTTTTAATGTAACCGTAGGAACAGGGTGCACGGTTACCGTTATGCTGTCTGTAAAATTGCCGCAGGCTTGTTGACTGGCTGTTACATAATACGTTCCGGAATTCACAGCAGTGGGATTACTGATTACCGGGTTATACTTGTTACTGGTAAAATTATTGGGGCCTTTCCACTGGTAAGTGGTATTGGATATGAGGGTGGATGACAATTGGATATCGTTGCCCACGCATTGTGCACCATTCACAACCGGCGATAAATTAATACTACCATAATTGGAAAAATAACCGAACACGCTGCCCGAAGCACCATTCAGGAAGCCCAGATGGAATAAGCCGGATGTGTTGGAAACCACGGTGGGTACACCAGGGGTAATCAGGTTATCAATATTGCCCAGGTTGGCCACGGATATTCTTGCAGCCATCCATTGTCCATTGGTGCTGGGCACTGCATTAAAAAGGTTTGTAGTAATAATGCCTGCCTGGCCATTCAACAAAAAACTACCTGTTTCTGTATTCCTGCAAAGAATGTTCAGGTAAAAGGGGGTATTGGCAGACCGTACAAAAGTAACCAATTGTGAGCCCGTGCATTTGATACTTGGCAGGTTGGCAGTAGCCATTTCGCAACCGGTTCCTGTTAACTGGTATAAATAAACCGGGTTGCTGGTAACAATATAAGCCGAGGGGTCCGTTAACAACCCTTCGTAAATTTGTCCGCGATTGATGGTTGCAGCAATAGTGCCATTGATCGTAATCGTTGTGCCATCTGTAGTAGCCAGGATATAATAATAATCGCCCACAGTACCATCAACTGTCAACATACCCCGTACAATGATGAACTCCTTTCCATTACTGTTTTCCGGTATGAGCTGGTCTCCCACCAGGTCGCGACATCCTGTTAGCGGGCCAATGGAGTCATCATAAATAGTAACACATACAGGTTTGGTTGCTTTTACACTACTTCCCGCAAGATGAAGATTACCTGCAATGCCCGCCGCCACTACCGCATAGGTTTGACCCTTGTTTAAAACAATGGTAAACAACTGGCCCGGCGAGTGCCCTGCCATGTCCGGATTCGTTAATGAAATATCAACTGAAGTATTATCTTCTGTTGCCACAATCACAAACCCGTTCCTGGGTTGCGGTGTATAGGCGCCATTGGGAAAACGCGTTTGCCCGGGTATCATGAATTGCAGCCCCTTACTGATCGCTCCTTTCAAAGAAAAGATCTCGGGATTATAGTACGTCGTTCCTCTTTTCCCCTCTACTTCATAATAGGCAGATATCTTAGCCGTAGCGCTGATTCGGATGCCGTAGTTCAATACGGTATTTGCGGGTTTGTTTTCAATGATCTCTAACTGACCGGTCAGGTCAACCGTTGTAGCGGCATAAGGGTTGAGGTGAATATGGTAGGGTTGAAAAGAAGGGTTGGCGGGTTGGCTGATGATGATATCTGCAGCTTGTGCATAGCTGGATAACCTTACAACGATGGGCGTATCGGAATGCCCGGGTGTAACGGCAGGCGCCGCAAACCAAAAAGAAGTATCTGATTGTGCATAACCCCCAACAGAAATAACCAGTAATAGGCATACCCACAAAAAAGACTGTACTGCTTTCATTACTTGTTCGGTTGCTTTGTTTCGTTTTTCACCAGTGCATCATACAACACTTCAACCGGATGCAGTGCCTTTCGCCCGGTGCCATCCTTGATCTGGTGGCGGCAACTGGTGCCGGGCGCGGCAATGATGGTGTCTGCCGGCTGTTTGCGTACTGTTGGCAACAGCACCAGTTCCCCTATCTGCATTGACAGGTTATAATGTTCTTTCTCATAGCCGAAAGAACCGGCCATGCCACAACAACCGGAGGGTATGACATCCACCTGGTAGTTTTCGGGCAGGGATAATATTTTTACTGAGGGGGCTGTAGAAGAGATGGCTTTTTGCTGGCAATGTCCATGCAATTTGATCTGCTTCTTTTCGCTGGTGAATTGTTCTTTTTTGATGCGGCCACTGGCTATTTCACCGGCGATGAATTCATCTATCGTGAAAACGTTTTTAGCTAAATTCTTTGCTGCATTCAATTGTTCATCAGATGCCAGGTCGGGGTATTCATCCCTGAAAGTAAGGATGGCCGACGGTTCAATTCCTATTAAAGGAGTGGATTCGGTAATGAGGGGACCCAAAGCCGCAATATTCCTGTTGATGATCTTTTGTGCATGCCTGATCAGCCCTTTGGAAAGCCAGGTACGGCTGCTTTCTTCGTGTTGCGGGATGATCACTTCATAGCCTAATTTTTCCAGTAACAATATCGTGGTGATGCCAATATGCGCATCATTGTAATTGGTGAATTCGTCACAAAACAAGTACACCCTTCTCTTGCCTTTCACTGTCAATGTTGCCTGGTGTTGTTTATACCAGCTTAATAAGGTCTTTGCCGATAATGCAGGCATGCTGCGTTTAACGGCAAACCCCGAGATCTTTTTGATCAGGCTACCTGTGACCCGGTTACCGACAATGAAATTATACAAAGACGGCATCAGCGATCCTAATTTTGCAGAAGCGGAAAAATTAGCGATCAACTTCGACCGGAAGGGTACCCCATTGGCATCATAATACTGCTGCAGGAATTCAGCTTTTAATTTGGCCATGTCTACATTGGAAGGGCATTCAGATTTGCAGGCTTTACAACTCAAACACAAGTCCATTACATCGTAGATCTCCTGGTGGTTAAAACGGTTTGTTTTTTCCGACCTGGTAAGGAATTCACGCAGGATATTGGCTCTTGCCCTGGTTGTGTCTTTTTCATCCCTGGTTGCCATGAAAGAAGGACACATCGTTCCACCCGATAGATGTGATTTGCGGCAATCGCCCGACCCATTGCATTGTTCCGCGTGTTGCAAAATATCCTGCTGATGGAAACGGAAGATGGTGTTGAATGCAGGAGTGGATTGCCCTGGTGTGTACCGCAACATCGTATTCATAGGCGGTGTGTCAACAATTTTATTCGGGTTGAAGATATTGGCCGGATCCCAGGTATATTTTATTTCCCTTAAAAGCTGGTAATTCTTTTCGCCCACCATCTGTTTGATGAACTCTCCGCGCAGCCTTCCATCACCATGTTCACCACTCAGCGAGCCCTGGTATTTTTTTACCAGCGTGGCCACTTCTTCTGCAATAGTCCTGAACAGTTGGTTGCCTTCTGTTGTTTTCAGGTTAATAATAGGCCGGAGATGAATTTCACCCGAGCCGGCATGTGCATAATGTACCGAATATAAACCGTGCTTTTTCAATATCTCATTGAAATCGCGGATATAAGCAGGCAGGTCATCCACATCAACAGCCGTGTCTTCAATAACGGGAACGGCTTTATCATCGCCGGGCAAATTACCCAGAAGGCCCAGCCCTGCTTTCCGGAGTGTCCATATTTTCTTTGTGTCCTCTCCAAACAATACAGGGAAATGATAGCCCAGTCCCGCTGCCCGCATTTCTGCTTCTACAGCTTTTGTTATTTCCAGTATTTCTTCGCGCGTAGATCTTGTAAATTCAATAACGAGGATAGCGCCGGGATCGCCCTGTACAAAAAAACGGTTTTTGCTTTGTTCAATATTGTCTTTGGTGCATTCCAATATATAATGATCGATCAATTCACTGGCGCTTGGCCGGTATTTGAGTCCGATGAGGTTGGCATGCAATGATTCATCTATCGAATTAAAATGAACGCACAGCAATCCTGTTTCCTTCGGGGGCAGTGGTACCAGATTTAATTTTACTTCCGTAATAAATGCCAGTGTTCCTTCCGAACCGGCTATCAGTTTGCAGAAGTTGAAATCTTCCCCGCCTGCCGTGAAGGGGGCGGTCTCCACTAAAAGGTCAACGGCATAACCGGTATTCCTTCTTTCCACTGTTTTTCGGGGAAATTCTTTCCTGATCTCTGCCTGGTTGTCGTAGTTGCTTAAGAGGCTGCGAATTTTTTTATAGATACTGCCTTCGAGATTATCCAATTCACACTTTTCATGGAAGGCATCGATAGATAAGGCATTGAATACAGCTTCTGAACCATCGCTCAATAAAGCCTTTACTTCTAATAGATGTTCCCTTGTACTCCTGTACACAACAGAATTGGAACCGCAGGAATTATTACCCACCATGCCGCCAATCATAGCGCGGTTGGCAGTTGAGGTCTCCGGACCAAATAATAAACCATGTGGTTTCAGGAATAGGTTTAGCTCATCCCGAACTACGCCGGGTTGTACGCGTACCCAGTGTTGGGCGGTGTCTAATGCTATTATTTCGGTAAAATATTTCGACACGTCAACAATGATACCGTTGCCCACTACCTGTCCGGCTAAAGAAGTGCCAGCCGTTCTTGGAATAAGTGAAGTTTTTTCCCTGTTGGCAAAAGCGATCAGTTTCTTCAGGTCTTCTTTTGATTTGGGAACAGCAACCGCCAATGGCATTTCCCGGTAGGCCGATGCGTCTGTTGCATACAGGGTACGCATGGTGGTATCGGTATATAGCATCCCTTCTAATTGCTCAGATAGTTCCTGCAGCTTCACATTCATTGTAAGATCATTTATTTTTTCTGTTCCGTTACTCAAACAGCCTTTTCATTTTCGGGTTAAATTTAGACGTTTATCTCTGATTTTAAGCTACTTGCGATTTAGGGATACTTACACTCATTGATGATGAATTTTGTTTAAATATTCGACATGAATAAATTCTGATGTCGAATCAGTGGCTACGCTTTCTTGTTTAATGTCGAAATTGTGTAACTATTTCGTCATTAAATAAATTTCACGTCGAATCTTCCTTATTTGGTTCTAATTATCACTAAAATTCATAAATAATACATTTTCAATGCTTTAATTGTTCTGGTATATTCAAATGGTGGTTTCCGGAGCACTCTGGAAACCGTCGAGTAGTGTAGCGGATGGCGTCGGGAGTGCTCCGGATTCGGTCAAACAGTCGATCGGGCCACTTTTCGAGCAGTATTGATACTTGTTTCCATAC
The DNA here is from genome assembly GCF_900106985.1 of Hydrobacter penzbergensis. NCBI lineage: Bacteria > Pseudomonadati > Bacteroidota > Chitinophagia > Chitinophagales > Chitinophagaceae > Hydrobacter > Hydrobacter penzbergensis. The sequence goes on along the minus strand of NZ_FNNO01000019.1, from coordinate 15,562 downwards.
CAATGCCCAGAACCGGCGAGAGTAACGGGGAAGTGCAACACCCACCATAATCCCCACATATACTAACAGCAGGAATAATTGGATGATCATGTGAGACACACAGTAGTGAACAGTACTCCATAAAACTGCTGTCAGGCGAAATAGACTTACTAACTATACAAGACTGGCATAGATGCTGATAAAAAGTATATACTACTCAGTGGTTTGCACAACACTTCTGCAGATACTCAGCTTAACTCCATTTTTCGTAAATTGCGGTAGATATGAAAGGCCATCGTTTTATAAAGTTTGATCCGGCCGAGAGGAGTTTGGATAAGTTTGAACAATTGCTGAATATTTTCATGCAACTGCTCACCTATACCAATGGAGATGCTACAGAAGCCCTGCAATGGCTCAATGAACTCGACCGGCAATACCAACTCACCAACCCCGATTATGGTTTGGGCGATTTCATTGATGAACTGAAAGAGAACGGCTACCTGCAGGAGAACCCGCAGGATGGTACCATCAGCATCACCAAAAAATCCGAACAATCCATCCGCAAAAGGAGCCTTGAAGAGATATTCGGTAAGCTGAAGAAAACCAAACAGGGCAATCACCAGACTTTCAAACCCGGACAGGGCGATGAAACAAACTCAGATACCCGCCCCTTCCAGTTTGGCGATATGCCGGAACAGATCGATTTCACCGAGAGCATCCGCAACGCACAGATCAACCATGGCGTCAGCAGCTTCAACATGCAGGAAGATGACCTCGTGATCAGGGAAAGTGATTTCAAAACGCAGACATCTACCGTGCTGATGATCGATATCTCTCACTCGATGATTCTCTATGGGGAAGATCGTATCACACCGGCCAAAAAAGTAGCCATGGCCCTGAGCGAACTGATCACTACCAAATACCCAAAAGACACTTTGGATATTGTAGTCTTCGGTAATGATGCTTGGAGCATAGAGATCAAAGACCTGCCTTACCTGCAGGCGGGGCCTTATCATACTAATACCGTAGCTGGCTTGGAACTGGCCATGGATATCCTGCGCAGGCGCAAGAACCCGAACAAACAGATATTCATGATCACCGATGGTAAGCCTACCTGTTTGAAAATTGGAAAACGTTATTATAAAAATAGTTTTGGTCTCGACAGGAAAGTGGTGAACCGCTGCATCAACCTGGCGGCCCAGTGCAAGAAATTAAAAATACCCATCACTACTTTCATGATCGCATCGGATCCTTACTTGCAGAATTTTGTGCAGGAGTTTACAGAGATGAACAACGGCAAAGCATTCTTTGCATCCCTCGATAACCTGGGGGCCTTTATATTCCGGGATTTTGAAAGTGGAAAAAGAAAAACAGTATATTAACATCAACCGTCATCAATATCAAACGTCATCCCGAGCGCAGCCGAGGGATCTCACTGAACACTCAGCAGATCCTTCGACTCGCTTCGCTCGCTCAGGATGACGATAGGAAAAACAGACCATGAACATCCAGCATATTAAAACACTCGGTGAATTAAAAAAATCCGGGTATCAGCCAAGATCAATCAAAGAAGAAGTCCGCAGCAACCTGATAGAAAAGATCAGGAACAAAGAAAACCCTTTCACAGGTATTATGGGATATGAAGACACTGTGATACCCGACACAGAAAGGGCGCTGTTGAGCAAGCACAATATCCTTTTCCTGGGTCTCCGGGGACAGGCCAAAACCCGTATGGCCCGGCAAATGGTGGATCTTTTAGACGAATACATCCCGGTGATCGCAGGAAGTGAAGTGAACGATGACCCGCTGAATCCTTTGAGCAAATTCGGAAGGGATATGGTGGTCGAGCATGGCGATGAAACGCCTGTGCAGTGGCTGCACAGGAGTGACCGATACGGAGAAAAGCTGGCCACACCCGATGTAAGTGTGGCCGACCTGATCGGCGATATCGATCCCATCAAAGCCGCCAACCTGAAGTTGAGCTTTGCAGATGAAAAAGTGATCCATTACGGCATCATCCCCCGCAGCAACCGCGGCATTTTTGTGATCAACGAATTGCCCGACTTGCAGGCGCGCATACAAGTTTCGCTGTTCAATATTTTGCAGGAAGGAGATATACAAATACGCGGTTTCAAACTGCGCATGCCCCTGGATATTTTATTTGTGTTCACTGCCAACCCCGAAGATTATACCAACAGGGGAAGCATTGTAACACCACTGAAAGACCGGATAGAAAGCCAGATACTCACGCATTATCCGAAAGACATAGAAACGGCGCTGATGATCACCGAACAGGAAGCAGATGTGCCACAGGTACAAAAAGAGATTGTACAAGTGAGTGAGCTGATAAAAAGACTCATCGAACAAGTGGCATTTGAAGCGAGGGTAAATGAATATGTAGATAAGAAAAGCGGTGTGAGCGCCCGCCTCAGCATCGCTGCCTATGAAAATGCAATCAGCAGCGCAGAAAGAAGGTCCATCCTGTTCCGCGAAAAACATACACAGGTATGGATCAGCGATTTAACAGGGATCATCCCCGCCATCACCGGTAAAATAGAACTGGTGTACGAAGGCGAACAGGAAGGCCCTTACCAGGTGGCCCTGAACCTGCTCGACAAATCGATCCGTACTGTTTTCTCACAATATTTTCCCAATCCCGATCAGCTCAAGAAAAAAAGAAATACCGGCAAACGTTCTACAGAAGAAAAAGAACCGGAGAACCCGTACAGAGCCATCACCCGCTGGTTCGATGCAGGCAATCACCTCGACCTGCTGCTCGATATGAAAGACGAAGAGCGTGTGGCTAAGCTTTACCAGGTAAGCGGACTACACGCGGTGGTTAAAAAATATTACCCGCAAGCCAACGAGCAGGAAACGACTTTGTTGATGGAATTGCTGTTGCACGGTCTCGCCGCTTATTCCATGCTCAGCAAAAAAATGATCGGCGCAAGGATCGAATTCAAAGACCTGATGGGCAGCATGATGAACCTGAACCAGCTGGAACTCGGCGAAGAAACCGATGAACCGGATGGAGATGATTACCAGTCATAGTAAATTGCTCGCGATCAGATCCTGATACCAAATGATACGCCGCCGTATAGGAATACAGAAGAGTTGGGTGTTTTCACGGGACTTAAAAATACACGCGAAGTGAAACCTCTTTTGAGCGGCTGGTACCTGTATCCCAGCGTGGCATGCCAGATCATGTCATCCGGACGATCAGGTGCAGTTGCAGGCGTTGATTCATCTTTCTCTGTAACAGCCGGATTGGAAGACATGTTACCCAGGAAAGTCATGCCGGCGCCCAGTTCAAAATAATTGCCTTCTTTACCCATGAGGTAATTCAGCTCTAACGGAAAAGTAAGGTGTGGCTTGGTTTCTGTGAGTATATCTGATACAGGTTTAGATAGCAGGATAGTGCCCAGCCCGGCTCTGAAACCAAAACCTTTTTCGCCAGTGAAACGCCGGTCGTAATTGACGGAAATAATTCCTCCGGGACCGCCAACATCGCCATAGATATTCAACGCGGGCCCTGCGACGGGAAGAGCCGACTGTTTGATTTGAGCACTGGCAGTAGTATAAAAGATGAGCAAGCAGCATGCCCATAAAAGGTTTAGCCTTGTTCTCATAGTACTTGTTTCTGTATCTATGATACGGGCCTAAAAGTGTGTGTTGCCTGTAAAGAAAAATCTTGTCAGATCATGTCCTTCAGTTTCTCTACCACCGCATCGATCTCGGCCTTTGTATTGTTTTTGCTGAAGGAGAAGCGAACAGTAACCTGGTTGGGATTGTGGTTGATGGCGCGGATCACATGTGAGCCTTGATCGGCCCCGCTGGTGCAGGCGCTGCCACCGCTGGCGCATATATTGTTGATGTCGAGGTTGAACAGGATCATCTCGCTTTTTTCTGTCTTGGGAAAACTTACACTCAATACCGTATAAAGACTGCGACCCAAAGGATCACCATTGAAAGAAATACCCTTGATGTGTTTTTTCAACTGTTCCATCAGGTACACTTTCAATCCTTTAATATAACTGCTGTCTTGCTCATAATGAGTCGTAGCCAGCTCCAGCGCTTTGGCGAAACCAACGATGCCGTATAAATTTTCAGTACCGGCACGCATATTCCTTTCCTGGCTGCCACCATGTACAAAGGGTTTGATCTTTACATTCTCATTAATATACAGCAGCCCTACGCCTTTGGGGCCGTGGAACTTATGACCGGCGCCGGTAATGAAATGCACGGGTGTATTGCGCAGGTCGAAGGGGAAATGCCCAACGGTCTGCACGGTATCGCTGTGAAAAATGGCTCCGTATAATTTACACAATTCTCCTACGGCGTGTATGTCGAGCATATTGCCGATCTCGTTGTTCGCATGCATCAGCGTAACCAGGCATTTTTCTTCGCTTTCGGCCAGGATATGCTCCAGGTCTTCCATGTCTATATGTCCGTTCGGCAACAGTTTTACATAGCTCAACGCTGCTTCGCCATTATGATACAAATATTCCACCGTATGCGTGGTGGCATGGTGTTCAATAACAGAAGAGATGATATGCTTGCAGCCCAGGTCGCGCACGGCGGCTGTAATGGCCGTATTGCTGCTCTCGGTACCGCCGCTGGTAAAGAATATTTCTGCAGGATGTGCATTTAGCGTCTTGGCCACCGATTTCCGTGCATTCTCTACTGCCAGCCGGCTTTCGCGCCCATAGCTGTAAATAGAAGAGGGATTGCCGAAATGTGTAGTAAGATAAGGCATCATAGCCTCCAGCACCTGCGGGTCTAATGCAGTAGTGGCTGCATTGTCGAAATAAATTCTTTCCATAGCACTGCAAAAGTAAACAATTTGATCGTCACCCTGAGCGAGCAAAGCGAGTCGAAGGGGCTGCTGAACATTCGGGCAGATCCCTCGGCTGCGCCCTTCGACTCGCTTTGCTCGCTCAGGGTGACGACCTCGGGATGACGTTCTAAGAGGGTTACATGACTTCTTTGATATCTTTCATCAGCTTGGTCGCCACATTGGCTGCCGTAGTCTCGAAGTTGCTCTCTGCATAGATGCGGATAATGGGCTCTGTATTGCTGGAACGCAGGTGCACCCAGTCGCTCTCAAACTCGATCTTGAGACCGTCTTCCGTATTGATGGGATGCGATTTGTATTTCTTCTTGATGTGATCGAATATCTTTTTCAGGTCGAACCCATCGTGCAATTCGATCTTGTTCTTGCTCATGAAATAATTGGGATAAGTATTGCGCAACTGCTTGGCCGATTTTTTCTCCTTGGCCAGGTGGGTGAGAAACAGTGCAATGCCAATTAATGCATCCCTTCCGTAATGCAGGTCGGGAACAATAATGCCGCCATTGCCTTCACCGCCAATCACGGCATGAACGGCTTTCATCTTGTTCACCACATTCACTTCACCTACTGCGCTGGGCGTATACGTGCCGCCATGTTTGATCGTCACATCTTTCAGGGCGCGGGTAGAAGACATATTGCTCACGGTATTACCTTTCCGCTGCGACAACACATAATCGGCCACGGCCACCAGGGTATATTCTTCGCCAAAAAGACTGCCATCTTCACAAACAAAGCAAAGCCTGTCAACATCAGGGTCTACCGCAATGCCCAGGTCGGCTTGCTGCTTGTTCACTTCATTGCAAAGCTCTGTAAGGTGTTCGGGCAGCGGCTCCGGGTTGTGGGCGAACTTACCGTTCACTTCCGCATTTAAAACAGTGATATCCTTCACACCCAATGCTTTGAGCAGTTCCGGAACGGCAAAAGCGCCGCTGCTGTTGATGGCATCCAGCACTATTTTGAACTTTGCTTTTTTGATGGTTGCTGCATCTACTAACGGGTAGTTCACAACAGCATCGATATGCTGTTGCAAAGCAGTATTGTTTACCGTGTAACTGCCCAGTTTATCAACTGGTGCAAACGTATAGTTATCTTTCGATGCAATGTCCAGCACTTTGGCCCCGTCTTCACCACTGATGAATTCACCTTTCTCGTTCAGCAATTTCAACGCATTCCATTCTTTGGGATTATGACTGGCTGTTAGAATAATGCCGCCAGCAGCTTTTTCAAATACCACCGCCATCTCAACGGTAGGCGTGGTGCTCAGTCCAAGATCCACCACATCAATGCCCAATGCGTTCAAAGTGCTGATGACGAGACGTTGCACCATTTCACCACTGATCCTTCCATCGCGCCCCAACACCACTTTCCTGTTTTTGGAATGCTGCATCAGCCAGGTGCCATAGGCGGCAGTGAAACGAACAACATCCAGGGGACTCAGGGTATCGCCGGGTTTGCCTCCAATCGTTCCGCGGATACCGGAAATACTTTTGATCAATGCCATGTAGGTGGGTTTAGATGGACTGCAAACATAATTGAAAATTTTTGTTTGCCCTGCGGATGTAATTTTGTGGCATAAAGGACAGACATGCCGGATAAGTCGTGGTATAAAGATTGGTTCAATTCACATTATTATCATTTGTTGTATCAGCACAGGGATGAGGAAGAAGCCATGGCATTCATCCAGACCCTGATCAGTTACCTGCAGCCTCCCTGCGGTTGCAGGATGCTGGACGTGGCTTGTGGAAAAGGCAGGCACAGCAAAGCATTGGCCGATATGGGGTTTGATGTTACGGGCATTGATCTTTCGGAAGCTTCTATCGCAGAAGCCAAAGCAGATGAAGACGATAACCTGCATTTTTACCAGCATGATATGCGCCTGCCGTTCTGGATCAACTATTTCGATTATGCATTCAATTTCTTTACCAGCTTTGGTTATTTCAGAACCCGGCGCGAACACGATAATGCCATCCGCACCATTGCACAGAGTCTGCAACACCAGGGATTGTTCGTAATCGACTACCTGAACGTGCATTATGTGGAAGACAGGCTGCAGCAATCTTTCATTACCACTATTGAAGATGTGGCATTCCATATTACCAAATGGCAGGACGAAGAACATTTTTTCAAGCAGATACAGATCACCGACGATTCCAATAAAACACCCAAACACCTGTACACCGAAAGGGTAGCTAAGTTTTCGCTGGGCGATTTTACCGATATGCTTTCTTACCAGAACATGCAGGTGCAGGAAGTGTTTGGCGATTACCAGTTGGGGCATTATGATGTACGCACTTCGCCAAGGATGATCATCGTGGCGAAGAAGAAATAGTCCTAACTTTACATCACTATGTTGCACGACCTATTGTTGCTCAGTACTTTTCAAAAAATATGGCAGCAACTCAATCAATGGGATACGGAGTTGTTCCTCCAAATCAATACCCGCTGGACCAATGGTTTTCTGGACAGCGTTTTCCCCTGGTGGCGTGATGCCAATACCTGGATACCCCTGTATCTTTTCCTTATCGTGTTTGCATTGATGAACTTCAAACAAAAAGCATTGCCCTGGATACTTTTTGCGGTGATCACAGTGGTGCTGACCGACCAGGTAAGCAGTACACTGCTCAAAAACTGGGTGGCGAGGCCCAGACCCTGCCAGGAAGGTGCTTTACTGGGACAAATGCGGTTATTATTGAGTGGTTGCTCCGGAGGATATAGCTTTACTTCTTCGCATGCGACCAACCATTTTGGGTTTGCTATGTATGTGTGCATGACCCTTAACCCAATTTTGAAAAAATGGGGCAAAGTGTTTTTCATTTGGGCGGCCACCATTAGTTACGGGCAGGTATATGTGGGCGTACATTATCCCATTGATGTGCTGTGCGGAGGCTTGCTCGGGTGTGGCCTCGGCTATATGACCGCCAGGTTTTTCAATAAATATTTCGGCCTCCCTTCTTTCGATGAAAACCAACCCACTGCTGTAATATGATCACCAATCGAACCGTATTTTTTGTGCTGGTTTCCTGCTTGCTGGTATACCTGCTGGGTATGTTCCGTATACCACTGATGGATATTGATGCCGCACAATATGCTTCTATCAGCAGGGAAATGCTGGAAAATAAAAGCTACCTACAGGTCTATGACCTGGGTAAAGATTATCTCGATAAACCGCCCATGTTGTTCTGGCTCTCGGCATTGAGCATGAAAATATTCGGCGTGCATGACTGGGCTTACCGCATACCTTCTTTTTTATTTGCGCTGCTGGCAGTATATGCTACTTACCGGCTGGCATTGCTGTTCTATAACCAAACCATCGCCCGCCTCGCTGCAATGGTACTGGCTACTTCACAGGCCATGTTCCTCATCATGCACGATGTGCGTTGCGATACCATGTTGATGGGTTGGGTAGCGCTCAGCCTCTGGCAACTGGCCGAATGGTATCAAAAGTCAGCATGGAAAAATTTGTTGCTGGCCTTTGCAGCCATTGCAGGCGGTATGATGACGAAAGGGCCTATTGCATTGATGGTGCCGGTTTTTGCGTTTGCTCCGCATATCGTATTACGCCGCGATTGGAAGCAGTGTTTCCGGTGGGAATACCTGGTAGGGCTTTTACTGACAGCCTTGCTGCTCATACCTATGAGTATTGGCCTGTACCAGCAGTACGACCTGCATCCTGGCAAGCTGATCAATGGCGTACCCATTCAGTCGGGTTTGCGCTTTTACTACTGGACACAAAGTTTTGGCCGGTATACGGGCGAAAATTATTACCACGAGATGGGACATTTTACCTTCCTGCTCGAAAACATGCTCTGGAGTTTCCTGCCATGGATACTTTGCTTCCTGGCAGGACTGTTCTTTGCAGTGAAGGATATCATTATTAAGAAGTTCAGGCTGCCATCAAATGAAGAGTGGATCAGTACAGGCGGCTTTATTGTTACGTATTGTGTACTGGCCAGGAGCCAGGCACAATTGCCACATTACATATTCATTGTATTCCCGCTGGCAGCCATAATAACAGCAAAGTTTCTCTATCGTGTTTTTTATACAGATGAATTGTTGCGATGGAGGAAACCAATATTAATAGTTCATGCAGTGATCTTTTTATTGTTGTGGATAGCAGTATTTGCATTAATGAAATTTCCTTTCCCTGGCCTGTCCTGGTATGTAGCGCCACTGGCAATACTTGGCTTGCTCCGGTGCATCCAACTATTGTTTTCAAAAACTACCGGCACAGTGCCATTTATCAGGGCGGCATTGTTCACCGTAATAGGTGTAAATTTTTTCCTGAACAGTTTTTTCTACCCCAACCTGCTCAAATACCAGTTGGGAAATACAGCGGCAGCGGTTATAGATCAACAGCAACTGGATAAATCAAAATTGGTACAGTATCATATAGATCTGAGTCGTGCATTGAGTTTTTATGCACAGTACATCATACCATTTAAAGAACAAGGGGCGCTAACAAAAGATGATATCGTGATCACGAAACAGGAAAACCTTCCATTGTTGCAACAGCATTTCCCCGGAATGAAAACAGTGTATGAAGGCGAATATTACGGAGTATCCATGTTAAGCCTTCCATTTCTCAACCCGGCAACAAGAAGCAAAGAAGTAACGAAGTATGCCATTGTAAAGCTGGGAGGGTAATATATAAACAGGAATCATGACAGAAATATTCATTATACTGGGATTGATCATTGTGAACGGGCTTTTCTCCATGGCCGAAATAGCACTGGTGTCGGCGCGAAAAGCCAGGCTCGAATCGCAGGCGGCCAAAGGCGATACAGATGCTAAACGCGCGCTGGAAATGTCGGGCCATCCCGATAGGTTTCTTTCAACGGTTCAAATAGGCATTACAGTGATCAGTGTCCTGACAGGTATCTATTCAGGCGATAATTTCAAGAAACCACTGGAAAGCTGGTTGCAACAGTTTGATTTCATTAATCCTTATAGTAATACAGTAGCTACCATTTTGATTGTGGTAATCATCACTTATTTCACACTGGTGTTAGGTGAACTGGTTCCCAAAAGGATCGGGCTAAGCAGCCCGGAAACGATTGCCAAAATGATGGCCGGCCCCATGCGCCTGGTGTATTGGCTTACATTCCCCTTCATTTGGTTGTTGAATAAGTCTTCATTGCTCATTATACGCCTGTTGAAAATTAAAGAAGATGATTCGCAGGTAACGGAAGAAGAGATCAAAGCTATCATCAATGAAGGAACCGAACAGGGAACCATTGAAGAAGCAGAGCAGGAGATCATAGAACGGGTGTTCCATCTCAGCGACCGCAACCTCACTTCACTCATGACGCATCGCAGCGATATCGTATGGATAGATGTAAAAAAAACAGTAGGAGAGGTAAGGAAAGAATTTGCAGATAAGTTGCATTCGGTATACCCGGTTTGTGAAGGTAATATTGATCGCATAGAAGGGGTGATCACGATCAAGGAATTGTTCTCGGCAGCAGCAGACATAGAAGTGAAGGCCCTGATGAAGGAAGCCATGTATGTGCCCGAAAGCAATACGGCATACCAGGTGCTGGAAAGATTCAAACAAACCAAAACCCATCACTGTTTTATTGTGAATGAATACGGATCGGTAGAAGGCCTGGTTACATTGAATGATATACTGGAAGCCATTGTAGGGGATATACCGCAGGAGGAGGATGAAAACTATGAGATCACACAACGCGCCGATGGCTCTTTCCTGGTAGACGCACAAATACCTTTCTATGATTTCTTAGCCAGGTTCGACAAAGAAGAATGGATGATGGAAGGAGACCAGGGATTTGATACCCTGGCAGGGTTCATCATTCATAAACTCGAAAAAATACCCGTCACCGGCGATACATTTGAGTGGAAGATATTCCGTTTCGAGATCATAGACATGGATCACCACCGTATTGATAAAGTACTGGTAACGATGATAGAAGCGGAAATGGACTTGGATAATTTCTGATCAAATCAGAAATCAAAACTGGTTGTCGTTGCAGGATTATCCAGCTTATAGCTTTTTTCTGTTTTGTTGCTTCTCACATGAAAGATATTCATCTGCCCCGATTCAAAATCGTAGAGCAGGCTGCAATTGACTTCTACTTTTTTAAAAGGTGCTACTTTTTGTACTTCAAAATAACTCCACACACTTTCCCGCTGTATTTCATACCCCAGGTAGTGCAATACCACAGACTGGTTATTAATTTTTAATTTCAATTTTTGATTGACATACGCCGCCAGCTGCTTTTCTACAAAAGCTTTATCTGCCGGGTGGGTAAGATCGATCTTGCTTTTGGAAAAATGTTCCAGCGTTTTCTCGAGGTCATCGGTGAAGATGCGCACGCTGATCTCTGCCGTAGCCGCTTTGGCATTGTGGTTGATATCGATCATCGACACGAAAAGGGGATGAAGCACCGCCAGCAGACCCGTTGCCATCCATTGAACCAGTATATTTGCCATTCAACATTATTTTTTCATCCAAACCCAGTCCATCACTAATTTAATCGCTGCACATGAACGAGTTCGGATTATATTTTAAGATCGGTTATCAGCACATCGCAGACCTCAAAGGGCTCGATCACATCCTGTTTATCATGGCGCTTTGCCTGCGGTATCAATTTGCCGACTGGACAAAGATACTGATACTGGTAACAGCCTTTACCATCGGTCATTCTATTACCCTGGCCCTGAGCGTGCTGGATGTGGTGCGTTATTCGGCTCACTGGATAGAATTCCTCATCCCCTGCACCATTGTTATTACAGCTATCAGTAATTTGTTTGTGAAGAAATTCAGTTTCAGATCAAGATTTCCCATCATATACTTTTTTGCGCTGTTCTTTGGCCTGATCCACGGACTGGGCTTCAGCAATTACCTTAAAAGCTTGCTGGGAAAGGATCACAGCGTGGTGCTGCAACTGCTGGCCTTTAATGTAGGACTGGAAGTGGGGCAGTTGGTCATTGTGCTCGCAGTGTTATTGATTTCGTTTATTTTCGTAACCATTTTTCGTTTCAGCAGGCGCGAATACCTCTTATATGTATCGGGGGGCATTTTTGCACTGGCCCTGCAAATGGCATTACAAAGAGTACCTTTTTGAACAACTAATAAACTATAGTAATGAGAAAGATTACATCGATGATGATTTTGGCTTGTGCCTGCCTCACGCTGCACGCGCAAAACATCATGAACAACCCCGGCTCCAATCACGGTAACAAATTCGAGCAGTTGGGAACCATTCTCCCTACGGCCAATGAATACCGCACGGCAAGCGGAGCGCCCGGTCCCAAGTACTGGCAGCAACGAGCCGACTACAACATCAAATGCGAACTGGATGAAGCCAATCTCACACTGAAAGGAATAGAGACCATTACCTACTACAATAATTCACCTGATGTGCTCACTTATCTCTGGTTTCAACTCGATGAAAATGAGCATAGCAGTATTGATAATGCCAGCTACCAGGAGTCCAGCACGCTGGGCAAGCAGGTGTCGCTGTCAATGGTAGACAAACTGCTGGAGAACAAAACAGACAACGGAAACGGAGATAAGATTACCAAACTCACCGATGCAAACGGTAAGGCATTGAAATATACCATCAATAAAACCATGATGCGTGTTGACCTGCCTGCGCCGCTCAAACCAGGACAGCAGTTTGTACTCAACATCAACTGGCATTATAAAATAACCAACCGCATGACCGTTGGTGGAAGGGGCGGTTATGAATATTTCCCCGAAGACGGCAACTATCTCTTCACCATGAGCCAATGGTATCCCCGCCTTTGTGTGTACAGTGATTTCCAGGGCTGGCAGAACCACCAGTTCACCGGTCGCGGAGAATTTGCGCTCACATTTGGTAATTTCAGCGTACAAATGACCGTACCTGCAGATCACGTGGTGATGGCAACCGGACAATGCCAGAATTATGCACAGGTATTGTCGCCCGCGCAACTCAACAGGTGGAACCAGGCACAGAATGCCAAAGAACCGGTGGAAGTGGTAACACTGGATGAAGCGAAAAAAGCAGAGCAACAAAAAAGTACCCAAAAGAAAACCTGGATATTCAAAGCAGAGAACGTGCGTGATTTTGCCTGGGGCTCCAGCCGCAAATTTATTTGGGATGCGGTGCCTGCTTATGTAGAAGGAAAGAAAGTGATGTGTATGAGTGCGTATGGCAAGGAAGCATATGGATTGTACCGCAAATTCTCTTCCAAAACGGTAGCACACACCATCAAGTCTTATTCTAAATTCTCCATTCCCTATCCTTACCCTGTGGCACAGAGTATAGAAGCGGCCAACGGTATGGAATATCCCATGATCTGCTTCAACTACGGGCGTACCGATAAAGACGGTACGTACACTGAGTCTGCCAAGAATGGTATGCTGGGTGTGATCATCCACGAAGTGGGGCATAATTTCTTCCCCATGATCGTGAACAGCGATGAACGCCAGTGGACCTGGATGGACGAAGGATTGAACAGCTTTGTAGAATACCTGACAGAAGAATTGTACGACAATAAATTTCCTTCACGCAAAGGCGCGGCCTGGACCATTGTGGATTATATGAAGCTGCCCAAAGACCAGTTGGAACCCATCATGACCAACAGTGAGAACATTGTGCGGTTCGGTCCCAATGCCTATACCAAGCCCGCTACCGGCCTGAATATCCTCCGCGAAACCATCATGGGCCGCGAATTGTTCGACTATTCCTTCAAAGAATATGCAAGGCGCTGGGCTTTCAAACATCCCACCCCGGCCGATCTGTTCCGCACCATGGAAGATGCGAGCGGTGAAGACCTCGATTGGTTCTGGAGAGGATGGTTCTATGGCATCGAACCTTGCGATATTGCCATAGACAGCGTAAAGCACGCAGTGTACGACCCCAATGGAGCGTATATAGCAGGCAATGACAACAGGATGATGGGAATGCAGCGCGGCAATGGTATTGATAAGCCTGCTGTGAATGCATTCGAGGACATATCCAAGATACGCAACAGGGAGAATAAGAATATTATTTTCCTAACAGATGCAGATACAACGCTGCGCGATTTTTACTGGCGTTATGATCGTGGTATTGAACCCTACGACTCTACTTTTAAAGTAGCGGCACAACAGCCCGCAGCGGCCGAACCGTTGGCCGATGCAGAAAAAGCGAAATACCAGGGTATTCATTTGTATGAAGTATCTTTCTCCAACAAAGGCGGACTGGTGATGCCCATTATTGTGGAGTTCACTTTTGAAGACGGAACGAAAGAAACGGAGAAGATACCTGCACAGATCTGGCGCAAGAATGAAAACAATGTGAGCAAAGTATTCCTCACCAAAAAGAAAGCCGTTCATATCCAGCTGGATCCCATGAAGGAAACAGCAGATATTGATGAGAGCAACAACAGCTGGCCAGCTAATGAAGCGCCCAGCAAGTTCTCGCTCTTTAAGATGAGGGCGGCCATGCGCGGACAATCACAGGGACAGAACCCGATGCAGCATGCTGCACAGAAGAAATAATGCTTAACCCGATGGATAGAAAACCACCCGCGTGTAAAGCAAGGGTGGTTTTTTATTTCGTCAATTCAACGGATATACAATGAAAAGAACAGCCATTTTTTTGATGGGCATATTGTTTGCCCTGGCTGCCGGGGCAGCCGTGACCGATACGGTAAAAGTGTACAGTAACAGTATGCACAAGGATATTAAAGTCGTAATCGTCAGGCCCGCAGCGTATGACCAGGATATGCAAAGGCATTTCCCGGTGGTGTATTTATTGCATGGATACAGCGGCAATTACGCTTCCTGGCTCAAAGACGCCCCGCAGTTGCCCGCAAAGGCCGATGAGCTGAATATGATATTGATTTGTCCGGATGGCGGCTATAACAGCTGGTATTTCGATAGTCCGGTTGATAGCACCGTTCGTTATGAAACTTTTGTTACCAGTGAATTGATGACCTATATCGACGGCAACTACCGCACAGTGGCTGACCGCCATTGCCGCGCCATTGCGGGACTGAGCATGGGCGGACACGGCGCTTTTTACCTGGGTATGCGGCACAAAGATTTGTTTGGCGCTGCGGGCAGTATGGCCGGTGGGGTAGACATCAGGCCCTTTCCCCGCAATTGGGATATGGTGCGGGTGTTGGGCGATACTTTGCTGCACAAGGATAACTGGGAGCGCAATACAGTAATCAATATAGCAAGTGGATTGAAGAACGGAGAGTTGAAGCTGGTGATGGCTTGCGGGGTAGGAGATTTCTTCTTACAGGTGAACCGGGATCTGCACAGGAAGCTGCTGGAGATGAAGATAGACCATGATTACACGGAAAGACCGGGCGCGCACAACAGGGATTTTTGGGGCAATAGCGTTGATTACCAATTGCTGTTTTTCAAAAAATATTTTGAAAACTTTCAAGAAAAGATTGGTGGGTAATGATCCACTCCCTATCTTCGCCGCCCGTTCGATAAAAAACGGTATAGTTCATTGAGGATCAGTTAGAATTGCAGAAAAAAAGAAAACAAATTTGAATAAAATTTGGAAGTGCAATTAAACTGTATATCTTTGCAACCCGTTTGTAAAAAAAGCGGGCTGGTTCTTAGAGGTTTGGGGGAGGAAAAAAGTAAAAAAAGAGTGAGATAGATTTGGAGGGAATGGGAGGAATTGCTACTTTTGCACCCCGGTTAAAAACGACGTAAAGCCCTGCGGGGTTTAAGTATACGGAAGGTCTTTGAAAATTTGGAAACAACAGCAGCAAGAA
>NZ_FNNO01000013.1:0-109251 GCF_900106985.1 Hydrobacter penzbergensis | reverse complement strand
AGGTACTTCTCAGAAAATCTAATCCCAGCTTTAAATGCCCGCTCTCCTCTCAAAATGAAAAGCCGCCTCAATTATTGTATTGAGACGGCCTCTTTGCATTCACCCACTCATCACATTTCCAAAGTGCATAAAGTTGGGGGGCAGATTGTTTGAGTATCTTCGGACGCTTTCAAACCTCGACTAGATGAAAAAACTACTGCCGGCTATTGTCTGTCTTTGTGCTGTAACCGTTTATGCACAGAAAAAGCCATTGGATCATTCTGTGTATGACCAATGGCAATCCATCACCGAAAGAACCATTAGTAACGATGGAAAGTATGTAGCTTATACCATCAACCCGCAGGAAGGCGATGACGTGCTGGTGATCCAGGCTGTGAATGGTTCTTATAAGCAAGAAATAGCCCGGGGATACAGTGCAGTTGTTTCGAACGATAATCGCTTTGTGATCTGTCGCATTAAACCTCCATTCAAAGACACCCGCGACGCGCGCATTAAAAAGAAGAAGCCAGAAGACATGCCTAAGGATAGCCTTGGCATGATAGACCTGGTTACCGGCCGTGTTACGAAAATGGCCAGGGTGAAGAGTTTCAAAATGCCAGATGAAACAGGGACCTGGCTGGCCTACTTGCTGGAAAAAGCATTGCCGGAAACGAACAGACTGTTACCAGTCGATTCATTGACTCGTATCAACAACCTGCTGACCATGGCCGACAGCCTTGCACATGCAGCAGATAGCCTGCGCAACAAAGCCAATGCAGCCAAAGAAAAAGGCATGGGTGAGTTACAGGTAAAAGCTTCGCGTAACACAACAACTAAAACGCCGGACGAACCCATTGAAGAGGGCACCGACCTGGTCCTTACCAACCTGGCTACCGGGGAAACACGTACATTCCACCAGGTGAGTGAATATTTTTTTAACAGGAAAGGCAATGCGCTGGTGTTGGAAACCACCCGGAAAAACAATGATCCTTCACAGAAAGCATCCGTTATATATTTCAACCTCGATCAACGCACGCATCATACCATTCTTGTTGGTTTCAATGATGCCAAAGGATATCAATTCGATGAAGCAGGCAATCAACTTGCATTTGTAGCAGAGCGTGACAGCAGTAGCAAAGCCCTGCAGAAATTTTACCGGTTATATTATTACAAAACCGGCGCCGATAGTGCAGTAGTTGTGGCAGACAGGAAAACAAAAGGCATTCCCGCCAACTGGACGGTGAGTGAGAACAGCAATATCAGTTTCAGCAAAAACGGAGCAAGACTTTTCTTTGGAACTGCTCCCATATTGCCTGCAAAAGATACCAGCCTGCCTGAGTTTGAAAGGGTGAACGTAGATATATGGCATTATAAAGATGATTATATCCAGCCGGTGCAATTGAAAAACCTCGACAATGAACTGAAGCACAATTACCTCGCAAGGGCTGATCTGGTGAATAATGAAGTAATACAACTGGCTACAGATAAAATGCGCCAGGTAGTGTCAACAGGAGAGGGAGATGGCCAATGGTTTTACGGAACAGCAGATGATGGAAAACGCATCGCCACGCAATGGCAGGGCTTTAGTTTGAACGATGTATACCGCATCAACCCTGAGAGTGGTGTAGTTACGCTGATCAGGAAAGACCTGAAAGGAACGGCATTGTATCCTTCCTATTCCGGTAAATACCTGCTGTTCTTCGATGATCGCAAACAGCATTATTATGTGTACAGTGCTGTAAGCGGACAACTCCATCCTGTTGCTGCCGATATCACTTCCAAATTATACGACGAAGACAATGATGTGCCCGACGATCCCAATGCCTATGGTGTGGTGAAATGGATGGAGAACGACCAGTATGTGTTGGTGTATGATCGATATGATATCTGGAAAGTAGACGCTGAAGGAAAAGAAAAATCGATTCGCCTGACCAATGGCCGGAAAGATAAAATACAGTTACGTTATGTGAATACGGATCCCGACGAACGCATCATCAAAGATTCTCAACAACTGCTGCTGCGCCTTTATGATGAAAAAGATAAAAGCAGCGGCATTGCCCTGCTCAATCTGGCTAAACAGCAGGAAACAACAGTGCTGTTCAAGGAGCCGAAGAGCCTGGGCCTGGTTATCCAGAAAGCAAAAAATGCAGGGGTGATCAGTTACACCAAAGAATCATACACCGAATCGCCGAACCTTTATGTGCAACCTTTGCAGGTAACCACTGCGAGCAGGTTATCCAATATCAACCGTCAACAGGCAGACTATAACTGGGGAACAGTCGAGTTGTTCAAATGGAAAGCTTATACAGGAAAAGAAACGGAAGGTGTGTTGTATAAACCCGAAGGGTTCGATTCGCAGAAGAAATATCCCATGATCGTATATTTCTATGAGCGGAATAACAATACACTGAACAATTATATTGCACCGGCGCCTACGCCTTCACGATTGAACATTTCATTCTTTGTCAGCCGCGGTTATATTGTATTCGTACCCGATATCTGGTACAAAACAGGGTATCCCGGGCAAAGCGCTTACGATTATATAGTAAGCGGAACAAGGGCTGTGGTAAAACAGGGATTTGTTGACAGCACGCGCATCGGCTTACAGGGACAAAGCTGGGGCGGATACCAGATTGTATACCTGATTACCAAAACCAATTTATACGCAGCCGCCTGGGCCGGTGCACCGGTAGCCAACATGACCAGTGCTTATGGTGGCATTCGCTGGGGAACAGGACTCAACAGACAGTTCCAGTATGAAAAAACACAGAGTCGTATCGGCGCTACTTTATGGGAGAAGCCCGAACGCTATTTACAGAATTCAGCGCTGTTCTCTTTGCCCAAAGTAACCACACCACTGGTGATCATGGCCAATGATGCTGATGATGCTGTACCTTGGTATCAAGGCATTGAAATGTACACCGGCATGCGACGTTTAGGTAAGAAAGTGTGGATGCTGAATTACAACAATGAAGCCCATAACCTCATAGAAAGAAAGAACCGCAAAGACATACAGGTACGCGAACAGCAATTTTTCGATTATCTCCTCAAAGGAGAAAAACCTGCTAAGTGGATCAGCGAAGGTGTTCCTGCAGTGATTAAGGGTAGGGATTGGGGACTAGGATATTGAATAATTGTTAGATGTTAGTTGTCAGATGAATTTCTTTCTGACAACTAACATCTAACAACTACTCTTCGAGCGAAATAAACTTCACCAAGCTTCTCTTCGCTATGGGCAACAATGTCTCTTCCATTGGAATGGTGAGCGCAGTTTCTACCGAGTACACAGCAGGGTTGGGGAAGTCCGATCTGTTCTTGATCAGTTGTGCTTTGATACTTTGGTAAGAGTTGACGAAGTTCCGCTGCCATACATCTACGAACTCGGTCTTGATGCTGCGGTATTTCTCATCATGTTTTTCAAAAATACTGAGCCGGTACTGGTACACCCAGGTATTCTTACAAGCTCCTTCACAAAGCATGAAATATCCTTCTGTATGATCCATCGGCATAATACCGATGGGCTCGATGGTAAGGGTGCTTTCTACAAATTCATAAATCTGTGTGGCGCTGGTAATGGTACGTTTCATGTTGGAAGAAGCATAATTGATAATTTCTTCCAGTTCCTGCATCAATTCATCGTCCTGTACCAGCGATT
The DNA here is from genome assembly GCF_900106985.1 of Hydrobacter penzbergensis. Taxonomy (NCBI): domain Bacteria; kingdom Pseudomonadati; phylum Bacteroidota; class Chitinophagia; order Chitinophagales; family Chitinophagaceae; genus Hydrobacter; species Hydrobacter penzbergensis. The sequence goes on along the minus strand of NZ_FNNO01000013.1, from coordinate 105,617 downwards.
CATACAGTAGCTGTAATTTTTCGATCTGGATGCCGGTCAGCTTCTTGGGAAACTGCTCCTGCAGGTATTTCTTGTTTTCCCGGAAAGCCACCAGGTTGTTATAATGGAAAATAAGATCGGCCAGTTGCGGGTAGAGTTTGTTCTGGTTGAAATAACCGTTGATCTCCTGTAAATAGGCTAGCAGGGTATATTTTTTCAGTTCGAAATCGATATACCCATCGGCAAACCAAGTCTGTGATAAGGTTTTCATATCCATTCATTTGGTTACTGAATTTACCAATAGGATGCAGGAATACCTGAATTGTTTACTAACACTATGTGAAAATCAGCCAGGTTCGCATTCTTTCTTTACCTTTGTCCTCCCTAAGCTGCCGCACAGTTTTAAAACTAATGACGCACATACGTAAGCCATTGATGAGACTTCTGACTTACCTGCCAGTGATGGTGGTGTACTGTGCTTTTTTTTGGGTAGAGAATACCTATAATTTCGATCTTATTTCCAGCTCCTTTTCTTTATTCAAAAAAGGGCATACAGCAGACACTGACAAAGCTTCCCGTCATTATACCAGTACAACGCCTAAAAAAGCCGGTGATCACAAACCCAGGCTGAACAAAAGATTCCAGCCGCAGGACATCATTGTTACTCCTTTTGTAACGGCTGAACTGCCTGTTATACATTACATCACATGTGTACATACCGGATACCAGGCGCCGGCCTATGATTTTAAACTGGTGCACTTACCACAGCACCGGGGCCCGCCTGCAATGGCCTGATTCCATTGCAATCATTCCCTTTTTTCATCTAAATAGTTTTTATGGGTTCTTTCTATAGCAGAAAGGGTTTTATGCTGTGCATAACACTCTTGTTTTTTCACACGCCGCAAGCACAACAACATTATACATTACAACAACTGATCGACAGCGCTACTGCGAACCTGCCCCTGATCTTACAAAAGAAGGCATTGGTCAACAGCAGTATGGCCGGGATCACAGAAGCACAGCACAGTTCGCTGCCCCAGATACGGTTGAGCGAACAACTGAATCTGAGCTCCGATAATTCGCTGGCAGGAAGCTACTTGCCACTGGGTGGCATACCTTCCACTTCGGGAGGTATCAGGAAAGACGGTAATTACCAGGCTGCCAGTGGTAATATGGCTGTATTATATGGAGAGTATGACCTGGTTGATTTCGGACTTCGTCAGGCAAGGATCAACCGGGCAAAATCAGACCTGGCGTTGAAACAATCTGATCTTGATCGCGACGCTTATATTGTACAACATGAAGTAGCCAGATTGTACCTGATCATTGGTAAGGACCAGTATCAACTCAAAGCCGATCAGCAGAACATAGACAGGTATGAAAATATTTTCAGAGTAATACAAGCGCTGGCTTTGAGCGGTATCAAGCCCGGAGCTGATTCTTCTCTTGCCAAAGCAGAACTGGCCAGAACAAAGATCAATTACAACCAGACGCTGGGCCGGCTCAACCAGTTGAAAGAACAATTGGGATATCTCACAGGTATACCGGGCAAAACGATCGGCATCGATTTCACGGCAGAAGAACTGCCCAACAAAATGATGTTGGATACCTTGGCCAACAATGACACCTCAGGTAACCCGTTGATCCAATATTATCTCCGCAAAAAAGAAGCGGTGGATGCAGAAGGCAAGCTCATCAGCAAGTCTTACCAGCCCAGGATATTACTGGCTGCAGGAGCCTGGGGGCGTGCATCGAGTATTGAATACAACGACCAGTATAAAGCACTGTCAGACGGATTCGCTTACCAGCGTTTCAATTACATGTTGGGAGTGGGCTTTACGTATAACCTGTTCAACAGTACATCCAAACACGATAAGCTCGCGATCAACCGCTTTCAGTCAGAAGCCAGTACACAGGAAACCAACCTGGCCATCGCCCAATTGCACAGCCAGGCAAGACAGGCTGACCTCGCTTTACAAACAACATCGCTGAACCTGGAACAGATACCGGTTCAGTTGCAATCGGCCGAAGCCACTTACCAGCAAAAACTGGCCCAATACAGGGCCGGTATGATTTCGCTGATAGATCTTACCAACGCCTCTTATGTATTGTATCGTTCACAAACGGATTATGCAACCACACTGAGCGACTGGTTCCTTTCCAGGTTGGATAAGGCAGCGGCAACAGGTTCTCTTCATTCATTCATCCAAACAATTCAATAAGCATGGTAAGAGCAGCATTAAAAAGACCCATTACAGTGCTGATACTGTTCATAGGTCTACTGCTGGCAGCCGTGCTGGCTGTCAGAAAAATACCGATCGATATATTTCCCAAGCTGAACCTACCCACGATCTATGTGATCGAATCTTATGGCGGTATGTCGCCACAGCAAATGGAAGGATTCTTTTCCACCCGTATGCAGGATCAGTTTCTATACGTGAACGGTATTAAAACTATTGAGAGCAAGAACATACAAGGACTTACCCTCATCAAACTCTCTTTCTACGAATCTACCGATATGGCCGAAGCATCGGCACAGGTAGCATTGCAAGTGAACCGGGCGTCGAAGTTCTTTCCCCCAGGTGCTTTGCCGCCACAGGTGGTTCGCTTCGACGCTTCCTCTTTGCCGGTAGGCCAGTTGATATTCAGCAGTAAAACAAAATCGCTGAAAGAAATTTACGACCTCGCGGCTACCCGTATACGACCCAGTTTTGCTGCGGTGGCCGGTTTATCGGCTCCGCCGCCTTTCGGCGCCAACGCTCGTTCAGTGGTAGTAAGTGTAGACCCGGAAAAACTCAGGCGATTTAATCTCTCGCCCGACCAGGTGGTGGAAGCGATATCCAAGAACAACGCTATGACGCCATCGGGCAACCTGCGGGTAGACAGCCTGATGTATGTAACCACCGTGAACTCTCTCGAAGAAAAAGTGCAGGAGTTTGAAGACATACCCATTGTTACCAATGGATCGGCAACAGTGGCCATACATGATATTGCTACAGTAGCCGATGCGATGGACGTAACGGTTGACTATGCGCTGATCAATGGTAAACGTTCTGTTTACCTGCCGGTAGTAAAAACAGCCGACGCTTCTACCTGGGGCGTGGTGCAGGACCTGAAATCAAAACTGCCCGAAATGCAGAACCTCTTACCCGATGATGTAAGGGTGAGTTACGAGTTCGATCAGTCGGTCTTTGTGATCAACGCGGTAAAAAGCCTCATGACGGAAGGTGTGCTGGGTGCTATTCTCACCGGGTTAATGGTACTGTTGTTCCTGCGGGACTGGCGCAGCAGTATCGTGGTGATCATTACCATTCCGGTATCGGTATTGAGTAGTGTGCTTTGTCTGCACCTGTTTGGACAAACAGTGAACATCATGACGCTGAGCGGACTGGCATTGGCCATCGGCGTACTGGTTGACCAGGCCACGGTAACCATTGAAAATATACACCAGCACCTGGAAATGGGTAAGAATAAACGACAGGCGATACTCGATGCCTGCCAGGAGATATCATTTCCATTGTTGCTGATCCTCTTGTGTATTCTCGCCGTTTTCGCGCCTTCCTTTGTGATGACGGGTGTACCCAAAGCCATGTTCCTGCCGCTTTCGCTGTCTATCGGCTTTGCCATGATCGTTTCCTTTATCGCCGCACAAACACTGGTGCCGGTTATTTCCAACTGGTTGTTGAAAGAAGAGATGTTCCAGTACCATGCGGGGCAGCCGCATGCACATGCGGGACTGGCGCTGGATAATGAGGAAATCAGGGAGATCGATGTACATACCAGTGAAGAAGAAAAGCAAGAAGCACACAACGATTTTTTCCAGCGTATTAAATTGAAATTAGCTTCCTGGCTCCGCAACAAAATGCCTGCACGTAAAAGAATCGTCAGTCTTTATTTGCTGTTGGGCTTCATCGCTGCGGGTATTTGCTTCTACATCATTGGTAAAGACCTGCTGCCCAAGATCAATAACGGGCAGTTGCAGATACGGATCAAAGAACCCGATGGTACACGATTGGAACAAACAGAAAGAACGGTGAAGGGGATACTCAATGTGATCGATAGTACGGTACAGGGACATGTATCGGTTAGTTCGGCTTATGTTGGATTGATCCCCAGTAGTTATGGTTCCAGCAACCTCTATGTTTTCAATAGCGGTACACACGAAGCGGTTTTGCAGGTGAATATCAGTGAAGAATACAAGATCGGGTTAGAAGATTTGAAGGATCAGTTGCGCAAGAATATTGGTAAAGCATATCCCCAAGTAAGGTTGTCTTTTGAGCCGGCCGAACTGACAGAGAAGATCATGGCGCAGGGCGCTTCTACGCCAATTGAGATACGCGTTGCAGGCAAGAATTTCGACCAGATCAAAACAGTTGCCGCACAGTTGACTACCAGGATGAAGGAGTTGCCTTACCTGCGCGATGTGCAGATTGCACAGCCTTTGCATTTTCCCACCATCCGGGTGAATATCGACAGGGCGAGGCTGGCGGAAATGGGACTCAGCCTTACAGAAGTAGCGAGAAGTATTACAGATGCCACTTCGTCGAGCCGTTTCACCGAGAAAGTACAATGGCTCGATCAGAATGCAGCTTATACTTACCAGGTGCAGGTGCAGATTCCCGAATACCTGATGAATTCAATGGAGCAGTTGCGATCCATTTCATTGGTAAAAGGAAAAGCGAGACCGCTTTTATCTGATGTGGCCGATATTTCTATTAATGAAGCGCCGGGAGAATACGATAGGGCAGGACCCAGGCGATTCCTGACGGTAAGTGCCAATATTTATAAGAAAGACCTGGGTACGGCTACTGCTGCAGTACAAAAGATCATCAAAGAGGCAGGAACACCACCCAAAGGCATTGTAGTGGAGCTCAAAGGGATGTCTTCCTTGTTAACAGAAACATTGGACTCATTGCAAACAGGTTTGCTGGCAGCGGTGGTAGTGATCTTGTTATTGCTGGCGGCCAATTATCAATCGTTCGGACTGGCCATTTCAGTATTGTCTACCGTGCCGGCTGTATTGTTGGGTGCTTTATTGTTGCTATTAGCAACAGGCTCTACACTGAACCTGCAGTCATATATGGGTATCATCATGTCGACCGGCGTTTCGGTGGCCAATGCGATCCTGATTGTTACCAATGCCGAAACATTACGACTCACGTATAAAGACCCGTTCAAAGCAGCCGTGATGGCGGCAAGTGTTAGGTTGCGACCCATTCTCATGACCAGTCTTGCTATGATTGCCGGTATGATACCGATGGCCAGCGGACTGGGAGAGGCGGGCGATCAATCGGCACCACTGGGCCGTGCGGTGATCGGTGGTCTCGCCGCTTCTACCTTTGCAGCGTTGTTCATTGTGCCGCTTGTTTACGCCTGGATACGCCAGCGGTCGGCATTTGAACCCGTTTCATTATTACCGGAAGATTCAACTACTAAATAATTTACAAAATGAAATACATACTCATATCCATTACTGCAAGTGTTGTGCTGGCTGCCTGCTCAACGAACCGTGCGGAAGAAAAACAGCAGGTTGCGAATATCCCTGCCCATTACCCGGTAGCCACTGTGAAGAAAGCAGGTGTTGCAAAAGAAGTGGAACTGCCTGCACAATTAAGCGCTTACCAGCAAGTAAGTATATTCCCTAAACTGAATGCTTATGTGCAGACAGTGAAAGTGGATATCGGCAGTGCTGTTAGCAAAGGTACTTTACTGATGACCCTTGAAGCGCCTGAACTGGAACAGGCTGTGGTGCAGGCAAAGGAAAAATATACGCGGGCACAGGCTGACTGGCTCATCGACAAAGAAAAATACCATCGTTTGCAGGAAGCAGCCCGCACAGCAGGTGCGGTATCTCCGCTTGACCTTTCTTCTGCCGCAGCTAAAGTGTCGGCAGACAGTGCCGTATGCAATGCACAAAAAGCCGAATGGCGTTTGCAGCAAACCATGATCGACTATTTACAGGTGAGAGCACCATTCGATGGCGTAATCACTGAACGAAATGTACACCCCGGCGCCCTGGTAAGTGCTGCTGTGAAAGACAAGCCGATGCTGGAACTGAAGCAGGTAGATCATTTGCGTTTGCAGATAGATGTGCCCGAAGAGATCGCCATATCGCTTCACGAAAAAGACACACTTTTCTTTTCAACCAGCACAGCGCCCGGCAAAAAGATAGCTGCCGTACTGAGCAGGAAATCGATGAACATGAATACCCAGTTCAGGTCTGAGCGTATTGAAGCAGATGTACAGAATAATGGCAACACGCTGGCCCCGGGTATGTATGCAGATGTATTGCTGGAATCGAAGGGTAATGAAACCGCTTTGTCTGTTCCGAGATCTGCAGTGGTTACTTCAACCGAAAGAAAATATGTTTGGGTGGTACGTAATGGTGCGCTTACGAAAGTAGATATCCGAACCGGTAATGAAACTACGAAAGAAGCCGAAATATTCGGTGATATCAAGGAAGGCGAGCAGGTGATACTGACGCCGGCAGATGATATGAAGGAAGGCGTTAAGTGGTGAGTTGTTAGATGCTAGTTGTTAGAAAGGGAGCTATATCACTCAACTCTAACAACTAGCATCCAACAATTATATGTAATGGAACCATTGCTTATTGACATCCCATTTCTCAAACTCTTTAGCCACTTCTGTTAGGAAGCTGGCGCCAATGCTGCCATCTACGATGCGGTGGTCATAGCTGAGTGAGAGGTACATCATGTGCCGGATGCCGATGGTATCGCCATTGGGCGACTCAATAACCATAGGACGTTTTTTGATGGCGCCAACGGCCAGTATGGCTACCTGCGGCTGGTTAATAATAGGTGTGCCCATGAGGCTGCCGAAAGTACCTACATTGGTGAGCGTAAAAGTGCCGCCATTGGTATCATCGGGCTTGAGCCGGTTATTGCGTGCAGCATCGGCCAGGTTATTTACGGCTTTACTCAATCCTACCACATTTAATTGATCGGCCCCTTTGATCACAGGTACGATCAGGTTGCCGCTGGGCAGTGCGGTAGCCATGCCAATATTGATATCTTTCTTGATGATGATCTTATCGCCTTCGAGCGAACAATTCACCAGCGGGAAACGTTTGATGACGTTTACAACGCACTCTATGAACATGGGAGTGAAAGTGAGTTTGGTACCTTCTCTTTGCTCGAAATCTTTCTTCACGCGCTCGCGCCACATTACCATATTGGTTACATCGGCTTCGGCAAAGCTGGTCACATGCGGACTGGTATGCTTGCTGTCAACCATGTGTTTGGCAATCAGCCTGCGCATTCTGTCCATCTCCATTATCTCGGTGCTGCCACTGAGTACCACCTGGGATGGGTCGGCCACCCTGCCGGAATAGCTAATAGCTACCGCTGGTACACTTGGAGCTGGTGTGATGGCAGTTTGTACAGGGACAGTGGTGGTTGTTTGCGGCGCCGTGTAAACAGGAATATGTCCTTCTTTTTTCTGCTGTATATATTGCAGGATATCTTTTTTGGTAACCCTTCCTTCGTTGCCGCTACCCTGTACACGTTCCAGTTCGCTCAGGCTGATGCCTTCACTGTTGGCAATATTCAACACCAGCGGGGAATAGAAACGGGCGCCGGAAGGCTTACTGGGTATTTCTACGGCATTGGGTACATAGGGTACTTCTTCGGCGGTCAGTTCCGCAACCGGTGCTTCCTGCTTCGCAGGTTGTTCTGTTGGCACAGGCGCTACAGCTTCCTGGCGCTCGACTGTAGGAGCAAAAACAGGCTCATGGTCAGCAGGCGCTTCAGCAACACCGGTTTCAATTTTAGCAATAACAGTGCCGATGGGTACTACTTCATTCACCTGGAACAATAATTCGGTAATAATCCCTTCAACGGTGGAAGGCACTTCACTGTCTACTTTATCGGTAGCAATCTCAAGTACCGTTTCATCCAACTGCACACGATCACCCACCTGTTTATGCCATTTGAGAATGGTGGCTTCCATGATGCTTTCGCCCAGTTTGGGCATCACCAGTTCCGCTATTGCCATACTATCGTACTGTTTTTAATGGTCTAAAAAAAAACGATCAAGTGTTAGTTTTGCGCAATGTTAAAACAAATCGGATAATCATCGGCCAAAACTTTTCCTGACTCGAAAAACAGGTATGCACAAGTGCTTATACCTCAACAAAAATAATGGTTCGGGTGCGATATTTAATCAACTCTTTTGCAGGATGAACTGGCGTAAAAGGTTCAGGGCATTGATAGCCGTTAATTCAATATTACGCATCCGGTCGAACCGGAAATGGAATTGCCGGGCAATGGTTTCAGAGTGGTCGCCCACAGCGATCCACACCATACCTACCGGCTTTTCCTTGCTGCCACCATCAGGCCCCATGATGCCGCTCACAGCAACAGCATAATCAGTCCGCATTACCTGCAAAATGCCCTGGATCATTTCGCGAACAGTCTCTTCGCTTACGGCTCCCTTGCTTTCGAGCGTAGCAGCCTTTACATCCAATACCCGTTGTTTGATGCTGTTGTCATAACTCACCACGCTTCCCATAAAATAAGCCGACGAGCCGGCATGGGAGGTAAGCTTATGGGCAATATAACCGCCGGTGCAACTCTCGGCAGTAGTCAATGTTTTTCCCCTTTCTTTGAGGAGATGTCCCACCACCAATTCCAGGGGAATATCATCATCGATCACCAGGTAATCTTTTACTGCTGTAACCAGCAAACCAAAATGATGGTCGATCTCCTTTTGTAATAGCTGCGAATCGTTACCAAAAGCCGTCAGGCGAAGCCGCACCATTCCATAATTGGGGAGATAAGCCAGTTTAATATGTGCGGGCAGTGCTTCTTCAATGTCTTTGATCATATCGGCCAGGGATGATTCGCCGATCCCTGCCGTAAGTAAAGTTCTGTGTTCAATATGACCGGTTTGGTACCAGGAAGATAATTGTGGTATCACCTGGTGTTCCATGATCCATTTCATTTCCTGGGGTACGCCGGGCATGGAAATAAAGCGGGTGTTCCCTTTTTTGAACAACATGCCGGGCGCAGTACCCAAAGCATTCCGCAACACCGTGCAAACATCGGGTACTTCTGCCTGTTTGCGGTTTCGCTCTGTGAGCGGTCTTTTAAAAACGCGCTCGAACAAATCTTGTACATGCAATAAGGTGGGCTCATGCAGGATCATCCTGCCTCCAAAGTAATCACAGAGCAACGACTTGGTAATATCATCGGCAGTAGGTCCCAATCCGCCTGTGATCAGCACCAGGGGCGCCTTTTCACTTTCTTCATCCAATGCTTTCCAGATATCATCCCGCACATCGCCAACCGCCACCCTGTTGCGAATCATGATCCCTGCTTTATTTAATTCCTGTGCTATCCAGGCGCTGTTGGTATCCACAACTTGTCCTATCAGTAACTCATCGCCAATCGTAATAATTGAGGCAAAAACTTTTTCCATAAATTAGCCCTGCTGAAATTTGGCACAAGGTAACAGGATAATCAATTGGATCATGAGAGGTATAATGAAAAAGCTTTTAGCAGGAACGGTCTGTTCATTGTGTATGATGGTCTTGCACGCTCAATCTGTTAAAACAAAACTGGAAACTGCAACCACTGCTTTGCTGGCCGACCCGCAAATGAAACACGCCATAATGGGTATGAAATTGGTGAATAGTGAGACGGGCGAACTGGTGTTTGAACTGAATCCGGAGACCGGGCTTGCTCCTGCCAGTTGCCAGAAGATCATTACCAGCGCTACTGCGATGGAATTACTGGGCCCCGGTTTCCGATATAAAACTGAAATCGGCTACGATGGCTACCTGATTAACAACAAGTTGAAAGGGAATATTCACATTACTGGTTATGGCGATCCCACCATGGGAAGCTGGCGTTATAAGAATACCCGAGATTCTGCCATCATGCGGCAATTGACGCAAACTTTGCAGGCGCGGGGCATCCGCCGGTTGAAAGGCGCTTTGATCGGGCATACGCAGAAATGGGAAACCAATACGGTGCCAGGCGGATGGCCCTGGGATGATATCGGCAATTACTATGGCGCTGGTACATCGGCATTGAATTGGCATGAAAACCAATTTGATATTATATTGAATTCAGGGTCACAAATTGGTGATTCTGTACATATTGTAAAATCAGATCCGGAATTGTATCAAGTACAGCTTGTCAGTGAGCTTACGGCTGCGGATAAAAGTTCCGGGGATAATTCCATTGTATACACTTCCCCTTTAAGTAACCGCGGATACCTGCGTGGAACGATCCCAGCGGGTGAGCAGGCTTTCGTAGTGGCAGCCTCCATGCCCGATCCGCCTATGCAATTATTGTCGGCTTTTGCGCAAGGGCTTGCTAAGGCTGACATGAAACCCACTTCATTCAATTATATTACGGAAGGGGTTGACACCGCCAACTACCAATCACTTTACACCTACCTGTCGCCCACGCTCGACAGCATCAACTATTGGTTCATGAAGAAGAGCATCAACTTTTATGGCGAAACATTGCTCAAAACCATCGCTTACGAAAAAACAGGGTTCGGCTCCACGGAAAAAGGATTGGAGATCGTTAAGCAGTTTTGGAAAGAACGGGGTATCGACCCAACAGGCCTGCGTATGATCGATGGAAGTGGTCTTTCTCCCCAAAATCATATTACTGTAGATGCTTTGGTAAAAGTATTGCAATATGCCCGCATAAGGCCTTGGTTTCCTTATTATTATGATGCATTACCTGTATATAATAACATGAAACTGAAAAGCGGAACCATTGGAGCGGTCAAGGGATTTGCCGGGTATCATAAAGCGAAAGACGGTACAACTTATACTGTAGCGCTGCTGATCAATAATTACAGCGGCTCTACCAACGATATCGTTAAGAAAATGTTTGTTGTGTTAGATGAATTGAAATAAAATTTGAATCATGATGTATTGGAAAAGAAAGGGGGTGTTTTTGTATTGTTTGTTGAATGGACTATTGAGCCAGGCGCAGGACAATTATGAAATACAGGTATATGGGTCGGAAACGGTGAAGCATCGTACTACCATGGTTGAGCTGCACAGCAATTATATTTTCGGCGGCACCAAACTGGTGGAGAACGGTGTGCTTCCCACGCACCATATCTTGCACGAAACCATTGAAATTACCCATGGGTTTACGCCCTGGTTGGAAGTGGGGTTTTACCTGTTCAATGCCATTGGTTCGGATAATAGAACCAGCTATGTAGGCAGCCATATACGGCCGAGGGTAAGGGTACCGGATAGCTGGGGTTGGCCATTGGGGGCCAGTCTTTCAATGGAGGTAGGTTATCAGAAACCGCAATACAGCGAAGACGACTGGAACTGGGAGATCAGACCCATTGTAGATAAGAAAATAGGGAAGACGTATCTCTCTTTCAATCCAACTTTCGAAAAGTCGCTCCATGGCCTCAACAGCAACAAGGGATTTATTTTCTCACCCAATTTCAAAGCCAGTTATGACCTGTTAAAAGTAGCCGCGGTGGGAATGGAATATTATGGCTCTGTGGGTAACCTGTTTCGTTTCGATCCCTATCCGCAGCAGCAACATCAGTTATTCGCTGTTACCGATCTCAATATATCATCCGACTGGGAATTGAATCTCGGGTATGGGTGGGGATTGACCAGCGTATCCGACCAACCCATCATCAAGCTGATTGTCGGTTACAGGATCAAACCTTCTTCGGGAAAATAAACAGCCAGCTTTGACCGGAGTTCGTGGGGGATCACCGTGCGCTTGCCTGTTTCAATACTGATGAAATACAGGGTTACTTCGCCGGTGGTGAGCAGTTTGTTTTTTTCGTTATATACTTCGTTAAAAAAAGTGATGGAATGCCCCTGGGGTAATTCTTTCAATATGGTCTTGATGGTAATGAGATCGTCGTAATGGGCCGGCCGCAGGTAGCGCGCCTTCAACTCCACCACAGGCATACGAACACCCATTGCTTCCATTTCTTTGTACGTAAAACCCAGATCGCGAATGCTTTCTGTACGGCCTACTTCGAAGTACTGGGCGTAATTGCCATAATATACAATGTCCATCTGATCGGTCTCTGCATAACGTACCCTTACCTGGCTAATGTGTTCGTACATAGAGTTATCCTGATTTGTTGACAAACTTACGGGAACTATCTGTTTTTCCACAAATCATGGAATGATGTTTGCTAAAGCAAAGCTCGTGCTACCTTTAAAACAGGTTTTAGCTTAAAGCACACCCCATTTGCTATGAATAAACTTCTCAAGATTGGTTTACTTGTCGTTGGCTGCAGTGTAGGACCATTGGTTCATGCACAAACCACGCAGGTTTTACAAGATCCGGATGCCGAATTCAAATCGGCCAAGGAATTGTACCAGAAGGAACAATTCAGCCTGGCTTATCCCGTGTTCAAAAAAATATACAGCAACGGCATTGGTAAAACCAACCTGCCTATGTCGGTACAGCTGGAAGCCGAATATTATTATATCATCTGCGGATTACAACTGAACGATGAAACAGCCGAACCCATGGCTGTGGCTTTCTCAGAATTGGAACACGATGTACCGCATGTGCAGATGATGAACTATCATCTTGCCGAATATTATTACCGTACCAAAAACCTGGGTAAAGCACAGGAATATTATCAGCAGGCTAATATTGCCAACCTGAGCAACAGTGAAATTGCCAACATGAAATTTCACCAGGGGTATGCCTATTTCAGCATGCAGCAATTCGATAAGGCCAAACCCTTGTTCAATGCTATCCGCCAGTTGCCGAAAGATCCTAATTATGTTGATGCCAACTATTATTATGGCTTCATCGTTTTCAGTGAGAAGAATTATAGCCAGGCGCTGGAGTGTTTTCGCATAGCACAGCAATCGCCCGCATACCAGAACATCGTTCCCTTTTATATTGCCGAGATCTATTATTTCAACGGTGAAAGAGACAAGGCCCTCGAATATGGAGAGCAAATGTTGTCGAAGCCCGGCCAATATTATGACCTGCAATTGAGGCAATTGGTTGGACATATCCTCTTTGAAAAGAAACAGTATGCGCGTGCACTGCCTTACCTGGAGCAGTATGTATCTAAAAAAGACAAAGTAAGGCGCGAAGATCTTTATGAATTATCCTATTGTTATTATGAAGCCGGTAACTGGCCAAAATCCATCGATGGATTCAAACAGTTGGGAGGAGGAGAAGACTCCCTGGCGCAGAACAGCATGTACCTGCTGGGCGATGCTTACCTGAAGACAAACGACAAACCGAATGCGCGCAATGCTTTCCTTTTCTGCGCTTCCAATAACAGCAATGCGGTGCAGAAAGAAGTATCGCAGTTCAACTACGCGAAACTGTCTTACGACCTGGGTTATATGGACGCAGCGCTGAAAGGTTTCCGGTCTTTCCTCACCGATCACCCTCAATCAAAATTTTCACAGGAAGCCAAAGAATTGTTGGTAAGCACATTGGCCAATACCAGCAATTATAAAGATGCGTTGAGCCTGTATGAAAGCCTCACGGGACAGAGTGAAAATACGGTGAAGCTGTACCCGCGTTTGTTGTATGGCCGTTCGGTAGAACTGATCAATGACCAGCAGATCACCAAGGCAGATGAATTGCTTACGCGGATCATACAGTCACCCTATAATAACCAGCAACTTCCTTATACCTATTTCTGGAAAGGGGAGATCGCTTACCGCAAAGGCGATCCGGACGCTGCGATCGGTTTCCTGAGCAATTACCTGCGCAATCCCCTGGTTAACGGAGAAGTGAATCCCACCAATGCGCGTTACAGTCTGGCCTACAGTGAACTGAAAACAGAGAATTACGAAGCGGCCCGCGGGCATTTTGAGCAGGTGGCAGGAAGCTATGTTTCCAGTGCATCTTCTGCCATTGAGCAGGATGCTTATTTGCGAGCGGCCGATTGTTATTTCATGACCCGTAATTACAAACAGGCTTTGCGTATGTACGAACAGGTGCTCAGTCAGCGTTTGCCGGGTGCGGATTATGCACTGCTGCAAAAAGCAGTCATAGCCGGCGCTTCAAGCAAGAACACGGAGAAAGTAGGTTTGCTGCAATCACTGGAACGGCAGTTCCCTGGGTCTGCTTATACAGCCGAAGCCAATATGGAGATTGCCAATACCTATATGGCCGATGAAAATTTCCAGGCTGCACTGGCGCCGTTGAAACTGGTGTTGGATAACAACAAAGCCACATCTCTGCATCCGCAGGCTTATTTGAAAATGGGCATTGCGTATTTCAACCTGGATAAGAACGCCGAATCGTTGGAACAGTTTAAAAAATTGGTGGCTTATTATCCCAATACACAGGAAAGCAGTGATGCAGTGGAATATATCCGGAGCATTTTTGTAGCCAATCAAAAGCCTGGCGATTTTGTGGCTTTCATGCGTCAACAGGGGAAACCGGTAACTTATAATGAAGAAGATTCACTCACTTTCCGTTCTGCCATGATGCGTTATGATGCAAAGGATGTGGCAGGAGCCAAAGCAGGGTTTGCCGATTACCTCTCTAAATTCCCCGATGGACGTTACAATATAGAAGTCAATTATTTCACCGCAGAATTGTACATCGCTGCTAAAGACTACAACAAAGCGCTTCCTTATTATACAGCAGTTGCTGCCAAAGGACAGAGCCAGTATGCCGAAAGAAGCCTGTTGCAGGCGGCACGCATTTATTATTTCGATTTGAAAGATTATGCTTCTGCAGAAAAATATTTCACCCAACTGAAAGAGCTGGCCAGGCAACAGGAAAACAAACTGGAAGCCATGCGAGGGCTTTTGCGTTGCCAGTTCAAAGCACAAAAATGGAAAGAAGCGGCGCCCAATGCGCAGGAGTTGTTGCAGGAGAAAGGCATTGCTACAGACGACAGGATGATGGCCAATATGGTGGTTGCTAAAAATCACCAGTTGAACAATGAACCCGATCTGGCGCTGGCTGCATACAAACAAGTAGTGGCTGCCGGTAAATCTGAATGGAGCGCCGAAGCGCAATACCGTTCTGCAGAAATACTGTTCGCAGAGAACAAATTACCCGAGGCGGAAAAAGGAGCTTTTGAAGTGATCAAGAAACTGGGTTCTTATGAATACTGGGTTGCCAAAAGCTATATACTGCTGGGTGATATCTATACCAAAGAAAAAGACTGGTTCAATGCCGAAGCAACTTTTAAGAGTATCGTTGAGAATGCTACGATCACCGAATTGAAAACAGAAGCACAGCAAAAACTGATACAGGTGCAGCAGGAGAAGAATAAAGTCAATAAAGTAGAACAACCCTAAAGTATTACATACATGCATTATTGTAAGAAAATATGTTGCTTTCTTTTGCTTGTATCGTTGACAACGGCAACGGTACAGGCCCAGCATAAAAAGAAGGGTAAGAAAAAAGTACAGACAGCGGCGCACAAAAAAGCGCCCGCGAAAACAAAAAAGTCTCACACGGCTGCTACGCCTGCGAAGAAAAAGACGGCCGTTTTCAGTGCGGCCGAATCTACGCCGGCAAAACTGAATCGCGAAGGCTTGGGAGACACTACCGCGCCCCGTGTAGTAACCGTGACTTCTGCATTCAAGCCTTCATTGAAGAATGCGGCCAAAGTGAATTTTACCGCTGCTTCGCCGGTGATAGACTCATCACGCGTACCTGTGCTGTATAATATTCCTGCGCAGAACCTCCTGTTCTCTTACCAGCCGGTACCCATCAAACCACTGGCCCTGCCGCAGGATAGTGGGTTGGCATGGGTGAATGACCATTACATAAAAGCAGGTATCGGTAATTATACTACAGGATTGGCCGAAGGCGCTTTCTCCTTTGGAGACGGTAAAAAATCCATCACCAACCTGCGCGCCAATTATTTAACCACCAAGGGCAACCTGCCGGCACAACAATATTCGAAATTCGGCATGAATGTGATCTCTATTCTGAATACCAATCACAACAACGAATGGACCACCAAAGCCTTTTATGAAAACACCACGCGCTATTTTTATGGTTATGAACCGGCTTCGCTGAATTATAAAAAAGACAGCTTGCTGAACCGCTTCAATACTGCAGGGATAGAAGTAGGATTGCAGAACAAGGCCCGCAACGATTTTAATATTACTTACCATCCACAGGTGCAGTTGCGCTATTTTGCCGATAACCGCGATAATAAAGAATACGCGCTGGTGGCCAAAGCAAACATCAATAAAGGTTTTGCAAAGATCTATGCGTTTGACCTGGGGCTCACAGCTGATATTTCCAAAGCCACTTTCTTCCCCTCCACGCCGAACCAGCGTACACTGAAGAACAACCTTTATTATGTAAGTCCTACCTTGCAATTCAACACCCCCAATTTCAAACTCTACCTGGGTATTCAACCTTCATGGGATAACCAGAACTTTTCAACCCTGCCCAATATCACGGCAGAAGCGAGGATCAAGGAGAGCGCCCTGGTGGTGGAAGGCGGATGGACAGGTTATTATAACAAGAATACTTACTATTCCCTCGCAGGATTCAATCCCTGGTTAGCAGCGCTTACAGACCTGCAGAATACCAAAGCGATAGAAACCTATGCAGGCATCAAAGGCTCAGCAGGAAATCATTTCACATACAAAGGACGCGTGTCGTTCATCAAGCTCAATAACCAACCGCTTTTTGTGAACGATCTGCTCGATGGAAAGACATTCAACGTACTGTATGAACCTAGTATGCAACTGATGAAGCTGCATGGAGAAGTAGGGTATAATGTACAGGAGAAATTCTCCTTCCTGGCCGGCGCTACTTTCCAAAAATTCTCTTCCCTGGTGGTGAATGAACAGGCATGGGGACAATTGCCTTTTGAAGTGACGGGCACCCTGAAATGGAAAGTGCTGAAAGACCTGCAGGTAAAAGCAGATGCATTCTTGTGGGACGGACCTTATTACCGCAGCAAATCGATGCAGGCCATGAAGCTGGATCCCGCTGCCGATCTCAACCTGGGAATAGAATTTGCAGTGATGCCCAAGCTCAACCTATGGTTCCAGGTGAACAACCTCCTCAATAACAAATACCAGCGGTGGAACCAATACCAGGTATTGGGACTGAATGTGTTGGGAGGAGTTGTATATTCGTTCCGGTAAAAAAGCAAGATGGACGAACACCTGTATAAATACCTGGTATTGCATCGCCGGTTAGATATCCCGGGCCTGGGCCGCTTCCTTATTGAAAACAGGCCTGCCCGGATGGAAGAAGGGGGTAAGCTGATACAGGCGCCGGTTCCCGTGATCAGTTTCCGTCAGCAGGCGGTACAGGCCGATAAACAGTTCTATGATTTTCTTGCATGGGAAATGGATACAGATGAAGTAGATGCCATTAACCGTTTCAGAGACTATACCGAAGAGCTGAAAACCAAAGTAACCAGTGAATCAGGAGTTGAATTGAAGGAAGTGGGCCATCTCTTTATACGGGAAGATGGAACAACTGAATTCCGCGCCGTTGCCAGTCCGCATGAGTTATTACCGCCTGTATCACTGCCGGATGGCATTGTTTTTGAGCATACAGCATCCATGCCACATGCACTCAAAACCAACGAAGCAGCTACCAGCAATGAATATGCAGAAGCTGAACCAACTTCAGCTTCCAATAATAAATGGTGGCTCTATGCCGCTATCTTGTTATTGATCGGTATAGGAATCATTCTTTTTTACTACGCATAATCTCTTTTCTTTGCATCCGGTTCGATCTATTTTCAGATGATCATGAGCGACAAAAATTTTATCAATCATACCCTGTGCCCTTTTTGCCAGAGTGCTGCAATACAACCCGTATTGGGAGTAAAAGACCATACGGTGAGCAAAGAGCTCTTCGAAATATGGCATTGCGACGGATGCGCTAACCGGTTTACACAACTGGTGCCCGATGCTGCATCTATTGGTCTCTATTACCAATCCGCCGCCTACATTTCCCATTCAGATACCAATAAAGGACTTATCAACCGTCTTTACCACCTGGTGCGTAATTACACGTTGCGCAGCAAAAGAAAATTGATACAGCGCGTTACAGGTAAAGAAAAAGGATTATTGTTGGATGTGGGCGCCGGCATCGGCGCTTTTGCAGATGCGATGCGCGAGGCAGGCTGGGAGGTAACGGCATTAGAGCCTGATGAAACGGCAAGGCAGCGGGCCAAAACGAAATACGGACTGGAGCTGCAAGCACCGGAAACATTGTATACACTGCCCGATGCCCGTTACGATGCGATCAGCCTCTGGCATGTGCTGGAACATGTGCACGACCTGCATGGGTACCTGCAAACATTTGCCCGCATACTGAAGCCGGGAGGGAAACTGGTTATTGCCGTACCTAATTATACCAGTTACGATGCTACGGTGTACCAACAGTATTGGGCGGCTTACGATGTGCCCAGGCACCTATATCATTTCTCTCCTGCAGGAATGGAATTACTCGCACAACAAAAAGGCTTCAGGCTGGAAACAACTTTACCTATGTGGTTCGATAGCCTGTATGTATCGATGCTTAGTGAACAATATAAGAATGGGAAATCCAATCTCCCCGGGGCGCTGCGTACAGGCATCTGGTCGAATGTCAAAGCATTCTCTAATGCAAAAAAATGCAGCTCGGTGATCTATGTTTTTTCAAAAACAGGCAGTGTTTAATTGAACTTCACTTCACAGAGGATAGGCCATCTTTTCCCGGTAATATAAAAGCTGTTTTTGGCAGCATCATAAGCAATGCCATTCAAAACATAACCAGCATCTACCTGTCGGGGATCATAAGTGGCACCTGCTTTTTGTAATAAACTCGACATATCGACCTTGCCATCCACATGGCCTGTTTCCGGGTTAATCTTGATAATATAGTCGGTTTCGTAAACGTTAGCATAAATACTACCATTAACATATTCCAACTCATTCAGGTTGGGTACATACCCATTATTATCACTTACGCCAACAGTTCTTTCGATGTGGAAGTTTTCAGGGTTTACGAAATACAGGTTGCTATCACCGGTTGAAATAATTAGTTGTTTACCATTTGTGGTGAGTCCCCATCCTTCGTAGGGCCACTCAAATTCCTGCAGTTTTTTGAAACTGGATAGATCGTAAACGTATACTTTGTGTTCTTGATAGGTAAGTTGATATATCTTGTTGTTTAATATAGCGATGCCTTCACCAAAAACGGTATCAGGCAGTGATATTTGCTTGATGGGTTTACCCGTATTGATATCTACAGTGCGCAGCTTACTAACCCCACGCCAGCCTGTTCCTTCGTACATGGTATTGTTCTGCCAGATCAGTCCCTGCGTATAAGAACTGGTATCATGCGGGTAAACTTTTACCAGACTGTAATTGATCACTGCCGGAGCAAGAATGGCAGGAGCCGATGCATCGTCGCTTTTGTTGGTATCACGACAGCCTGCTAATAAAGCAGTGGCAGCAATAAATGCAAGAAAGGTCTTTTTCATGGCTCCAATTTACACATTAAACCTGAAGTGCATGATGTCGCCATCTTTGACGAGATACTCTTTTCCTTCTATGCGCAACCTGCCGTTGTCGCGCGCTGCGGCTTCACTTCCGAATTTAACAAAATCATCATAAGCGATCACCTCAGCCTTGATGAATCCTTTTTCAAAATCGCTGTGGATCACACCGGCAGCCTGTGGCGCTTTCCATCCTTTGTGAATGGTCCATGCCCGTACTTCCTGTACGCCGGCGGTGAAATAAGTGTCGAGGTTGAGCAATTTATAGGCAGAGCGGATGAGGCGGTTCAAGGCGGGCTCAGTCATTTTGTACTCTTCCATGAACATCTGCTTGTCATCCGGCGATTCCATTTCGGCGATCTGTGCTTCAATATTGTTGCACATTACAATCACTTCGGCGCCTTCGCCTTTCACACCGTCGATCAGTATTTGAGAGAATTTGTTGCCGGTATGCATGGATGCTTCGTCGACATTGGCTACATACAACACGGGTTTATCGGTGAGCAGGAAAAGATCGGCTACGGCTGTCTTTTCTTCTTTACTCAATCCCAGTGAGAAGATGCCTTTCCCTTTTTCCAGGTGTTCTTTACAACGTGTCAGTACCTCGAATTCTGCTTTGGCCTTGGCATCGGTACCTACACGGGCCATTTTTTCTACGCGCTGCATTTTCTTTTCCACGCTCTCCAGGTCTTTCAGCTGTAGTTCCGTATCGATGATCTCTTTATCGCTCAAAGGGTTGATGGCGCCTTCTTCGCGCAATACGTTCTCGTCTTCAAAACAGCGTATCACATGAATGATGGCGTCCACTTCACGGATATTGCCCAGGAATTTATTACCCAAACCTTCACCTTTACTGGCGCCCTTTACGAGTCCGGCGATGTCCACGATCTCCATTTGGGTAGGTACGGTACGATTGGGTACTACCAGTTCGGTCAGCTTGTTCAGGCGTTCATCGGGCACGTCTACCAATCCAACATTGGGTTCAATGGTACAGAACCTGTAATTGCTTGCCTGCGCCTTGGCGCTGTTGCTCACGGCATTGAACAAAGTCGATTTTCCCACATTGGGTAGTCCCACGATTCCTGCTTGTAAAGCCATATTACTTCAAAATTTGAGCCGCAAATATAGCCCCATTCCTTATTTTCACCTCATTAATTGCAGGCTATGGCATTAAACTATGTTTGGATATTTTTCTTCCTGATCGGACTGGCGATCGCTTTGGTGAAACTGATCGTTTTCCAGGATTATGAAATATTCAAAAAACTGGTGGAGGGAATATTTGATGCCTCCAAGTCTTCAGTGATGGAAATAGGCCTTCCGCTGGCCGGCGCCATGATGTTTTTCATGGGATTGATGAATATTGGAGAGAAGGCCGGTGCCGTTAATTTCCTGGCGCGTTTGCTGAATCCTTTTATGAAGCGGTTGTTCCCGGAAGTACCTGAAAAGCACCCGGCTATGGGACAAATGGTGATGAATTTCAGCGCCAATATGTTGGGTTTGGATAATGCAGCCACCCCATTCGGACTGAAAGCCATGAACAGCCTGCAGGAACTGAATCCTGCCAAAGACACGGCCAGCAATGCACAGATCATGTTCCTGGTGCTGCACACGAGCGGACTCACCCTCATTCCTTTGTCGATCATTGCCTATCGCGCCGGGGCGGGCAGTGTCAATCCAACCAGTGTATTCGTGCCCCTGATGGTAGCTACCACTGTTGCAACGATGGCCAGCATCATCATCACCATTGCATACCAGCGCATCCGGATGGATAAGGTATTGCTGTTGTGGTTGGGTGGTATCATTGCCAGTGTATTATTATTTGCATGGTTTATAGATGGATTGCCTTCGAAAGCCGCTGCGGGCAGCTCCACGCTTTTTGCCAAAGAAACATTCACCAATGTGCTGGGTAACCTGATATTGTTTCTCATCGTGGCTTCTTTCCTCATCGGTGGCTGGGTGAAAAAGATCAATGTCTTTGAAGCGTTCATTGATGGGGCCAAGCAAGGTTGGGATGTGGTGATCAAAGTCATTCCATACTTAGTAGGGTTGCTGGTAGGCATTCGTGTATTCCGCGACAGTGGCGCTTTGGATGCGATCATCAACGCTATTACCTGGTGTTTTACGGCCAGCGGTATGCGGGGCGATTTTGTACCGGCCCTGCCGGTTGCCATCATGCGGCCTTTCAGCGGTGGCGGCGCCCGGGGGCTGATGCTGGATATCTTCAAAACGCATGGCCCTGATAGTTTCATTGGCCAGTTGGCTTCTACATTCCAGGGCAGCGCCGATACTACTTTTTATATTGTTGCGTTGTATTTCGGTAGCGTAGGCATCAAGAGAGTGCGTTATGCCATCTGGGCCGGTATGCTGGCCGATCTGATAGGAGTGATAGCAGCGGTATTCATCGGGTATATCTTTTTTAAATAATAAGTTGTAGCTTTATAGTAGCAGAAACACTTCAAGGAAAATAGAAAGTATATGTCTGTTCCTTATACACTCTGGATGCTGCGTTTTTTCGGCCCTGTTATTTTAATGGTGTTGTGGGTATGCTATCAACTTTTTATCAGAAAAAAACCGCTCAAATCATTGACCAATGATGCATTGGCTGCTTTTTTCTTTGTGGCAGTATGGATAACCCTTTCTTATTTCGGCTTGCATAGCTGATGACCGATTGAATACGGTTCTTCAATTGTATATTCCTGATCTGATTTATTGCTAAAAAAATCACGTACAAACTCCTGTTTTTTTGCAAGCTGCTTACAGTAAATTTGTAGTATGACTGATCAAGATATTAAAAGGTTAATAGACATGTTTAAGAAAAAACTGTCTGAAAAGCGTACAAAAGAACAAGCGTTTGCGTCTCTTGTTTCCGCAGGTATCCTGACGAAAAAAGGTAATTATACCAAACCATATCGGAATATTGGCAGGTTCATGAGAAAAGGGGTTACAAAGTAACCATGTACTATTCGAGGCCAGGGTTGATTATTGCTTTTCATGGATGCGAGGCCGCCATTCGGAACAAGCTGTTATCAAATCCGGATTTTATTAAAAAGAGTGAAAAACCTTATGACTGGCTGGGGCATGACATGTATTTCTGGGAAAACAACATTGATAGGGCTCTTGAATGGGCAAAAGATAAAAAACGAAGAGGTGAGATTGATACCCCTGCTGTAATCGGAGCAGTATTGGATTTAGGGTATTGTTTTGATCTTTCTGATTCGCGATTTATATCAATGATTAAGGGATCTTATTCATTACTGGCTCAAACCTATAAAGATGTTGGTGAAACACTCCCCCAAAATAGAGACATCAAAACAGATCACCATAAAGATAAAATCCTACGTGAACTGGATTGCAAGGTGATAGAATTTATGCATGATCAAATTACTAACTGGGTTGCTACAGATATACAACTGAAAGGGTATAGTAAATATAGAATATTCGATTCGGCAAGAGGGGTATTTACCGAAGGCGGCCCTGCATATACCGGGGCTGGGATCGCTGAAAAAACGCATATCCAACTTTCTATCAGAAACCCTAACTGCATCAAAGGTTTTTTTCTTCCACGACAAGAAATTGACTTTCTAAAATCTTCCCTACCTAAAAATTAGGCCAAATACTGAAGGTGTTATTTCATCTCAATCTCCTTTACTCCCAACACTGCATATAATTTATCCCGGAAAACTATTTTATACCTGCCTTTGCGTAGATAGAGGTAGTAATAACCGTTTGGTGCATTGATATAAGTTTGATCGGCTGGCACTACCAGGCCGGCGGTTTTATCATTGTATTCATTGGCATAATAAGCCTGTACAAAGAAGAGGGATTGAAATGCCGGAGGTACGGGCAGTTCTTTTTTCCATCCATCCATATTAATCCATTGCGGGCGGCCGTTATGAAATTTTGTTGCCGGATGGATCACGTAAACATCATACAACTTATTGCCAAAGGGATCGAATGCGGTATCACTTTGCAAAGGAACTACAGGAGCTGCAACGGGGCGAAGCTTGAGCCATGTTTCATAAAAACTGGCTTTGTCATTCGACGTGCTTCCTTCGCACAGAGAAGTCTGGTCAATGGTCAGCGGATCGATGCCGGAGATCACGCTAAAATATGCGGCCATAGGAATATAGTCTTCCGTAGCCACTTTCGATATATGCCCGTAACCGGCATGTACCAGTATTTTAGCAGTGCTGTCTTTTTTCAGGATCGCATTGATATTCGACGCCTGTATGTATTCGCGTTGATTGGGTCCGTGTTTGTACGCCAGAGAATCTTCATAAGCCACCAGTTTATAACCTATTTCCAGGGCCTTTCGCACCAATTCCCCACCCATAGGTTCGCAGGTATAATGACCGGTGTACATATTCAACCGGGTAAGCGGTGTGTTGCGATTCGTGTTCAGGGTTTCCATGGCCAGGTAGCGGAATCCCTGTTGGTACAGGCCTTCCAGCAAAGAAGCGGTGAAAACCCTGTGCAAGGGCTTGTCGTGTGCTTCATTGATCATCACAGCGCGGCTGGCAGCCGCCTTTTTCAAAATATACTGCCTGGCATCAGTGTACTGAATCGATTTTACTATTTCTGCTTGCTTGTTGGAAAACCCTATAGCCGTGTCACCCACAGGATCGTGTCCCAGTTTGCTCAATTGCAAAACGCTTGCATAATCACCCACAAAAGCAAGGGCCTGCGAAAGCTGGTCGTAATAACTAGCAGCATCCGTGGCCGCAAGGATTGTTTTTTCTTTTTGAAAAGCTTTATACAACGGGTAGAGGTAGTGCAGTTCTTTGTGATAATATGGATAAAGCGCCGTGCTGCTATCGGTTGGCAAATTGGTTTGCTTGCCCGTAAAAGTTTTGAGTTCCAGGTACTGTTCACTCAGTTGAGCAGTAGCGGAAAGTGCAATAAACCAGGAAACGAAAAGTAAACCAACCCTCATGCAATGAAATTTGTGCAAGATTATAACAGCCGATGTTAGCAAAAGTCTAAAGATACGCCGCCAGCTTGTTTTTTAACAATTGTACCCCTTCCGAAGCAGGAGCTTCGATAGCAGTTACATTGTATAACGATGGGGAAGAAGGGATATGTTTGTCGACAATGAATTTAGGTACGCCATAAGGCACATAATTGACAAGCCCTGCCGCGGGATAGACTACCAATGAAGTGCCGATGACTGCAAAGAGTTCTGCTGTCCGTGCTACTTGTATAGCCGCTTCGATCATAGGAACGGGTTCATCGAACCAAACGATATGGGGCCTGAGTTGCCCGCCATCGGGCGCTTTGTCGCCCAAACGGATATCCTCACGGATGGGATAAGTAATGTTTTCATCGAGCACACTGCGCATTTTGAATATCTCGCCATGCAAATGCAATACCTGCGTACTGCCTGCCCGTTCATGCAGGTCGTCGATATTCTGTGTGATGATGTGGACATCGAAATCCTGTTCCAACGCTGCCAATATTTTATGCGCAGCGTTAGGTTGTGCAAGAGCTACATCCCTGCGGCGCATATTGTAAAAATCGAGCACAACCTGTGGCGCCTGCTGCCATCCGCGCGGAGAAGCCACTTCATATATATCATATCCTTCCCATAAACCATCACTATCTCGGAAAGTTTTCAGTCCGCTTTCTGCACTGATGCCTGCGCCCGTCAACACCACCAATCTTTTTTTCATGCTTGAAGCGGTTTGATGAGGTAGTACACACAAGTGGTGAAGTAGTTGCGGATATAAGGGATATCACGCAAAACAGGCAACTGCGCTTTCGCGTGCCAGCCGAATTTCCATTCATAGATGGGATTGATAAGGTAATGTAACCTGTGATCAATCTTGTAACCTGCCTGCTTCGCTATACGCTCAAACCTTTCAATAGAAATGCGTGTATCCCTGATCTCCAGCAGATCGGCAACAGGTTCTTTGTAGCGCTGTAAGATGGCCCTGTAAACTGGAAGCGGCAATAAGTGATAGTAGGGGAGTTTCGACAGCCATTTATTTCTGCACAATTGCTGGTGACCGCCAAAAGGCATTTGCCATGGCGGGAAACCAAAAAAGATAGCGCCTTCTTTGGTAAGAAAATGTTTCATCCAGGCAATCAACCTGGGTTGATCGTGTATATGCTCAATAACATCCTTCAACACAATAAGGTCGAAACTGCCGCCCAATTCTGTTTCCACATCCACCTGGTAAATGTCTTTGGCTACAAACCGTATCCTGCCGGCAGCAGTATCATCGGCCAGCCAAACCACACCGTTGTCGATACGTGGTTTATCTAGTTCCACCCCTACACCTGTACATCCCTTATTGACGAACGCCTTCAATACACCTCCTTCTCCACAACCAATCTCCAAAACACGCATGCCAGGCTGAATAGGGAAGGTTTTTTCAATAAAGGGAATGACATATTTCTCAGTATTCCATACCTGAATATCGAAATATCTTTTTCTGTCCTTATGGAATTCGAACATGATGCCGGTTTTGCGAAGCTGCAATATATCTTATCTGATTTGAAAATGGCTCAATGTGCCATAGTGCAATGAAAAAGGCCATCCCGCCAGATGGCGAATGGCCTTTTGGATTACTTTATTTCTGCGTCTTAATAGCGTTCCAGCTTAGAAAAGAAGAAATCGCCTTCAATGACTGCATTTTCATCACTGTCGCTACCGTGTACAGCATTTTCTCCTACAGAAGCGGCAAATTGCTTACGGATAGTGCCTTCTTCTGCCTGGGCAGGATTGGTGGCTCCGATGAGCTTCCTGAAATCAGCTACAGCATTGTCTTTTTCGAGGATGGCCGCTACGATCGGACCACTGCTCATAAAATCAACCAGTTCACCGAAAAAAGGACGCTCGCGGTGAATATCATAAAAAAGACCGGCCTGTTCTGTGGTTAGACGGGTCCATTTCATAGCTTTTATACTGAAACCAGCTTTGATGATCTGGTCGAGAATAGCCCCTGTATGCCCCTTGGAAGTAGCATCGGGTTTGATCATGGTAAATGTTCTGTTGCTCATATATACTGATAAAATTTCGGCCGCAAAGCTAAGCATTCATCCCTTTTAATAGGGTATTGCGACCTGTTTTTTGTTAAAGTCCCCTAAATTGATTTGATAGAATAAGCCGGAAACTGCAATTTTGCCGCGACTCTATGCAAGCAATAGACCTGTTTTACCCCCGATTGAATACCCCTGCCAAAGTGGTCATTACCATGCACCAGAAACCCGATGGAGACGCTATGGGGTCGGCATTGGGACTGTACCATTTCCTCACGGCGCTGGGGCATGAAGCAGTCGTGATTTCCCCCACGAACTGGGCTAATTTTCTTGATTGGATGCCGGGTGTGGACCGGGTCATTGATTTTGAACGCTATCGCGACAAGGCAAAAAACCTGATCCAGTCGGCCGAAATTATTTTTTGTCTGGATTTTAACATCCTGCATCGCACCAAAAACATGGAGCAGCCGCTCACCGAAGCTACCTGTACCAAAATATTGATCGATCATCACCAACAACCTCAGGAAGAGGCTTTTGCCTATGGTATCAGTGATACCTCTAAGAGTTCTACCTGTGAAATGGTGTATGATTTCATCATCGCATCGGGTCATGCTGATAAACTGAACCTGGACATGGCAGCGTGTTTGTATACGGGGCTGATGACCGATACCGGCTCTTTCCGTTTTCCGTCTACTACTGCGGCCGTGCACCGTATGGCAGCCCACCTGAAAGAACTGGGCCTCAACCATACCCACGTGCATGAGATGATCTACGATAATTTTCTGGAGGGAAGGTTGCGCTTCATTGGCTATGCGCTCCTGAACAGGATGGAAATATTGTACGAATACAATACGGCGCTGATGCATATTACCCGGCAGGATCTGCAACGATTCGACATTAAAACGGGTGATACAGAGGGATTGGTCAACTATTTGCTAACGATACAAGGCATGCGGCTCGGTGCCCTGGTCATCGACCGCGATGAAGAACGGAAATGGAGTTTCAGGAGCAAGGGAAATTTTGATGTGAACCTTTTTGCCAGACAACATTTTGAGGGAGGCGGCCATCAGAACGCGGCCGGTGGAAGGAGCAGCGACAGCCTGGAAGCAACCGTACAAAAATTCAAAACGATCATAAAAACTTATCAACAACAATTACAATAACAACCATGATGAGAACAACAACCACCCTGTTGCTGGCAATTGTATTGCTGGCCAGTTGTAGCCAATACCAGAAAGCGCCTTCCGGTATGAAATACAAGATCACAAAAGGAGGCAGCAAAGAAACCCTGAAGCAGGGACAGTTTGTAAAATTCCATATTGAATACAAGCTTTCTCCGAAAGATACCGTACTGAATGTTTCATTTGGTCACGTTCCGGCTTATTTCGTAATCGATACAACCCGCCTGGGTAAATACAATTTCACAGAGTTCATTACCAAAATGGCGCCGGGCGATAAAGCTGAATTTGCACTGAGCATTGATACCCTGAAAAAAATGCAGATGATCGATCCCAACAGTCCTGATTTTCATAGCGGAGATATGATCAATGGCCGCATAGAGATTATCAAAACATTCCCCAACCAGGAAGCGATGATCGCCGACCACAAAAAGGAAGTAGAGGCAGAAAAAGAAAGGGAAGTGAAAGAGTTGGCTGACTATACCACCAAACAAGGCATCAAAACCCAAAAAACAGTTTCTGGTGTGCTGGTGGAAATACAGCGTGCGGGTGAAGGACAAAAAGCAGATTCCGGCTTCCAGGCTTCTGTGATGTACAAAGGATATTTTACCGATGCAAAACGCAAGTCTTTTGATTCCAATAACGAAACGGCCAGTCTTCACAAAGATCCGCTCCAGGTAATCATTGGTTCCCCCGGCATGATCCCCGGAATGGACGAAGGTCTGCGCCTGTTTGCCAAAGGTGGTAAAGGAAGGCTGTTTATCCCCTGTATGCTGGCTTATGGCGAGAGAGGTATGCCCCCGGCCATCAGACCCTGGGATAACCTGGTGTTCGATGTGGAAGTGACAGATGTTGCCAAGCCCGCACCAGCTCCTGCTGCCGTTGCGCCTGCTCCGGCACCGAATGCCGCTGCTGCCGCCCAGCCCAAAAAATAAGATTGGATATATAACATTACTCTTTGCCTTTTGCCCCGGGCTTAAGCCCGGGGCAAAAGGCAAAGTTTTATTGTGTAACAAGCTGTAGGGCCTGCACAGCTTCTTTCACATCGTGCACCCGTAAAATATTGGCGCCATTGAGCAACCCCATGGTATTGAGAACCGTAGTGCCATTCAGGGACTCTTCGGGTGTAATGCCCAGCGTACGGTAAATGGTAGACTTACGCGATACCCCCAGCAACAAAGGACATTGCAGCATTTTCAAAAGCCCCAGCTCTTTCACCAGTTGAAAATTCTGCGCAGTGGTTTTGCTGAAGCCAAAACCAGGGTCAATGATCACATCGGTAATGCCTGCATCGCGACAGGCCGCAATGCGTTGAATGAAATGATCGAGCAGGTACTGCATTAATGAAGGATAGTCTGCTTTTTGGTGCATGGTCTGCGGTGTTCCTTCCAGGTGCATGCATACATAGGGTACTTTGAGTGCGGCTATGGTTTGTAACATACCGGTATCAAAACTGCCGCCGCTGATATCGTTCACCATGCAGGCACCCGCTTCAATTGCACCCTGTGCTACCTCTGCATAATAAGTATCAATAGAAATATAAGCCTGCGGAAACGCTTTGGCTATCGCTTCTATAACCGGCGCTACCCGTTGCAGTTCTGCTGCTGCTCCTAACTGTTCACCGCCGGGTCTTGTACTCTGACCGCCGATGTCCAGTATGGCAGCGCCTTCTTCCAGCATCAGCGCGGCTTGCTTTAAGGCGCCATCAATGGTCTGTTGCCTGCTGCCGCTGTAAAATGAATCGGGTGTGCTGTTGATGATACCCATGACAACAGGTTTGTCGAGCGCCAGCAGCCTTCCCTTGCAGTTAAGTGTGAACATTCTGTCTATTGATTTATATTGCATCCGCATCAAAGATATTCAAAGCCTTTAACCTTTGTTCCGATAATGAACCAGACCGACCAGCAATTCAACCAGGCCATCGCACAGTGCAGGGATATTTTTCTCAAGAAGACAAAAGATTATGGCACAGCCTGGCGTGTATTGCGCACCATTTCCGTGGTTGACCAGATCTTCATCAAAGCGCTGCGCATACGCAACCTGCAGGAATTGGAAACGCAGAAAGTGCAGGATGATATTCCATCTGAATTTATGGGCATCGTGAACTATGCGGTCATTGGGTTGATACAACTGGAACTGAACGATGCCATGGTGGAGGAATTACCCCTGGAGCGGGTAGAAAAACTATATGCGCACGCTGTGGGCATGGCCCGTCAAACCATGCAGGATAAAAACCACGATTATGGCGAAGCCTGGAGAGAAATGAGCCAGGAAAGCTTTGCCGACCTCATTCTCATGAAACTCATGCGCATCAGGCAGATACTGAACAACGAAGGAAAAACACTGATCAGCGAAGGCATCGATGCCAATTATGTAGACATTGTGAACTATGCTGTTTTTGCCCTCATCCTGATAGCTGAAGGGAAGCACTAACCAAAACCATAAAACCAACAGATGAAACGAGTATTGACCATTATCCGCTGGCTGGTGGGACTGCTGTTCATTTTCTCCGGCCTGGTAAAAGCCAACGACCCGCTCGGACTCAGTTACAAAATGCAGGAATTTTTTGAAGTGTGGGGGTGGAATGGTTTTCACGATTATACACTGAGCCTTTCCCTCATCATGAATACATTCGAAATAGGAGCTGGTGTTGCGGTGATCGTAGGATGGCAGCAAAAACTGGTGAACTGGTTATTATTGTTGCTCATTATTTTCTTCAGCTTCCTCACGGGCTATGCATTGCTCTCGGGCAAGATCAAAACCTGCGGATGTTTTGGTGATTGTATTCCGCTTACACCTGCACAATCTTTCGGGAAAGACCTGGTCTTGTTGTTATTGATCCTTGTACTCTTTTTTTCTACTGTTGCCGGTGGCCGCAACAAGGTAGCAGGATTTGCGGTGTTCGTAGCGGTGTTGTTTACTTCGGCTTTGCAATGGTATGTGTTGAAGCATTTGCCATTGGTTGATTGTCTGCCTTATAAAGCAGGGAATAATATTGCGGAACAAATGAAACAACCAGCAGGCGCTGTGCCCGATAGTATGTCCATCGTATTCACTTACCGGAAGAATGGAAAAGAACGCACATTCGACCAGGATCATTTTCCGCCCGATTTCGACTCTACCTACCAGTATGTTGGCAGACAGGATAAAATAGCCAGAAAAGGGAATGGCCTTCAACCGGCGATCCCAGAGTTCGCCATACAAACCATCACTGGCATGGATACCACTTCCGCCTTGTTTGCTTCCTCCGGCAATTACCTGCTGGTAATGACCAAAGACATGAATGGGGTAGATCAATGGAAGGCAGCGCTTGAAACAGTAGCCGGCAAAGCTTTACAGCAAAAAATACCGCTGTTCCTGGTTACAGCGGAACCCGAAAAAGCAACGGTACTCTTCCCACAATATCACATTTTAAAATGCGATGCCATTGTGCTGAAAACAGCGGCGAGGGTAAGACCTACCTTCTTTTTAATGAAAGGAGCTACCATTGTTAAAAAACTGGCTTATAGCGATGTAGGTAAAATTTGGTAACACAACTCCGGCTTTTGGTTAAATTTACAGGCTGTCGCCCCAACTAAAACCCACGGAGTATGACTTCAACATTAACTGCCCAGGTAAAAAATAAACGCGTTGAATCGATCGATCTGCTGAGAGGCTTTGTCATGCTGGTCATGGCCCTGGACCATGTAAGGGATTATTTTCACCAGGGAGCTTATCTCTTCGATCCCACGGACCTTACACACACCACGCCCGCATTATTTTTTACAAGATGGATCACACATTTCTGTGCACCCATCTTTACTTTTCTCGCAGGCACGGCTGCATACCTGAGCAAGAGCCGCAAAACAACCAAAGAACTTTCTTTTTTCCTTTTTACAAGAGGCCTTTGGCTGGTAGTACTGGAAATGCTGGTGGTAACACCGGGATGGACCTTCCATCCTTATGTAATACTGATCTGGCAAGTGATCTGGTCCATCGGCATCAGTATGATCTGCTTGTCGCTACTCATTTATTTTCCCATGCCGTTGATACTGGTTATAGGCTTGCTGTGCATGACAGCCCACAACCTGCTCGACAATGTGCATGTTCCCGGAGAAGGGGGGAATGCATTCTTCTGGGCCTTCCTGCACGAGCAACGCCTGTTCAGTTTTTCGTACATCGATATATTTGTCGGCTATCCGATCATACCCTGGATAGGAACCATGGCCACGGGCTATTGTTTCGGCAGATTGTATGCCAGTGATGTAGACCCCGCACGAAGAAAGAAAGCGCTGATCAGGCTGGGCGTTGGGGTTACCATGCTGTTCATCATCGTACGCACGCTGAACATTTACGGCGATCCCCACGCATGGGCGCCGCAACACAATTCTGTGTTTACCCTGCTTTCATTTTTAAATACCACCAAGTACCCGCCTTCCTTCCTGTACCTGCTCATGACATTGGGACCTGCCTTCCTGTTCCTGGCCTACGCAGAGCGGCCGTTGAACGGATTCTCTAAGAAAGTATTGGTATTCGGAAGGGTGCCGCTGTTCTTTTACATCATCCATATTTACTTCATACACCTGCTGGCCATCGTTGGCGCTCAAATATGCGGATACAAATGGACCGACATGATCATCTCTACATGGGTAACGTTAAGTCCGGGTTTGAAAGGATATGGCTTCAGCCTGGGCATCGTATACCTCATTTGGATAGGCGTATTGGTTGTGATGTATCCCCTGTGTAAATGGTATGATCGGTATAAAAGCAACCACAAAGAAAAGAAATGGCTGAGCTACTTGTAAGCTTTGTTGTTACATTTGGATCATGCTGTTGCTCATTGCCCGTAAAATGTTGTATGGCCTGCTGGTACTCGCCGGTGTGATCGTGGTGGTGTTCTTTTTGTTCCAGGGCTTTGGCGATCCGGCAAGGCTGGTACTCGGACAAACCGGCGATAAAGCCACTATTGAAAACATCCGCAAAGAACTGGCGCTGGACAAACCCAGGTGGCAACAATTCCTGCTTTATTTGAATGATGTGTCGCCAGTGGGCATACACACAGAAGAAGAGATCAGGGCCAAGGGTCTGAAAGGTTTTTTTATCGGGGGAGAAACCAAACTGGGCTTGAAAATACCTTACCTGCGGCGCTCTTACCAGACTAAAAAAAATGTGGGTGAAGTATTGATGGATGCCCTGCCGGGTACGCTGATCCTGGCTGTTGCCGCCATGCTCATGGCAACGATCGTGGGTATCCTGTTGGGCATACTGGCTGCCGTGAAGCAAAATACCTGGATGGATACCGGCTCTGTATTTGCGAGTGTGCTGGGTATTTCGGCGCCTTCTTTTTTCATGGGCATTGTACTGGCTTATGTGTTTGGTTTTGTGCTCAGTCGTTATACGGGTTTGCACATGACGGGTAGCCTGTTCAATATAGATCCGTTTACCGGTAAATCATTACAATTGAAAAACCTGGTATTGCCTGCACTCACTTTAGGTATTCGTCCGTTGGCTATCATCACCCAGTTAACGCGCAGCGCCATGCTCGATGTGCTGGACCAGGATTTTATCAGAACGGCTTATGCAAAAGGATTGAGCAAAAAAAGTGTGATCTTCCGGCATGCTCTGCGCAACGCGCTCAATCCCGTGATCACTGCCGTTACCGGCTGGTTTGCCGAATTGCTGGCCGGCGCTTTTTTTGTGGAATATATTTTCGGATGGAAGGGGATCGGTAAGGTAACAGTGGATGCACTGGAGAAACTCGATTTTCCCGTGGTTATGGGAAGCGTGTTGGTAACGGCCAGTTTTTTTATACTGGTAAACCTGATGGCCGATATACTCTATGGTATAATAGACCCGCGTGTCTCGTCATCCTGAGCGAGCGAAGCGAGTCGAAGGAGCCCCTCGAATATTCAGGCAGATCCCTCGGCTGCGCTCGGGATGACGATCGACGGGTTACTCACTGTACTATCACTTCCGTAATCACTTTCTCCCCAAACGCTTCATTCACTCTTTGTATGATCTGCTCTTTCTGGTAGATTAACTCATTTTTCAGCGGACCAACAGCGGTATGGATGAATAGTTTGTGGTTGATGATCTGTATTTTGTCGGTGTATTTGGCAATGGTTTTACCCATCAGATTCTCCCATATCTCTTCTATCTGCACAGCACGTATACCGTTGCGCAGTGGACTCTTCTTCAAAAATCCTTTCAGTGCATCGCCGATGTGAAATTCACCCATGGTATAAAGGTAGCAATTAATTCTGAACGTCATCCTGAGCGAGCGAAGCGAGTCGAAGGAGCTGTCCGAATATTCAAGCAGATCCCTGGGCTGCCCCTTCGACTCGCTTCGCTCGCTCAGGGTGACGTTGCTCGGGATGACGATTAAAAATACTTGGGATGACGGTTAAACTAGTTGAATGATTTGATAAGGCGTCCTTGTTTTATTCAAGTGCTCTTTCAATCTTTCCTCGTGTGTATCTGAAATGAACACCTGCCCGTCGTTCTCAGCACAAACCCAATGCAGCAACTGCTGCATGCGCTGGGCGTCGAGCTTTTCAAATACATCATCGAGCAAAAGAATGGGCGTGAAGCCTTTTTTTTCTTTCAGTACCTGCCATTCGGCCAGCTTGAGTGCGAAGAGCAGGCTCTTTCTTTGCCCTTGTGATGCTTCGGTCTTGAAAGCCGCATGATCCATCAGGAATACCAACTCGTCGCGGTGAATGCCTACCGTGGTTCTTTGTAAAGCAAGGTCTTTGTGATAAGCCGTTTTGAGCAGGCTTTTCATATCGGCATGCAGTAACTGGCTTTCGTAGCGTATCTGCAAGCCATCGGCTTTGCCGGCAATACGTGTATAGACCGCTTGAATGGCTGGAAAAAATGTTTCCAGGAAAGTTTTTCTTTCTTCAAAAATGAATTGCGCCCTCGAAATCAATTGTTCATCCAGTACCTGCATCAATGCCGTATCGGTACTGCCTGTTTCGGACATTTGTTTGAGCAGGCTATTCCTTTGCTGGATGATCTTGTTGTAATCGATCAGTTGCTGCATATAAGGCTGACTCAATTGCGAGAGCAGCGTGTCGGTAAATTTTCTTCTTTCTTCACTTCCACCGGTGATCAGCACAAGATCATCGGGAGCGATCATCACACAGGGAAAACGGCTGATGTGGTCGGATACTTTTTTATACGCTTCGTTGTCGAGAATGATCTCTTTGCGGTTGGTTTCCCGGAGAATGCAGGCGAGCCGGTGGTCTTTTTCGTTCAGTTGATAGTCGCCATCTATGCGCATGCCGATGCTGCCATGGTGTACGTTCTGCGAATCGGGCCGGGAAAAATAACTCCTGGAAAAACTGAGGTAATAGATGGCATCGAGCAGGTTGGTCTTGCCCGATCCGTTGAGACCGGAAATGCCCACCACACGTTCGTTGAAATCGAACTGCGCTTGCGGATAATTGCGAAACTGTAACAGGGTTATGGATCGGAGCCTCAACATCGGGGGCAAATTAAAGCACTGCGGGCCGAATTATTCGCATGTTCTCGGGGAAAGCATTTATTTTTATTCTAAAATTCAGGTTTGAAGACGATCTTATCCGAACAACAACTGGCACTGACCGTTAAAAGGCTGGCCCACCAGATACTGGAAAATAACTTGCAACTGTCGAATACCGTCATCATCGGACTGCAGCCCCGCGGCGTGTTCCTGAGCAACCGCATCGTAGCCGAACTGAAAAAGATCGTTGGGGAGGCCGCCATCCATTACGGGAAACTGGACATCACTTTTTATCGCGATGATGTGCGGAAAAGCCTGCACATTGCCAATGCCACCGATATTCCTTTCAGCATCGAAAACAAACACGTGGTGCTGATCGATGATGTGCTGTACACCGGCCGCACCATCCGCGCAGCGCTGGATGCCCTGCTCGATTTCGGCCGTCCATCCAAAGTATCGCTCTGTGTGCTGATAGATCGCCGCTTCAACCGGGAATTACCCATACAACCCGATTACACCGGCAAGACCATCGACACCATCGTATCTGAAAAAGTGAAAGTGTGCTGGAAAGAAAGAGACGAACGGGAAGAAGTAGTGTTGTTATAGGATTTCCTCAAAACGCTTTATCTTTGCCCTTTAATGAAACTATCTACCAAACACCTACTTGGTATCAAAGACCTGAATAAGGAAGATATTCAGTTGATTCTCTCCACCGCCCAGCAGTTCAAAGAAGTTTTACAAAGACCTGTAAAGAAAGTTCCCTCACTCAGGGATGTGACGATTGTGAATCTCTTTTACGAAAATTCCACCCGCACGCGCATGTCTTTTGAGTTGGCGGAAAGACGCCTCTCGGCCGATGTGCTCAATTTTACGGCCAGCAGTTCTTCTGCAGCGAAAGGAGAGACCTTGCTCGACACAGTGAACAATATCCTGAGCATGAAGGTAGATATGGTGGTGATGCGGCACAGCGCTTCCGGTGCGCCGCATTTTCTGGCGCAACATATTCCCGCTGCGATTGTGAATGCAGGAGACGGTATCAATGAACATCCCACGCAAGCGCTGCTCGATGCCTTTTCGATGCAGGAAAGATTGGGTAAACTGGAGGGACTTAAAGTGGCCATCATCGGCGATATCATGCACAGCCGCGTGGCTTTGAGTAATATGTACCTGCTGAAGAAAATGGGAGCCGAGATCATGGTAGCGGGGCCGCCTACACTGATACCCAAATACATTACCGAAGCCCTGGATGTGCGGGTGGAGTATAATGTGCAACGAGCCCTGGAATGGTGCGATGTGGCGAATGTGCTGCGCATACAACTCGAAAGACAGAACCAACCCCTGTTCTCATCGCTCAGGGAATACAACCTGGCCTATGGTATCAAAAGAAAATTACTCGACGGCCTGAAAAAAGAGATCGTGATCATGCACCCGGGCCCCATCAACAGGGGTGTGGAGCTGGACAGCGATGTGGCCGACGGACCACATTCGATTGTGCTGAACCAGGTGGAGAATGGGGTAGCAGTGCGTATGGCGGTACTCTATCTGCTGGCCGGCAGGGAAAATTAAACCATGCTTATGAAAAGAATCTGCCTGTTTCCCGGAACCTTCGATCCTGTTACATTAGGACATATCGATATCATCAACCGTGCGTTGCCGCTCTTCGATAAAATTTATATCGGTATTGGTATCAATGCGGCTAAAACGCCCATGTTCAGTCCCGAACAACGCCAGGAATGGTTCAAAGAAATTTACAACGGAGACTCTCGCGTGGAAAGTGTGATCTATGAAGGGCTCACGATAAATTATTGCAAATCGATCGGAGCGGGGTTCATACTCAGGGGTATCCGTTACGTGAGTGATTTTGAATACGAAAAAACCATTGCCGACGCCAACCGTACGCTCGACAAAAACATCGAAACAATTTTCCTTACCGGTGAGCCTAAGTACACATCAGTAGCTTCCACCATTGTGCGCGATATCCTGCGCAATGGCGGCGACGCTTCTCCTTTCCTTCCCGACGTTGTGATCCGATCGATACATCATCGATAATAGCATCAGCAGTAAAAATAAACCCCGCGTGGATACGCGGGGTGTTAACCAAAACCAACTGCTTATGAAACAAAATCTGTTGGCTCTGTGCCAATGATTTTTGTAATAGGATTATGAAATAGTAATTTGCTTGGGAGCTGTTTTCACTTCCTCTTTTTTAGGAAGCAACAGTTTCAACACGCCGTTCTCATATTTGGCCTGGATAGCATTGGCATCGATGTTTTCATCGAGGTTGAAGCTGCGTTTAAAGCCCTGGTAGCTGAATTCTTTGCGGATGGTTTTATACTCCTTGTTCTCAGTTTCGGTTTTCTTTTCGTAACTGATAGTGAGCAAACCATTTTCCACATCGATCTTAAAATCTTCTTTGTTGCGGCCCGGCGCATTCAGTTCTACATGATAGGCATCGGCAGTTTCATGGATATTCACTTTGGGGTTACCGAAAGCGGCTTGTATATCCTTTCCCCAGTTAACGGGGTAATTGCCAAAGAACTCATCGAATAAGTTGCTGAAATGGGCGGGGCGATGTTTTACAAGTGTCATGGTATTCAATTTTTGAGTTTTCAATTGTTTCTATAACCCGTTCAAACCCTGTACCACCCGATTTTTACGAGCAAAACATGCCAGTAAGGAGGGAATTGCCCATTTTTAAACGACAAAATGTCTATTATTGGAGTTATCAAGCGTCACTTTGTCGTTTTTAATGCTTCTTTAGTGTTCCAACTTTATCGTATCTTTGCATTCTAATAATGAAATGACATGTACCCAGCAGAAATAGTGTTACCCATGAAGGCCGAACTGACCGATCATGGTTTTGATGAGCTGGTATCGGCCCGGGAAGTGGACGATACCCTGAAGCAGAGTGGCACCACCCTGGTGGTGATCAATTCGGTTTGTGGTTGTGCAGCAGGCGCTTGCAGGCCCGGTGTGCTGATGGCTATTCAGAATGCCGGAAAGCGTCCGGACAGGCTGACCACCAGCTTTGCAGGTTTTGATGTAGAGGCTGTGAACCAGGTTCGCCAGCATTTACTGCCTTATCCGCCCTCTTCACCCGCTATTGCCCTGTTCAAAGACGGGCAGTTGGTGAGCATGGTGGAACGGCACCAGATCGAGGGTCGCCCGGCGCAAATGATCGCCCAGCACCTGATCGCTGTTTTTGATGAGTATTGTAACTGATTTTACCTTAGTTTTGTTTAGAGATGGGTTAGTAAGTATGGGCTCCGCTTCTGCGGAGCCTTACTTTTTTACAGCAATTTCACTGCTAAATATTTAACCATTATCTTGCTGCCATGTATCCCAATCTCTACTACGCATTCAAAGATATTTTCGGAATCGACATAGCTGGACTGAAGCTGGTAAACACCTTCGGTTTTTTTGTGGCCCTGTCTTTCATCGCTTCGGCCTGGATCCTTACCATGGAATTCCGCAGGAAAGAAAACCTGGGTCAGTTTGTGTATACAGAAGAGACCATCACCATTGGTGCACCTGCAAGCTTGCAGGAGTTGCTGGCGAATTTTATACTGGGATTTGTGTTTGGCTTTAAGATCATCGGCGCTTTTGTAACCAGCAATGCGTTGAACGATCCGCAATCATTCATTCTTTCCACGCAAGGGAGCTGGCCGCTGGGAATATTGCTGGGACTGGTTTTCGCAGGATTGAAGTGGTGGGAGAAAAAACGCCATCAACTCGCGAAACCCGAAAACAGAGTGGTAAGAATATGGCCGCACGACAGGGTAGGAGACCTGGTGATCTATGCTGCGGCATTTGGTTTTGTAGGCGCCAAGATCTTCCATAACCTTGAAAACTGGAACGACTTTGTAAAAGATCCTGTTGGCGCACTGATATCTTTCAGCGGACTTACTTTTTACGGCGGACTGATCTGCGCCGGCATCGCCTTTATTGTGTATGCAAGAAAACATAAGATCGGTATTGCACACCTCTGCGATACGATGGCGCCTGTGATGATGTTCGCTTATGCGGCCGGAAGAATTGGTTGCCATATGAGCGGCGATGGCGATTGGGGCATTGTGAATACCCATCCCAAACCTTTTAGTTGGATGCCCGGCTGGTTGTGGGCTTACAATTATCCTCACAACGTGGTAGGTGAGGGCGTACCCATCCCGGGATGCAGCGGCCCCTATTGCAGCCAACTGGTACCGCCGGTATTTCCCACACCTTTATACGAAATCATCGTTTGTTTTATCCTCTTCCTCATATTGTGGTCGGTACGCAAAAAGATCAAAGTACCCGGCCAACTCTTCGGGCTATACCTGGTGATGAACGGTGTGGAGCGATTTTTCATTGAACTGATCCGCGTGAATACCCGTTATGAGACCCTTCCCTTTAAACCTACCCAGGCAGAGCTGATCGCCAGTTTGCTGGTCATTGCCGGCATCGTTGTGATGGCAAAGTCCAAAAAATGGACCGCAGCTACCGCTAAGTAATCCCTGAACCCCCGGTTTTCCGTTCATCCATTCCAGGAACCGCCCATGTTAAAACTATGTACTTGGTTTTGCATAGTACATAGTTTTGTTCTGTAATTAGTAACAACTGGAACTAAGTCAATCACTATAAAACTAATTGTATGAACAAATTTCTATCTATGTTGCTGGCGACGGCACTGGTTGCCTCCAGCCTCGCAGCTCAGGCGCCAGACCCGGCGGGTTCGGTGAGCGGGAGACTGTCTTCCGCTCAAAAAACGGTGGAAGCGGCATCCATTGGCCTGCTGCGCATAAAAGATTCTGCCGTAGTGAAAAGATCCGTGACCGATAAGAACGGCGACTTCTCTATGGAAAAGATCCCGGCGGGTAAATACCTGGTAGCGGTACAGGCAGCAGGTTATGCAAAATATTACAGCGATGCTTTTGAATTGTCTGCCAACCACCAGGCTCATCACCTGAACATCACTGCACTTAAACCGGTAGCCAATGAATTGGCGAGTGTATCGGTTACTTCCAAAAAACCTTTTATCGAACAGCGACTGGATAAGACGGTGATCAATGTAGATGCTTCTCCATCCAATGCAGGTACAACCGTGATGGATATACTGGAAAAATCGCCGGGTATCAGTGTTGATAAAGATGGCAATATCAGCCTGAAGGGCAAGCAGGGTGTGATGATCCTGATAGATGGAAGACCTACTTATTTAAGCGGACAGGACCTGGCCAATATGCTCCGCAATATGTCGAGCAGTCACCTCGACCAGATAGAGCTCATGA
This sequence comes from Hydrobacter penzbergensis, assembly GCF_900106985.1. Classification (NCBI taxonomy): domain Bacteria; kingdom Pseudomonadati; phylum Bacteroidota; class Chitinophagia; order Chitinophagales; family Chitinophagaceae; genus Hydrobacter; species Hydrobacter penzbergensis. Next base: position 65,307 of record NZ_FNNO01000013.1, on the reverse strand, counting down.
CCAACCCGCCGGCCAAATTTGATGCATCGGGTAATGCCGGTGTTATCAACATCAAAACAAAAAAGAACAAAGCGCAGGGCTTCAATGGAAGTTTAACAACAGGATATGGTCAGGGTGTATATCCTAAAGCCAATAACAGCCTCAATTTAAATTACCGTACTGGCAAGTTCAATCTTTTCGGTAATGCCAGTCATTATTATTCGCAAAATTTCAATGAAATCAACCTCACCCGTATTTTCAGGAATAAATCTTCCGACACTATCTCATCTATTTTTGATCAGCGTACCTTGAGTAACCGTGAGTACCGTGGTTATAATTTCAAAACCGGGTTCGATTATTTCGCTTCCCAAAAAACAACATTGGGACTGGTTGTAACAGGTTTTGGTAATAATGGCACTGAGTACATGAGGAACAATACGCTGATCAAAGACAATAGTGGTGTACTGAATACACGCACACAATCTGCTAATGATGGCAGGAATGAATTTAAAAATGTTGGTTTCAATTTCAACCTGCGCCATGTATTCGATACAACCGGAACGGAACTGACCAGTGATGTGGATTATATCCATTATGCATCGAACAATTCGCAGTTGCTCAACAGCCTGTTTTATGATAATGCTGGCAATAAAAAAGGACCCGATGAAACCATGAGGGGACTTGTGCCTTCCGATATCGATATATACAGCGCCAAAGTAGATTTTTCCAAGACCCTGCGCGGCGATATCAAATTTGAAGCGGGTATTAAAAGCAGTTATGTAACAACAGACAACAATGCACAGTACAGCAATTTGCAAAACGGGCAATATGTAATCGATTCGGGCAGGACCAATCATTTTTTATACAAAGAAAATGTCAATGCGGCTTATGTCAATTTTGGGAAGCAGTTCAATAAAAAATGGAGCGGACAATTCGGATTGCGTACAGAGAATACAGTCATGAAAGGTAATCAACTTACAACGGGGCAAACCTTCAACCGTCATTACACGCAGTTATTCCCCACAGTGTATATTGGATATACCCTGAACGACAAGAACCAGTTCTCTTTGAATTATGGACGCCGTATCAACCGGCCCAATTACCAGGACCTGAACCCGTTCTTTTATTTTCTTGATAAGTACACTTACCAGGTGGGTAATCCTTACCTGAACCCGCAGTTCAGTCACAATATAGAACTCAGCCACATATATGGCGGCATGCTTACCACTACCATCAATTATAGTTATACTACCGATATTATCCAGGATGTTTTGGAGCAGATAGACAGTACCACTACTACCTATGTGAAGAAGAGCAATATCGCCAGCCGCTGGAACCTGGGCGCATCGATGAGTTTGGGTATGCCGCTGGCTAAATGGTGGCGTACCAATGTTTATCTCCTGTATTATTACAATCAATACAAGGGCACGGTGAACGGAGGCCCCATTTCAATCGGCGGAAATAATTTCATGGCCAACATGAACAACCAATTCACTTTTAAAAAAGGATGGGGTGCAGAGCTCAGTGGTTTTTATCGCGGAAACAGTTTGGAAGGTGTATTGGTTATTCAACCGATGGGTAGTATGAACATTGGGTTGAGCAAGCAAATACTGAATAGTAAAGGAACAATTAAGATGAACCTGAGTGATGTGTTTTATACACAACAATTCAATGGTTATAGTAAGTACCAGAATGTAGACGTAACCATTCACCAGGTACGCGACAGCCGTGTATTCAATGTCAGTTTCTCGTACAGGTTTGGTAAAGGAAAACCTGTGCAACAACAACGCAGAAGAGGTAGTGCAACCGATGAACAAAACAGGGTACAACAAGGAGGTAATGGCTCTTAATTAAGAGGAATGATCCATTTGAATAGGCGTATGTCCGTTCATCATCTTTTAGCAATTTTATCTGGTTGATTCCATCCACATTCGCAACATTAAATTTGTTTTTTCTCATGTGCATTATATAGACGGCGGCCCCGATTTCCATCGGGGCCTTTTTTATGGCTATATTTGTTAAAATTTTGTTTATGCCGTCATTTGATATTGCCAGCAAAGTAGACCTGCAAACACTCGATAATGCCATCAATACAGTTAAGAAAGAAATAAGCGGCCGTTTCGATTTCCGCGATTCGCCGGTGGTGGTGGAACTGAACAAAAAAGATTTTGTGGTATCCCTGGAAGTCGAAAGTGATATGAAGATGAAACAGCTCATCGATGTGCTCATCAGTCGCGCTATGAAGCAGGGTATTGATGCCAGTGCTTTCGATTTTGATAAAGACGCTTATCCCAGCGGGAAAGTGGTGAAGAAGGAGGTACCCGTGCGGAATGGCCTGAAGCAGGACGACGCCAAAAAGATCGTCAAAATGATCAAAGACAGCGGCCTGAAGGTGCAGGCGGCCATTATGGACGATATTATCCGGGTTACCGCCAAGAAAATCGATGATCTTCAAGATGTTATAGCCAAATGCAAGGCCGGCAATTTCGGCATCCCGCTACAGTTCATAAACATGAAAAGCTGATGCACCCAATCATTGGCAAATTTTCAAATTGGCCAATTGCCTAATTGTACTTACCTTTGCCAGCTCTTAAATAATCGTACGGCCAAATCCGTACCACCTTAAAATAGAAACCATGAAACAAGGTATCCATCCTGAAAGTTATCGTTTTGTTGTCTTCAAGGACATGAGTAACGGTTATGCATTCCTGAGCCGCTCTACTGCTGCTACCAGAGAAACCATCCAATGGGAAGATGGCAAAGAATATCCCCTGGTAAAACTGGAGATTTCCAACATGTCACATCCTTTCTATACTGGTAAGAATGTGCTGGTAGATACTGCAGGTCGTATCGACAAGTTCAAGAAGCGTTACGAGAAAAAGAAATAAACTTATCACTAGTTCTGATAATGAAATCCCGCTCTGCAGAGCGGGATTTTTTGTTAAAAACCTTATCTTGTAACGGCAAAATTGTTTACCACAAGGGTCTACATTGTTTTGAGGGTATAAAATATGAGACGGAAAATCAGGTATTACAGGTTAGTATGGCTTAAGTATGATCTGCCGGCCGGTTTATCCGTCTTCCTCGTAGCATTGCCACTTTGCCTGGGCATTGCACTGGCTTCAGGCGCCCCGCTTTATGCAGGGCTTTTATCAGGTATCATAGGCGGACTGGTAGTTGCACTAGTAAGTGGTTCACAACTGGCGGTATCAGGGCCCGCGGCGGGTCTCACCACCCTGGTGGCGGCCTCTATTATTTCGCTGGGTAACTATAAAATCTTTCTGCTGACGGTTATCATAGCAGGTCTTTTCCAGGTGCTGCTCGGGGTTTTGAAATTAGGAACCATTGCCAGTTATTTTCCATCGGCTGTCATCAAGGGAATGTTGGCAGCCATTGGCATCATCCTCATTTCCAAACAAGTGCCCATTGCATTGGGTTATGACCAGCCCGACTTCTGGACCAGCGGGTTCCTCGGACTATTCTCTTCCAAAAAACTGGCTGCCAGCTTCCGGAATTTCGGACATCATACTACAGCCGGCGTGGTGCTCCTTTCGTTTATTTCCCTGGCTTTGTTGATCGTATTGCAACAACCTTTTGCCAAAAAGATAAAGATTGTGCCAACCCCCTTACTGATTGTTGTGGTGGGTATCCTCGCCAGCATCCTGTTCAGCAAAATCGGTTCGCACCTGGCATTCAAGCCATCTCAACTGGTGAATATTCCTGCCAATATTTTTTCAAACATCTCTTTTCCCGATCTGTCGCAGGTTTTAACAAGTACGGAAATATGGAAAGATGGCATTACCATCGGACTACTCGCCACACTGGAAACACTGCTTTGCATAGAAGCCATTGACAAATTAGATATCCGCAACAGGATCACACCTCCTAACCGTGAGCTTATTGCACAGGGAATAGGTAATATAACCTGTGGTTTCCTGGGGGCCATTCCCATTACAGCAGTGGTGGTAAGAGGTTCTGCCAATGTAGATGCCGGCGCCAGAACAAAGTTATCTGCTTTCACACATGGACTTTTTTTATTGCTCTCCGTTTTACTGGTTCCCTTTGTGTTGAATGCCATTCCCTATGCCTCGCTTTCCGCCATCCTGCTGATAACAGGCTACAACCTCACCAAACCCAAACTGTACAGGAACGTGTGGAGCCTGGGTTGGAAACAGTTCCTGCCATTCATCATTACCATAGTGGTGATCCTCGCAACAGACTTGTTAATAGGTGTAAGCATTGGCCTGCTGGTTTCCACATACTTCATTATCCGTAACAACTTCAAAGCAGAATACCGGGTCATGCATTCCCAAACAAGTGGAACAGGCAGCTACCTGATTAAACTGAACTCCAACGTAAGCTTCCTCAATAAAGTGAATTTACAAAGGTCGTTGGACCAGATTCCGGAAGATACATTGCTGACCATCGACGGCAGCGAGTGTAATTTTATTGATTATGATATCCTGGAGATCATCAGTGAATACGCCAACAAAGCAGCAGACCGCAATATTTCGCTGACATTGAAAGGGATTGCCAAAGTGGATGTAACCGCTGTTCATTAACGACCTGTCTGAGGTAGTTAATGAATAACGTAGAATAGCCAGAACACCATTTGTGAAAGTTCCAAACACGGTTAGCGCCAAGTTTACACGACGTAAGTGCAAATATTTTGCTGACTGAGTGGCGAATTTTTACTAACTCAGCGGTGAATTTTCACTCATTAAGCGGCATATTCCCACTGAACAAACGACATATTTCCATCGAACAAGCGGTAATCTTTCACCAATTAGGTGGAGGCGTGTTGCCTGTTGTGCGGAGAATCTTCACTTACCATGCGAAGCTTGTTCATTGAACAGGCCAGGGGCTGCTGCTTACTATGCCGCCTGTTTCCATTAGCAATGAGCCGTATAGATGCGTACCAATTGGCACTTCCTCACCCGGTGTGCAGCGAATATCTGTTCAACAGGTGATGGTCCTTCACTTGCTAAGCGGCAGATCCCCACTTAAGTTCCAGCATATTTCTATTTGCTATGCGAAACTAAAATCACCTGCCACGCGGCGAATCTCTGCTTGCCGTACGACACATTTCTACCTGTTATGTTGTAAACTTCCACTTAACATGCAGCAGATTGCTGCCGACGGACTTATTGCGTTTCAGCCGCCTTTTCGGGCTATTTTATATACTTTTATTTCATTTTTCTAAATTATTTCATTTTCTTAAATTTGCATAAATGGTCATCATTTCCAAAACTACTATTGAACGCTATGCGAAAAAGTACCCAACAGCGGCCGACCCATTGAATACGTGGTATGATATAACGAAACGAGTGGACTGGAAAAACTTTGCCGACGTAAAAAAGTACTTCAATAGTGTAGATGCAGTGGGAAATGACAGGTACTGTTTTAATATTAAGGGGAATGACTTCAGGTTAATAACGTTGATAATATTCAAAGCCCGCACTGTTTTTATTCTTTGGTTCGGTACGCATAAAGAGTATGACAGGGTTAATAAAACTATTGGAGCGGGAAATATTACGTATAAATAAAGGGTTATGAAAATTACGAACAACAAAGAATACAAGAAGGCCTTACATGAAGTGTATGCCCTTATGAATAAGGGTGAAAAAAATATTACAACCAGGGACGCCACTAAGATTGAAGAACTGTCAAAAGCTATTGAATATTACGAAGATCACGTTTTAGAAATTATGCCTTTGCCTGTAACCGTTAATTCCATTGTTCAGAAGAAGATAGATGAAATGAATATTACGCAAGCCAAGCTTGCGGAAATGCTGAATATGGGAACGGCAAAACTTTCCCAAATACTCAATGGCAAACGAAAGCCTGATATTCCTTTCCTGAAAGCGGTACACGAGAAATTGGGAGTGGATGGAAATTTTATTTTGGAAAATGTATAAATATCTTTGCGGCCTACAATCATACTATCAATGAAATTAGATATACTGGCTTTTGGTGTTCACCCCGATGATATAGAATTGGGCTGCTCCGGCACCCTCATGGCAGCTATTGCAGAAGGCAAAAAAGTGGGGGCCATTGACCTCACCAGGGGAGAACTGGGTACCCGCGGCACTGCCGACACCCGTAAAACCGAGGCAGCAGCGGCTGCAAAGGTCATGGGCCTGCACATCCGGGAGAACCTGGGCATGGCCGACGGCTTTTTCCTGAACGACGAAGCCCACCTGCGCAAAGTGATTGCCGCCATCCGTCAATACCAACCAGAGATCGTACTGGCCAACGCACCCGAAGACCGCCATCCCGATCACGGTCGCAGCGCCAAATTGGTGGCTGATGCCGCATTCCTGGCCGGACTGCGTAAGATAGAAACAACAGACAGCAAGGGCCAGCCACAGGAAGCCTGGCGCCCCAAATATGTGTTCCATTATATCCAGGACCGCTTCATACAGCCTTCTTTTGTGATAGATATTTCGGCCTTCATGGAGAAAAAGATAGAAGCGGTGCTGGCCTATACCACACAGTTCAACAGTCCGGGTACCGATGAACCCCAAACCTATATCTCCACTCCGCAATTCATGGAAACAGTAAAAGCGCGCGCCATGATGCTGGGTAAAAGAATAGGCGTTGCTTATGCAGAAGGATATATTTCTGAGAAAGTATTAGGATTGAGGAGTTTCGATTCGATTATTCAACAAACAACCTGAATATAATTAGCCAATTCGGCAATTCGGCAATTTGATAATGTATATATTACTCAAACAAGTTGTAGAATTGGTTAATTATCTCATTGTCGAATTGCCGAATTGTCAAATTGTCAAATTGACTAATTGAAAGAATATGTCAAAAGTAAAAATAGGCCTGGTGCAAACCAGTTGTACCGCCAACAAAGCGGAGAACCTTGCCAAAGCCATTGTAAAGATCAGGGAAGCGGCGGCCAAAGGCGCACAGATCGTTTGTTTGCAGGAATTGTTCACTTCGCTGTATTTCTGCGATGTGGAAGATTATGAGAACTTCCAGTTGGCCGAACCCATACCCGGCGATTCTACCAATGCATTGAGCAAAGTAGCTGCCGAGCTGAACGTGGTGATCATTGCTTCGCTTTTTGAAAAGAGGGCGCAGGGACTTTACCACAATACAACAGCCGTGCTTGACGCCGATGGCACGTACTTAGGTAAGTATCGTAAAATGCATATCCCCGATGACCCGGCTTACTATGAAAAATTCTATTTCACGCCCGGCGATCTCGGCTATAAAATATTCAAAACAAAATATGCCACACTGGGTGTGTTGATCTGCTGGGATCAATGGTATCCCGAAGCTGCGCGCATCACTTCGCTCATGGGTGCGGAAATATTATTTTATCCCACAGCCATTGGCTGGGCTACTTCGCAGGATGAAGCCACCAATACAGAACAATACAATGCCTGGCAAACCATCCAGCGCAGCCATGCAGTGGCCAATGGTGTACACGTAGTGAGCGTAAACAGGGTAGGACTCGAGCAAAACGGCGCCATGAAATTCTGGGGCGGTTCTTTTGTGAGCAATCCCTTCGGCAGCTTATTGTACAAAGCATCGCATGATGCAGAAGAAGTGGCCGTTGTTGAGATCGATACCACTGCCACCGATCGTTACAGAACACACTGGCCCTTCATGCGCGACAGGCGTATCGATTCTTACCAGCCCGTTACCAAAAGATACATCGACGAAGACTGATTAAACTGCATCATTTGAAATCACCGAAAGAAGCCGGTTATTATTTCCCGGCAGAATTTGAACCGCACGAAGCCACCTGGCTCAGCTGGCCGCACAAAGAAGCCAGTTGGCCCGGTAAGATCCATACCATCTATCCGAACTATTCATTGTTTGTGAAATACCTCGCATTGAGCGAGAAAGTGCGTATCAATGTAACAGATGAAGCCATGAAGGCTTTTGCTGTTGAACAGTTGCAAAAAGCGGGTGTTGATATGCGGCAGGTTGAATTTTTCCTGCACCCCACCAATGATGCCTGGTGCAGGGATCATGGCCCTGCTTTCCTCGTCAACCCTCATGCCGCACAAAGAAAAGTAATCGTTGACTGGAACTACAATGCCTGGGGCAACAAATACCCTCCTTATGAGCTGGACGATGTGATACCCACATTAATTGGCAAACATTTCAACATCCCGGTATATCATCCTGGTATTGTAATGGAAGGCGGGTCAGTAGAATTCAATGGTAAAGGAACGATACTCACTTCTACTTGTTGCCTGCTCAATCCCAACCGTAACCCGCATCTCAACCAGGCGCAGGTAGAAAAATACCTCTGCGATTATTATGGTATGGAACAGGTATTATGGGTAGATGAAGGGATCGTAGGCGATGATACCGACGGACATATCGATGATACCATCCGTTTTGTGAACGAAGACACGGTACTAACCGTAGTGGAAACCGATAAGCAGGATGAAAACTACGAATTGCTGCAAACCAACCTCAAACAGTTAAAACAAATGCGCTTACTCAGCGGTAAGCAACTCAACATCATAGAATTGCCCATGCCCGATGCGGTGATCTATGAAGACCAGCGTTTACCTGCATCGTATGCCAATTTTTATATCAGCAACAAACACGTGATCGTTCCTACTTACCAGTGCAGGAAAGACGACGAGGCGTTGTCCATCATTGCAGCAACTTTTCCAAGCAGGGAAGTAGTAGGTATTGATTCCACAGACATCATTTGGGGATTGGGGAGTTTTCACTGTCTCAGCCAGCAGGAACCGAAATAATTCGACAATTTGGTAATTCGGCAATTCGACAATGGGGAATTAATAATTTAACATCCCTCAATCATTATTTAATTGTCGAATTAGCAAATTGTCGAATTGCCGAATTGAAAAATTATCCGGTTATTGTCATAGTAGAGCCGTTGATGGCTATGTTATACACTTTAAGGGCGGTGGCAGTTCCACCGTTATCAGGACCACTGATCACAGTGCCATTAGTGTTGAACTGGGAATGATGCAAAGGGCAAATAAACTTGTTTCCGCTGCTACTATAATTGATAGGAGTACCCTGGTGTGTACAGGCAACCTGCACGGCTGCGAAAGAAGAAACAGCATTTCCAGCAGCTACTCTTGCTACAATTACACCGCTCTGTACCAGTGCATCACCCACATTCGGCAATTGCGAATTAAGGTTGACAGCAAAGTTAACACCACCGCCACCACCTGGATTGCCGTTGGAGGGGGAATTACCGCCTTTACTGCAAGCGCCCAAACATACTGCACAAACAGCCAATACCGGAGAACCAAGATCGCCAATGAATTTTCTTCTGTCCATAAGAAAGGTTTTAAGGATATACGATCCTCATAAGCAACCGGTTGCTTCCTGGCGGTAATTTTATTTTTCGGCTACCAAAGCCTGGCGGGGTATAATGAATTGGATCAAATCATCGAGCTGTATAGCGGCTCTTTCACAGGCGTCCGCAATATCCTCCCTGGACACATTCGCTGCGAAAGATTTTTCTTTCAGTCTTTTTTTAACACCTTTCAGATCCATACCCTCGTAACCGCCTGGACGCATCAATGAATAGGCATGTATCAACCCTGATAACTCATCTAATGCATACAATAACTTATCCATCTGTGTTTCGGGTATCACCCCGAAATGCAAGTGACCATGAGAAGCAATAGCCCGTATGATTTCAGAATCTATCTGGCGTTGTTCCAGTTCTTCGATGATTTTTTTACAGTGCAGATCGGGCCACTGGTCCCAGTCAGCATCATGCAATAATCCTGCCAGTTCCCAACGCCATTGACCCGCTTCATCGAGCTGCTCTTTTTCGGCTGCCCAGCTACGCATCAATGCGGCTACCTGTAACATGTGCAGTTTCAATTTTGGGTTCAGTACCCAACTATTGAACAGTTCCAATGCGTCTTCACGCGACAATACCCGGCCTTTGTTGGCAGGATCTCCAAATACGGTTCTTCCCAATTGCAATGACATGGTATGCATTTTGTTTCAAAGATATCAGTACTTTTCATTTTAATACATGTTTTGATTATGAAACTGATACTGAAATCTATCACTCTTTACTTTTTACCCGTTTTTGTTGTTGCCTGTTCGCGCAATCCTTATGCTGCTACCAACAGGTCGTACAGACAACAATCAAAAGATTATGCCAGTACCCTGAACGCGATGCCGGTTGAAACGGCTTTTTCCGATTCCATGCGTGTGCCACCGTTCTGGGTAGGTACCACCAACTTCAATATGCGCAAGCCCGGTTTTGTGATCATCCATCATACCGCACAAAATTCCTGTCAGCAAACATTGCGAACGTTTACGTTGCCCCGTACGGCTGTCAGCGCACACTATGTGATCTGCAAAGACGGAACCATCCACCACATGCTCAACGATTACCTGCGTGCCTGGCATGCAGGCATTAGTAAATGGGGCAATTACAGTGATATCAATTCAGCCTCTATCGGAATTGAACTCGATAACAACGGCTTTGAGCCCTTCGACAGTTTACAGATCAACAGCCTGCTCAGTTTGCTTTCCCGTCTCAAAAAGAATTATGGTATCCCCTCTGCCAATTTTATTGGTCATGGTGATATTGCGCCCACCCGTAAGAACGATCCCAATTACCGTTTTCCCTGGAAAAAACTGGCTGAACAAGGTTTCGGATTGTGGCAGGATGAGGCGCTCGTGCCCGCGCCGGCCGACTTCAACCATATCGGGGCGCTGCGTATCATTGGTTATGATATAAGGGACACTTCCGCAGCCATACAGGCTTTCAAACGGCATTTCCTGCAGGATACCACTAAAACGATGAACGATAAAGACAGAAGCGTCTTATACAACCTGGAAAAAAAATATATGTAGCACTCATGCTAACAATTGTTAGGTTTGTGAGCGTCAATCCTTATTTTTGGGCCCTCAAATGAAAACCATGCAATTCCAGTTAAGTGAAGAACACCTGATGATCCAGAAAGCGGCCCGCGATTTTGCAAGGACCGAATGTTTGCCTGGCGTTATTGAAAGGGATGAAAAACAACAATTTCCCCGTGAGCAGGTTTTAAAACTGGCCGAACTGGGTTTTATGGGTATGATGGTAGATCCGCAGTATGGCGGCGCCGGCATGGATACGGTGAGTTATGTGCTGGCCATGGAAGAGATCAGCAAGGTAGATGCCAGCGTGAGCGTTTGCATGAGCGTGAACAACAGCCTGGTGTGCTGGGGACTCGAAGCATACGGTACCGAAGAACAGAAACAAAAATACCTCACACCGCTTGCGCAGGGCCGTAAGGATGGTGAATTATACATCGGCGCTTTCCTGCTGAGCGAGCCGGAAGCCGGAAGTGATGCCACCAGTCAGCGTACCATTGCAGAAGACAAAGGCGATCATTACCTGTTGAGTGGAACCAAGAACTGGATCACCAATGGATCTTCCGCATCTGTGTACCTGGTGATGGCACAAACCGATGCATCGAAAGGAAGCAAAGGCATCGATGCTTTCATCGTAGAAAAAAAATGGCCGGGCGTAACGGTGGCCGCCAAAGAAAACAAATTGGGTATCCGCGGAAGCGACACCCATACCATATTGCTTACCGATGTAAAAGTGCCCAAAGAGAACAGGATAGGAGCGAACGGATTCGGATTCACTTTTGCCATGAAAACACTGGCCGGCGGACGAATCGGCATCGCTTCACAAGCATTGGGCATTGCCAGCGGCGCCTATGAATTAGCATTGGCTTATAGTAAACAACGAAAAGCTTTTGGTAAAGAGATCATGCATCACCAGGCCATCCAGTTCAAGCTGGCCGATATGGCCACACGCATAGAAGCCGCCAGGCTGTTGTGTTTGAAAGCCGCGTGGGAAAAAGACCAGAACCTCGACTACAGCTTAAGTTCATCTATGGCCAAAGTGTATGCGAGTGAAACGGCTATGTGGACAGCCACTGAAGCGGTACAGATACACGGCGGATACGGTTTCGTAAAAGAATACCATGTAGAGCGCCTCATGCGCGATGCCAAAATCACGCAGATATATGAAGGTACCAGCGAGGTACAACGCATTGTGATCAGTCGCAGCATACTCAAATAATCAATCGTCGCTTCTTATATCGTCATCCTGAGCGAGCGAAGCGAGTCGAAGGACCTGCTGAGCATTCGTGCAGATCCCTCGGCTGCGCTCGGGATGACGTTCAAGGGGACTGGATGACGATCGAACAGTATTTGTTATTATTGCGTCATGTATCGATGGCCATTGATAGTGTGCTGCTGCATGTTTTTGCAAGCAACTGCAGCAGGGCAGGATAGTCTCTTTGTACAAAAGCTGCTGCAACGCATAGAGCAGTTGCAGGTGAAAGAGAATGGCATATTTCCGGGCGGATCTTTTCCTTCTTACCGTTTGTATGCATGGAATAAAGACAGGTACAAGGCCGATGTGAATCCTTTTTTTACCGGGCTCATCGCCATGACACTGCGCGACATAAAACCATGGTTGGATACAACGCAACAAAGGATTGCCGGTCGCATCATTGATCGCACCATACCGGCTTATGCCAAATTCCGCAACCGCAGTGGAAGACCTACTTATAATTTCTGGCCTACAGATACGCCTGCCATTTTTCCTCATTCGGGATGGATCAATCACTTCAATAAAAGCCAGGCATTGCCCGATGATCTTGACGATACCGGGATTATTCTCCTGGCCATGGGCGCTGCCGATTCAACCGTTAAGCAGGTACACCAATTGATGCAGTCATTCACGAACAACGATGCCGGCAAGGTGAAGAATACATTCAAAGCATACAGGAATATGGGCGCTTATTCTACCTGGTTTGGCAAGAAAATGCCGGTGGATTTTGACATCTGCGTATTGTCGAATGTGCTGTATATGATGCAATCGTACAACATCTCATGGACAGCGGCCGATTCTGCCAGCCTCGATCTGATCGTTCGCATACTGAAAGATCGCCAGCACCTCGATGCAGCTTCGTATGTGGCTCCGCATTATCGAAAACTATCCATTATCCTGTATCACTTGTCACGGTTGATGTCGGTAAAACCCATACCTGCATTGGAACAATACAAACCTCAACTGGTTGCTGATGCACAGAAAGAACTGGCAACGAATCAACAGTTTCTTGAACAAATATTATTGAGCACGGCCCTGATGCGCTGGGGCGTGCAGCCTCCCGAAATAACATTGCCGCTCAATGGAACACTGAACGAACTGGCCGAAGATGAATCTTTTTCTTTCTTTATCGCCAATATCGCTTCGATGTTTCCCGATCTGTTGAAACGATGGGCCGGCGCTTCCGGTATCACCCGGTTCTATTATTATTGTCCGGCTTATAATGACCTGTTGTTATTGGAAAACCTGGTATGGAGAAAACGGATGGACTTACATTTGCATTAAACTATACCATTTCATGCCGGTGGATATTGCCCAATACCAATCTGTTTTACAAACCCTATCATCCAGTCATACTACACTGGTAGCAGTGAGCAAGACCAAGCCCGCAGCCGATATTCAAATACTGTACGATTTGGGACAGCGTGATTTCGGTGAAAATTATGTGCAGGAACTGACCGAGAAAGAAGCGATACTTCCCAAAGATATCCGCTGGCATTTCATTGGCCACCTGCAAAGCAATAAAGTAAAATACATAGCGCCTTTTGTGCACCTGATACATGGTGTAGATAGTTTCAAGTTGCTGAAAGAGATCGATAAGCAGGCCGCTAAATGTAATAGAAAGATCAATTGTTTATTGCAAGTTCATATTGCGCAGGAGGAAACCAAGTTCGGACTCGATGAACAGGAATTAAGCGAAGTAGTAGCTGCATTGGATACCTTGCAACACGTGCTGGTAAAAGGATTGATGGGCATGGCCAGTTTCAGCAACGACACTTCCAAATTGCGTGAAGAATTCCGCACCCTCAAATCATTGTTCGATCGGTATAAAAATACACAACAACCCTGGTCGGTATTGAGCATGGGCATGAGCAGTGATTATACCATTGCCATCGAAGAAGGCAGTACACTGGTGAGGATCGGCAGTCTGTTATTCGGCGCCCGTTGATGCAGTTATTTTGTTTTGGCGTAATCGAAAACCAATTGGCAGAATGCTTTTACGCCTACATCAAAACCGCTTTCATCAATATAGAAATCGGCTGTATGATGTGAAGGCGCTGTTTTCGGATCCTTGCCTTTGGGCAATGCACCCAGGTCGAAAAAGAAGGAAGGTACTTTCTCTCCGTAATAGGAAAAATCTTCAGAGCCGGTGATCCAGTTCATTTCTTTTGTCTTATCTGCACCGGCGGCAGTTACCAAAGAAGAAAGGGTTTTCTTCACCAATGCAGGATCGTTATAAGTAACCAGTGTTTTCGTTTCGATGCTTACTTCAGCAGTAGCGCCACAACTGGCGGCAATATGTTCTGCCGTGTTTTTAATACGTTCATGCACTTCTTTCTGCATTTTGCTGTCGAGCGTACGAATGGTGCCGATCATTTCACATGTTTCAGGAATGATGTTGCTGCGCACTCCCGAATGAATAGCGCCTACGCTGACCACAACGGGCGCCTTCGTAATATCTGACTCGCGGCTCACAATATGCTGCAAGCCTTCGATGATCTGAGCAGCAGTGGTAATTGGATCAATGCCCATCCAGGGTGCAGAACCATGCGCACCACGGCCTTTCACTTTGATGGTAAACCAGTCTGAGGAAGCCATGAAAGCGCCGGATTTATACCAGATTTCCCCTACGGGTATGCTGGCAGCGATGTGCAATCCGAATACCGCTTCTACTTTGGGATTGTCCAGCGCCCCTTCTTTGATCATCAGGGGCGCACCGCCTTCTTCGGTACCGGGAGTGCCCTCTTCGGCAGGCTGGAACAGGAATACCACAGTGCCCGGTACCTGTTGCTGCATTTGTTTCAGAACGGTAGCAGTACCCATCAGCATAGCAATATGTGAATCATGACCGCACGCATGCATAACGCCTACGGTTTGTCCGCCGTAAGAAGTGGTTACTTTAGAAGCAAAGGGAACAGGGGTACGTTCTGTTACCGGCAAGGCATCAATATCGGCGCGCAATGCCACCACCGGACCCGGGCGGCCGCCTTTTAAAACAGCTACTACACCGGTACGGGCAATAGGGGACTTCACTTCCAATCCCAACGATTTTAAATAACTGGCTATATAGGCACCTGTATTGACTTCCCGGTTGGATAATTCGGGATGTTCATGAAAATAACGGCGCCATTCAACAACTTTGGGCGTCACATCTGTCACTAATTTGGAGTAATTCGCGGGCATCTGTTGCGCAGAAACGGCAGATGCAAAAAACAGGAAAATAACCAAGGTCTTTTTTCTCATGCGGAACATTTTATGGGGGTCTGATAATAAAAGATGAATGTAACACTAATATAATCAGAATTCATTTTGAATATCATGGGTTTTGCTTATATTAGTGAAGCTTTATTTAGCATCTCTAAAACCAATCTTATGAAAAGAATGCTCCTCTGCACATTTCTTATTGCTCAATTAGGTCTTACCAGCAGTTATGCTGCCGCTGTTGTAGCTACAACGGATCCGGAAAAAACAACAAAAGACGCTGCCGCTGCTCCCGACAAAGAAATCAAGTTCAACGATGTGGTCGTTACCGATGCGATCCGTGAATTCAAAAGTTTATCAAGGGTTGACAGGAAAGCGCGTGTTGCCGAAGCCAAAATGATGATCAAGGAGTACAAAGCAGCTAAAAAGGCGAGCGGGGAACCCAGCACGAATACAGTGTTGCTTGCCATCCTGGCTGTATTGTTGCCTCCATTGGCTGTTTACCTGAAAGAAGGGGTTATCAACGGCAAATTCTGGTTAAGCCTGGTGCTTACTTTGCTGTTCTGGATCCCCGGCGTGATCTATGCATTGATCGTGGTACTCAGCTGATATTATTTATACTCTCCAAAGACCTTACGCAGGGTGTCTGCAATTTCACCCAGTGTACAATCATGTTCCACGGCTTCAATTACCCATGGCAGCAGGTTATCGCTGCCATGGGCAGCCGTATGGATGTTGGCCAGGCAGGCCTGTACTTTTTCGTTATCCCGCTTTGCTTTTAAACGTTTCAGCTTTTCTGTCTGAACAGTGCGGATGGTATCGTCGATCTTGAAACCGGGAACGGGTTCTTCTTTATCAACAGTGAATTTGTTTACACCTACAATGATCTTTTCGCCGCTTTCAATATGCCGCTGGTATTCATAAGCGCTCCGCGCAATCTCATCCTGCATGAATCCCTGTTCAATGGCGTGCACGCTTCCGCCGAGCGCATCGATCTTGTGCACCAATTCCCAGGCTTTGGCTTCTACTTCTGCTGTAAGTGATTCCATAAAATAACTGCCGGCCAGCGGATCCACCGTATCAGGAGCGCCGCTTTCAAACGCAACGATCTGCTGTGTTCGCAACGCAATGCGGGCCGCTTCTTCGGTAGGGAGGCTGAGGGCTTCGTCGTACCCGTTTGTATGCAGACTTTGTGTACCACCCAATACAGCTGCAAGGGTTTGTATGGTTACCCGGCTGATGTTGTTGAGAGGCTGCTGGGCTGTTAGGGTAGCGCCGCCGGTTTGGGTATGGAAGCGGAGCATCATGGCTTTTTCATCGGTAGCGCCGAGTTCTTTCATCATTTTCGCCCACATCCTGCGGGCAGCCCTGAATTTGGCCACTTCCTCGAACAAGTGGTTATGGGCATTGAAGAAGAAAGACAATCGTTTTCCAAACACATTGATATCCAGTCCTTTTTCAAGTGCTGCCTGAACATAAGCTTTACCATTGCTGAGGGTAAAAGCGATCTCCTGAACGGCGGTACTCCCGGCTTCCCTGATATGATAACCTGATATGGAGATGGTATTCCAGCGGGGCAGTTCCCGGCTGCACCATTCAAAAATATCGGTGATGATGCGCATGGATGGTTGAGGCGGGTAGAT
Source organism: Hydrobacter penzbergensis (assembly GCF_900106985.1). Lineage (NCBI taxonomy): Bacteria > Pseudomonadati > Bacteroidota > Chitinophagia > Chitinophagales > Chitinophagaceae > Hydrobacter > Hydrobacter penzbergensis. Next base: position 48,387 of record NZ_FNNO01000013.1, on the reverse strand, counting down.
ATAAGTGCCCCTGGCTGCATACTCTTTCAGGATATCATTCTGGATAGTGCCGGTAATCTTTTTCAGATCGGCTCCCTGTTTTTTAGCGAGTGCAACATAAAATGCCAACAATATAAAACCGGTGGCATTGATGGTCATGGAAGTACTCACATCTTCCAGCCGGATACCTTTGAACAAAGTTTCCATGTCTTCCAGGCTGTCGATGGCAACACCCACTTTCCCTACTTCGCCTTCGGCAAGCGGATGATCACTGTCGTACCCGATCTGTGTGGGGAGATCAAAAGCAACGCTTAATCCCATCACACCTTGCGACAACAGGTAATGATATCTTTTATTACTTTCTTCAGCGGTGGAAAAACCTGCATACTGTCGCATGGTCCACAGCTTGCCCCGGTACATATCGGCCTGCACGCCGCGGGTATAGGGATACTCACCAGGATGCTCATTCGCTTCTCCCTGCGGCAGATCAGAAGGGTAATAGACTTTCTGTATGGCTATGCCGCTATCGGTGGTTAATTTTTTTTCACTCATAACAACTTTTTGGCTTCATAACTCAGCGCTTCGCTTACGATCTCGTGAAAATCTGCTTTAGGGTCTTGCATCAGGTATTGCAACAATGACCGGTTCAGTTCCTGTCCCGTTGCGTTGGCAGGAAGCGCATTGGCCACCTGGTTGATGAGCAGCAGGTTCTTTTCTTTTAATTGCTTCACCGCATTCCATGCCTCCCGGCTCACGTAAATCTGTTGCGTTACATTATAATCAAATTCATCACGAATGGTTTTAATCAGTATCAGTTGCATTTCCTGCGCGGTAAGTCCGCCGGTATTGGTACGGCTCACCAGGTTGGGAATGGCAATACGGTCAACCAGCAGGGTCAGGCGTTCATAAGCCTGCAAGGGCAGGGAACTGCTGTTGGATTTATTTTTCAGCTCTTCTCTTTTGTTCTTTCGTTGCAGGTAGAACAGCCAGGCCAGGAATGCAGCGATCATGAGGGCGATGATCACGGTAAAAAGGATGGTGGTATCGAGCATCGGTTGTTTTTGGCAAAAGTAAGGTTGTATGGCGGTAGTTGGAGAATAGAAGGTTTCGTATATTTGCATATACAAAAGATGAGTATGGAAACGATAGCAACAATACCTCCGGTGACCTTAACAGAAGGCGCCATTGAAGAATTGAAACGTTTAATGGGAGAAGCCGGGTTTGACCACAGCCAACAATTGCGTATTGGCGTAAAAGGCGGCGGATGCAGTGGCATGACTTATGTGCTGGGTTTTGACCACCCCGATGCCAATGATATGTCATTTGAACTCGGAGGCATTCCCTGCATCATGAACAAGAGTCACCAGTTGTACCTGCACGGAATGGAGGTGGACTGGCAAGGCGGACTCAACAGCCGAGGATTCACTTTCAGCAATCCCAATGCCAGCAAAACCTGTGGCTGCGGCACTTCCTTCGCAGTATAATCCTTTCTTAATGAAATAAAAAAAAGGAGGCGACTGGCCTCCTTTTTTTATTAAAAACATCCTCCTAACTTTGCCCCATGTTTCAACATGGGGATGAGGATTAATTTATAGGGGTTGTTCCATTTGTAGTTTCTGCAGGATCCACATGTTTGGTGTCTACATTTTTGTAGGCCAATCTGAAGATCAGCGGGAATACCCACAGCGAGAAGATCATGGCGCAGAGGATACCTCCGATCACCACCCTGGCCAGCGGCCTGGAGCTTTCCGAACCGATGCCATGAGAAATGGCAGCAGGGAAGAGACCGATCGCCGCCATCAGCGCCGTCATCATTACAGGTCGTATCCGCGAATTCACTCCCAGCTTAATAGCATTGTACAGCGATGCCGTTTGCCCTTTGATGTGATCGAGGTTCTGTTTGAATACTGTGATCAGCAACACACCATCCTGTATACAAATACCGAACAGGGCAATGAAACCGATACCCGCAGAGATACTGAAGTTCGTATTCGTAAGGTGCAGGGCGAATATACCTCCTACAATCGCAAAGGGTACGTTGAGGAAGACCAGTCCTGCGTCTTTGAAGTTCCCGAACATGGTAAACAATAACAGGAATATCAGCAACAAGCTGATGGGCACTACCATGGCCAGTCTTTTTGAAGCACGCTGTTCGTTCTCAAAATCACCCTGCCATGCCATGCGATAACCTCTTTTCACCTGCACTTTGGCGTTCACTTTTTCCTGGCTTTCGGCAATGGTGCTTCCCATATCTCTTCCGCGTATAGAGAACTTGAGCGCAGAATAGCGTTCGTTGTCGTCGCGGAAGATCAGGCAGGGACCGGTTTTTTCTGAGATGGAGGCGATCTCTTTGATCGGCACTTTGGAGCCCGATTGCGTGGGCACCAACAGGTTGCCGATATCATCCGGTGTTTTCCTGAATGCTTCCGGCAGGCGTAAACGGATATCAAAGGTTTTGATGCCTTCATAAAGAGTAGAAGCGGTTTGTCCGCCGATGGCCATGGCAATGACGGCGTTGGCATCGGCCGTAGCCACACCATAGAGCGCCATCTTCTGTTGATCGAGGTTGATGTCCAGCTCCGGCTGGCCAATGTTACGGATAACGCCGAGGTCTTCAATACCTTTTACTTTCTTTAAGATATTGTACACATCGTTGATCTTTTCCTCCATATAATCCAGCGAATCGCCGTACACTTTCACACAGATAGATCCTTTCACACCCGATACCGCTTCTTCCACATTATCCATGATGGGTTGCGAGAAGTTGAGGTTGACTCCTGGGATCACCGATAGTTTGGCATTCATCTGGTCTATCAATTCTTCTTTGGAAATTTTCGGCTTCCAGTCTTCGCTGGGATACAATATCACATCGAATTCATTGTTGTAAAATCCGGTTACATCGGTACCATCATCCGGACGGCCCGTTTGCGATACAGCGTGTTTCACCTGCGGGAATGATATCAATATATCCCTAACCTGTTTGGATATTTCTACCGATTTGTCGAGCGATACACTATAAGGTAACTGCACCCTGAGCCAGATCGATCCTTCGTTCAGCTCGGGAAGGAATTCAGTACCCAGGTGTCTGAAAGAATAGAGGCCGAAACACATCACTAAAAAAGCCAGCGGAATGACCAGTTTTCTTCTCTTGAATGCCAGTGCAAAACCATTCAGCATGAAGCCGGTGAGATGATGCACGATGGGATTGTGTTTTTCGTGCACGTTCTTGCGCAGCAGCATATTGATGAGCACCGGCACCAGTGTAAGCGTGGTGATCAGCGCACCCAACAAAGCGAAGCCAAGGGTATAGGCCAGGGGTGAGAACATCTTACCTTCCACTTTCTGAAAAGCGAAAATGGGCAGCAGTCCTGTGATGATGATCACTTTGGCATAGAAAATAGCTTTGGCCAGTTGCCCGCCGCTGTTTTTGATGATGCCCATTTTGGTGATCTTATTGAAACGTTCCATGCCCATGTCCCGCGCTTTATGATCGAGTATCACGAACATGCCTTCCACCATCACCACCGCACCGTCGATGATGATACCAAAGTCCACAGCGCCGAGCGACAGGAGGTTGGCGCTCATACCCATCAACCGCAGGCAGATAAAGGCAAACAGCAAGGCCATCGGAATGATGATCGATACGATCAAAGTGGTGCGCCAGTTGAACATGAACAACGACACCAACAGGGTAACCAGCAGTATACCTTCTGTAAGGTTGTGCAATACTGTATGCGTGGCATAGGAGATCAGGTCGGCACGATCGTAATAGGGAACAATTTTCGTATCCTGCGGCAATACAGTAGTATTCAGTTTTTTGATCTGCGCTTTCACCGCATCTACTACTTTCGAAGGATTCTCTCCTTTGCGCATCAGGATAATGGCTTCTACCACATCGGCCTCATCGGTACTGGTGCGGTGACCGGCCGAATCAACAATAGCGTCGGAACGGCTCACGTGTCCCAGGCGGGGCATATTGGATATCTCCACAGTAGCTACATCCTTCACCAATACGGGTACTCCATTATTGGTTTCAACGATGATGTTCTTGATCTCGTTGATATTGTCGAGCAACCCAATACCTCTTACTACATAGGCCTGGTTGTTCTGTATGATCACATCACCGCCGATATTGATATTGCTTTTTTGAACGGCGTTGAACACATCCAGAGGCGTGATACCGAGATTGTATAATTTACCGGGATCCACCTGTATTTCATAGGTTTTGGTACGGCCGCCAAAGCTCACGATATCGGCTACACCAGGTACAGCCCGCAGGCGCCTGTCGATGACCCAGTCCTGCATGGTTTTCAGTTCGCGCTCATCGCGGAGGTCACTGCGCAGGGTGTAACGGTAGATCTCTCCGGTGGGACCGGTAGGCGGTTGCACTGAAGGGGAAATACCATTGGGCAGGTTGGCATTACCCAGCAGGTTCATTACTTGCTGGCGCGCCTCGGGGTCTTTTACGCCGTCTTCAAAGATCAGCTTAACAAAAGACAGTCCGAATATACTGCTGGAACGCAGGCTCATTTTTCGTTGAACCGGATTCATGGCAATTTCTACAGGGATGGTAATAAATTTTTCCACCTCCTCAGCACTTCTGCCCGGCCATTGTGTAATGATACTGATCTCGGTATTGGTAACATCGGGGAATGCTTCAATGGGCATATCACGGAACGTGATCACACCCACGATCACCAGCAACACCGAAACAAATAAAATGAAGTATTTATTCTTCAGTGAAAAAGCTATGACGCCTTTCAGAAATTTATTCATCTCAACTGATTTTAATGTTAGTTATTTAAAGACCCATAGATCAACAAAGCCTGAGACGCAATGATCTTGTCGCCTTTGTCAACGCCTGAAGAGATGAAGGTTTTATCGCCTACTGTATTGATGAATTTAACAGGAGTGATCCGTACATCCGATTTGCTGTGGTACACCAGCACATAATACTGACTGTGATCGAATATCAGGGCGCTGGTAGGGATGGTGATGTTTTCTTTGTTTTCCCTATTGGTAAGGGTAACACTCGCAAACATTTCCGGCTTCAGCATATAATCCTGGTTGGCTAATACCACGCGCACTTTCATTACTTTGTTGTTAGGGTCGAGCACGTTCAGCATCTTATCTACCTTGCCTTTGAACACTTTCTTGGGGTAGGCGAGGGTAGTAACGTCTACGTTCTCACCCAGGTGAATAAGGCTGATATTGGATTCATACACATTGGCTTGTACCCAAACATTTTTCAGGTCTGAAATAGTAAACATGTTGCCGCCGTTGTCAGACCGGATGGCCATATTGTTGGTGGCAAACTTCTCCACGATGAAACCGCTGATCGGCGCTTTTACCACGTATTCGCCTTGTGTATTTCCGCCATTGATCTTCAGCACACGGTTGATACGGGCCAGTTCCGATTTGGCCTGCTCATGTGCCGCTTCGGCCGCCAGCAGGTCTTTCTGCGATGCGAGTCCGCTTGTAAACATATCCTGCGTGGCATCGAGGTTCTTTTTGGCTACCCGCAGGTTGGTTTCAGCATTCACCAGGTCATTGCTGAAGCCGGCCATTTCAGAACTTTTGATAACAGCCAGCGTTTGTCCGGCCTGCACATAATCGCCCAGCGCCACTTTGATGTCTTGTACATTACCACTCACCATGGGATAGATCTTCACTACATTGTCTTCATTGAACGACACTTTACCTGTTAAAGTAAGTGAGTTCACAAACGGAGCAGTCGAAACCGTATCTACCACCAGTGTTTTAAAAATAGAATCGGGTATCACATATTTTTCCCTTTCATCGGCCTTGCCTTCATTGTTGGATTTGCATGACTGCATTCCGAGCGCGGCGGCTAATATCAGGATACCGGTGGTGATAAAAGATGATTGCATTTTCTTTTGCATAAAAAATATTTCTGGTAGTAGGTGATCTAGTTATAAAAATTAGTTCCTGTATAAAAGTTGATGTCTTCAAACGCGCTTATCCTGTTGAACTGGATGGAATTGATCTGGAGGATATTCGATTTATAGGCATCGTAAAAATCCAGGAAATCCAGCAGGCCAATGTTGCGGCGCTGGTAGTTGATCAGCACTTCATTCAGCAGCCTGTCGAAATCGCCGGAGAATTTTGGGTCGATGTTCTTATACAGTTTGTTGTTGTCATACGCTTTTTGCAGCGCCCTGTATAGCTGTTCTTCCACCGAAGCCTCCACGCTTTTTTCAGTAGTCTGGTTCACCTGGATCATCGCTTTGGCCGATTTGATATTGCCCTGGTTCCTGTTGAAAATGGGCAGGTCCATGGAAACGCCTACCGAATGGAAATTCTGTACATAACTACCTAACCGGTCGTACCCTAATGAAGCCGTTAAATCAGGCACTGCCAGTGCTTTTTGGTAATTGTAGTTCAGCTTGCTGATCTGGGTATTGGCGCGTGCGATCTTCAGGTCAGTACGGCTTTTGAAAGCAGTATCTACCAACGTAGTCAGACTGTACGCGGCCGGGTCGAGCGCGGCGTTTTTTTGTGTATCAACGATGGGCGATATATACAGGTTTTTAACCTGCATCACCAGTCTCAGTTCGCTTTGCGTATCATTGATCTGGTTAATGAGGTCGTTGTACTCGCTTTGCAGGCTGTAAAGCTGCGCTTTGATACGCACTACTTCTTTCTCTGCAATGTATCCCTTGCCTTGTTGCGATTCAAAAGCGGTTACTACCTGCTGCATAGCGCTGATCTCTTTGTTGTACACTTTGGCCGATTGCTGCAGGTAATAGATATTGAAGAAATCGGTACGCAAAGTGTATTTCAGTGTGCGCAGCAGGTCGTAGAACTGGTATTCAGCGAGTTTGGCATTGGCTTCAGCAAGCTTGATCTGCTTATTCCTTTTGCCGGCCAGTAAGATCAGTTGCGATATGGCTGCGGTGTTTTCGGCATAATTGAAAAAACCGGCGTTCACCACATTGGAAAATTGATCGTGAATGCCGAATATGGGTCCGCGCGCATAAGCGAGGTTGGGATTGGGCCAAAGCTTCGCCTGGATGATCAACGCCTTCTGTGCGTCGATATTATAGCGTTGCGCCAGCAACAGCAGGTTATTTCTTAAAAAAATCTGCTCGGCAGAATCCAGGGAGATAGCTGTGCTGTCTACCTTAACGGGAGAAATGAGGGGTTGATTCTGCGCCTGTGAGCAGAAGGCGGCACTTGTAAGGCATATAATGAATGCTATCCGATACAAAACAGTCGTCATCATTAATATTTGTTTTATCAATCCGGGCGTCAATTGCTATACAAGAACTCATTGGTAAATGATCATTACCTGTTATGCAATGTATTACCTGAACCTTCGACCGGATTGTTAAAGTTCTGGATTATAATTTATCTGCAATTTTAATTGTATAAATAATGTACTCAAAATACGGCCGTCAGCATTTGGGAGGGGGTGGATTGATTTCCTTAAAGAAAAGATAACCATATACATCTGCAACATGATTTGCATGTGTAATAACGCTTTCCTCTTTTTCAGGTTGAACAGCAAAGGCATTGGGAATGCCCAGTTTGAAGCTGACGTGTTTTTCGAATGATGCCTGGGTGTTGGAAGCAGGCTTTTCGGGTTCGGGAAAGCTGTTTTTATAGTCTAAAAGGATTTCCGAGATATACTCAATGACAGTGTCCAGGTCATTGAATTCCTCGTAAAGACTGGCGCTGGCGTAAATAGGTTGAAAATCAATCACGCTGACACTCAGATTGAATATTTGCAGCGCCAGCAGCAATACCAGGCCCTTTTTAGCGATGTATAATATTTTTATAAGTAAAAATTAAGCTATTGCGCCGCAATTTAACTGGTATCGCTTAAAAAACAATAACAAAAGGGCCGCCTCGTATGTTTTGAGGCAGCCCTTTTCGCTGTTGAATCTTATTTATATCAAGCTACTTCACCTTCTTCAGAAGGGTTTCTGTGTTTGGTATCTACTTTTTTATAGGCCAGCCGGAAGATCAGCGGGAATACCCACAATGAAAAGAGCATGGCACAAAGGATACCGCCAATAACTACCCTCGCCAGCGGTCTTGAACTTTCAGAGCCGATACCAAAGGATATCGCAGCAGGGAAAAGACCAATCGCCGCCATCAGCGCCGTCATCATCACGGGTCGTATCCTTGTATTCACACCCAGCTTAATGGAGTTGTACAGGATATCTTCACCCCGGAACTCCAGCAGGTTTTCTTTGAATCGGGTGATCAGGATGATGCCATCTTGTATACAGATACCAAAGAGGGCGATGAAACCGATACCGGCCGAAATACTGAAATCGGTGCCGGTAATGTGAAGGGCCATGATGCCTCCCACAATAGCAAAGGGCACATTGGTGAATACCAGTAATGCATCTTTAAAATTACCGAACATGCTCAGCAGCAACAAGAAGATGAGGATGAGACTGATGGGTACCACCAGTGCCAGGCGATGCTGGGCACGTATCAGGTTTTCAAAATCGCCCTGGAATTCCATGGTATACCCTCTGCGCAGGTGCACTAGTTTGTTCACTTTTTCCTGCGCTTCCCGGATGGTGCTGCCCATATCTCTTCCACGAACAGAAAATTTCAGTGCTGCGTACCGCTGGTTATCGTCGCGGAAGATCAGGCTGGCGCCGGTTCGTTGGGCAATAGTGGCGATGGATTTGATGGGCACTTTACTGCCGTTCATCGTGGGCACCAGCAATTCTCCGATCTGTTCCGGTGTTTGCCGGTATTGTTCCGGTAACCTCACCCGTATACCGAAGATCTTGATGTCTTCATACAAAGAACTCGCCGGAACGCCGCCGGGCCCGAGACCTCCGATGGCCATACTGATGACCGCGTTGGCCTGGGCTGTGGTAACACCGTAGAGCGCCATTTTTTGCTGGTCGAGGTTGATGTCGAGCTCAGGCTGACCGGTATTATGTATGATACCCAGGTCTTCGATGCCCCGCACTTGTTTCAGCACGCTGAAACATTTGTCTATTTCTCTTTCCATGTAGGGGATCGAATCGCCATAGATTTTCAAACAGATACTGCCCTTGACACCGGAAACGGCTTCTTCCACATTATCCATGATCGGTTGTGAAAAGTTCAGGTTAACACCCGGTATCACCGACAAGGCTTTGTTCATCCGGTCTATCAGCTCTTCTTTGGAAATCTTGGGTTCCCATTCCGACTGTGGGTACATCAAAATATCGAACTCATTGTTGTAATACCCGGTTACATCCGTACCATCGTCGGGCCTTCCCGTTTGTGAAACACAATACTGCACTTGCGGGAAACCGGTGATGATGTCCCGGGCCTGTTTCGCTATTTCAACGGATTTGTTTAGTCCTGTGCTATAGTTCGTTTGAATGCGTAACCAGATGCTTCCTTCATTCAACTGTGGCAGGAATTCAGAACCCAGGTATTTGAAAGAGTATAGTCCGGCTATCATCGCGATAAAAGCAACGGGTAATACCAGCTTCCGGTTCTTGTACGATTTGATAAAGCCCATGAGCATGAAGCCCATCATGTGGTGCACAATGGGATTGTGTTTTTCTTTTACATTCTTGCGCATGAGTATGCTGATCAGGACCGGCACCAGTGTGAGGGTAGTGATCAACGAGCCTAACAAAGCAAAGCCAAGGGTATAGGCCAGCGGAGAAAACATTTTGCCTTCTACTTTCTGGAAAGCAAAAATGGGAAGGAGGGCAGTAATGATGATCACATTCAGGTAGAAGGGGCGCTTACCAATTTCCGCTGCATTTTTGCGTATCAATCCCAGCTTGCTCAGCTTGTTAAACCGTTCCATCCCCACTTCCTTGGCTTTATGATCGAGTATCACAAATATTCCTTCCACCATCACAATGGTTCCGTCGAGGATGATCCCGAAGTCTACGGCACCCAATGACAAAAGGTTCGCACTCATACCCATGATATGCAAACAAATGAATGCAAACAACAATGAAATGGGTATGATCACCGCTACTACAACGGTAGCTCTCCAGTCGAACAGGAACAAGGAGATCAGTACTACTACTAATAACACGCCTTCTACGAGGTTATGCAACACCGTATGAGTGGCATATTCGATCAGGTCACTTCGGTCATAATAAGGAACGATCTTCGTGTCAGCCGGCAGTACGGTTTCGTTCAGGTATTTGATCTTTTGCTCGATGTTTTTCACTACTTCGGAAGGGTTCTCGCCCTTACGCATCAGGATGATAGCTTCTACCACATCGTCTTCTTTTGTAACAACCCTTTTGCCGTTTTTATCGGTCAATCCGTCGGCCCTCGTTACCCATCCAAGCCGCGGCACATTGGATATTTCCACTGTAGCAACATCTTTTACCAGCAGGGGCACACCATTGTTGTTCTGTACAATGATATTCTTGATCTCTTCGATATCGTTCAACAAACCGATGCCTCTTACTACGAACGCCTGGTTGTTCTGGAAGATCATATCGCCCCCCACATTGATATTGGTGTTTTGCACGGCCGTGAAAACATCCAGGGGTGTGAGCCCGAGGTTGGCCAGCTTGCCAGGGTCTACCTGTATCTCATAGGTTTTGGTTTTTCCTCCGAAGGCGGCAACATCTGCCACACCGGAAATACTGCGCAAACGACGATCGATCACCCAGTCCTGCATGGTCTTTAGTTCTCTTACATCCCGGAAACTGCTTCGCAGAGTATAACGGAACAATTCCCCGGTAGGTCCGGTTGGTGGTTGTACACTGGGTTGCACATTGGGTGGTAGTACCGCATTGCCCAGCAGGTTCATGACCTGTTGCCGCGCCTGCGGGTCTTTCACACCATCTTCGAAAATCAGTTTGATGAATGACAAACCGAAAATGCTGGTAGAACGCATGTGTATTTTGCGTTGTACCGGGTTCATAGCGATCTCAATGGGGATGCTGATGAATTTTTCCACTTCTTCCGCGCTGCGGCCGGGCCATTGTGTGATGATGCTGATCTCGGTATTGGTTACATCCGGGAATGCCTCTACGGGCATATCAATGAACGTCATCACACCGGAAACGATGAGCAGTGAGGTAAGGAATAAAATAAAATATTTATTTTTAAGCGAGAACCCGATGATTCTCTTAAGAAACTTCGTCATAAGATGAAATTTAGGTCTGGTTAATTGTTCAACTGGTCATAGATCTGCAAGGCGTTGGATCCAATGAGCCTGTCTCCCGGTTTCACTCCACCTGTCAGGTATACCTTATCGCCAATAGCGCTCAGCTTTTGAACGGGAACAATATCGGCATTGCCTTCTCCATGGTATACCAATACAAAGTATTGGCTATGGTCAAAGATCAATGCGCGGAGAGGCACATACATGCTGTTCTTGTTCTCTGAATTGGTAACCGTTACACTGGCAAACATTTCCGGTTTGAGCAGGTAACCTTCGTTTGGCAATACCACACGCATTTTCATCACTTTATTAGAGGGGTCCAACACGTTCATGATCTTGTCTATCTTGCCCTTGAACACTTTATTGGGATAGGCAAGCGTGGTAACATTAACCGGATCTCCCGTATGCACAAGTTCAATATTGGATTCGTACACATTGGCCTGGACCCATACATTCTTCAAATCGGAAATGGTAAACAGGTTGGTGCTGTTGTCGGCACGGATAGCCATGTTATTGGTAACAAATTTCTCTACGATGAAGCCGCTGATGGGCGCTTTCACAATGAACTCTCCCTGTGTATTACCGCCGTTGATTTTTAATACGCGGTTAATGCGCGATAATTCCGATTTGGCTTGCTCATAAGCAGCCTGAGCAGCCAGCAGGTCTTTCTGAGATGCGAGTCCGCTGGTAAACATATCCTGTGTAGCATCCATGTTCTTTTTCGCCACTCGCAGGTTGGTTTCTGCATTCACCAGATCGTTGCTGAAGCCGGCCATTTCAGAACTTTTAATCACGGCCAGTACTTGTCCCTCTTGTACATAATCGCCCAGCATCACTTTGATGTCCTGGATATTGCCGCTCACCATGGGGTATAGTTTTACTACATGGTCGTCATTAAAAGCCACTTTGCCTGTGAGGGTAAGCGAGTTTTCGAGCTTGCCAACCGATACGGTATCGATTACCAGGGTTTTCCGTATGGAATCGGGTATAACATATTTTACTTTCCCCTCTGTCTGTTTGTTCTCATTTTGAGATTTGCAGGATTGAAAAAAAGCTCCTGTCACGATCAGCAAGCAGGCGGAAAGAAATGAGGTAGTTACTTTTTTTTGCATAAAAAATAGTGTTATCAGGTCTTCAATAATTTAGTTGTAGAATTGATTTCCGGTATAGAAGTTTAGGTCTTCAAATGCGCTCACACGGTTGAATTGGATGGAATTGATCTGCAACGTGTTTTGCTTATAAGAATCATAAAAATCCAGGAAGTCGAGTAAGCCAATGTTCCTGCGCTGGTAATTGATCAACACTTCATTCAGTAACCTATCGAAATCAGACACAAATTTTGGATCAATGTGCTGGAAAAGCTTGTGGTTGTCATAAGCCTTTTGTAAGGCCCTGTATATCTGTTCTTCTACGGTTGCTTCCACAGATTGCTGGGTAACCTGGTTCACTTTGATCATGGCCCTGGCCGATTTGATATTGCCCTGGTTACGATTGAAGATGGGCAGGTCCATAGAAATGCCTGCTGAATGAAAATTCTGCACATAACTACCCAGCCGGTCGTACGATATAGAAGCAGTAAGATCGGGAACCGCCAATGCTTTCTGGTAATTGTAGTTCAGTTTGCTGATCAGGGTATTGGTACGGGCAATTTGCAGATCGGTACGGCTTTTGAATGCCGTATCTACCAATGATGTCAAATTGTATTTTGCCGGATCGAAGGAACTAGCTTTCTGCAGATCCACATCCGGAATAATATAATTCTTCTTCACTTGCAACACCTGCCGCAATTCACTTTGTGTATCATTGATCTGGTTGATCAGGTCGTTGTATTCACTTTGCAGGCTGTATAATTGCGCTTTGATCCGCACTACTTCTTTTTCTGCGATATATCCTTTGCCCTGTTGCGATTCAAACGCTTTCACCACCTGCTGCAAGGCACTGATTTCCTTATCGTACACTTTGGCCGACTGCTGCATGTAATAGATATTGAAGAAATCAGTACGCAAAGTGTATTTTAACGTACGCAGGAGATCATAGAATTGATATTCCGCCAGCTTTGCATTGGCTTCAGCAATTTTGATCTGCTTATTTCTTTTCCCTGCGAGTAAAATCAACTGTGAGATGGTGGCGGCATTCTCGGCATAATTGAAGAAGCCGGCGTTCACCACATTGGAGGCCTCATCGTGGATACCGAAGATCGGGCCACGTGCATACGAAAGGTTGGGATTCGGCCATAGTTTCGCCTGTATGATCAGTGCTTTCTGCGCGTCGATATTATAGCGTTGCGCCAGCAATAAAAAGTTATTCCTTAAAAAAAGCTGTTCCGCACTGTCCAGGGTGAGCCTGGTACTGTCTGCCTTGACAGGATTGTCAGGCGGCAGGTTCTGTGCTCCTGCATATGCGTTTGCTTCCAGCAAACAAAGGAGCAGGCATATCTTGTAAAAGACTTTCATTTATGGAGGATAGGTTTGGTGACAGAAAATAATAATTCATCAATGCCATCATATTGATATGGCAGGTTTAAGTCAATTCAGACATCATCGATTGCCTGCGCTTGCTGGTTACCTGATCCTCATAGCATGGAGGAAACAACTATTGCAAGCCAGGGGAATACCTGTATGCCAGTTTATTCAACTACAATAATGGTAACGTGATGCTGATATCAGCATTTGGGAGGAGGAGGATTGATTTCCTTGAAAAAAAGATAGCGGTAAGTATCCTTTATTGTATCGCTGTATTGAATGGATGCCTGTTCTTTTTTAACCAGCAACGTGAAGGGGCTGGGAACAGAAAGTTTGAAGCTGATGTGTTTTTCTACCTGCGACTTGGAAGAGGGTTGCTGGCCGAATTCGGGAAAGGCATTGTAGTGTTTTAATACAACCTCTGTAACATATTCCGCAATACTGTTGAGGTCGTTAAACTCGTACAAGTTGCTGGTATGAAAGGGCTGAAATTCAATAGCATTGGTACTCAGGTTCAATACCTGCAGCGCCAACAGTAACAATAGTGCGTTTCTGCTAATATGTGTAAACTTTGCCAACAAGGGTTTTCAGATCAGTCGCAAGTTACGTTGAATAATTGTTAAACAAAATCCATAACCTTAAGATCAATATAAAATCCCGTTCCGCAATGCATGCAGAACGGGATTTTTCTCATTTTGAGAAATATAGATTATTTTTTTGTTTCGTCTTTACCCAGGGGCTTATTCTTCGCAAAGTCAACCAGTATTGGCGCTGCCACGAAGATAGACGAATAGGTACCGGTTACCACACCAATCAGCATCGCAAACGCAAATCCGCGGGTTACTTCTCCTCCAAAAATAAAGAGGATCAGGATGGTGAGGAATACCGTGAGCGAAGTCATGACGGTACGGCTCAGCGTATCATTGATGGCCCTGTTGATGATGGCTGCATTGCTGGAGCCTTTCAGCAGTTTGCTGTCTTCACGGATACGGTCGTACACGATCACGGTATCGTTCATCGAGAAACCTATCACCGTTAGGATGGCTGCGATGAAGTGCTGGTCGATCTCTAGCGGGAAGGGCACAATTTTCCGTGCGAAGCTGAACACGATCAGGGTTACGAACACGTCGTGCAGCAAAGAGAAAATGGTACCCAATGAATATCGCCAGTCGCGGAAACGGATGAAGATATACAAACAGATAGCGATGATGGCGAATATAGTGGCTTTGGTAGCGCCGGCCTTCAGGTCATCCGAGATAGTAGGCAACACCGTTTGCGAGCTTTGCTTGTACTTGGTTTCAAATTCGTTGAACGTGATGTTCTGCGGCAGGTGTTTGTGCAGGCCATTGAACAGCATTTGCTCTACCAGCGAATCTACGTGGTTGCCGGTTTCGTGTATCTTGTAAGAAGTTGTGATGTTCAACTGGTGAGTAGAGTTCACCGTTTTGATAATGGGCGCTTCGCCGAATACTTTTTTCAGTTCATCGGTAATCTCAGACTGACTCACAGCGTGGTCAAATTTGATGGTATAGCTGCGTCCTCCGGAGAATTCCACGCCTTCATCGAATCCGTTGAAGAACGTACTAACACCCAATATGAGTATCACAACAGAAATACCATAAGCAATCTTCCTGTATTCGATGAATTTGAAAGCGGCATGCTTGAAAATGCGCTTTGAAATACCAGTAAAATATTCAAAGTGGCGGTTCTTGTTGGTATAGAAATCAGTGATCAGTCTCGATACCAGGATACCGCAGAACAGCGACAACAGGATACCTATGATCTGTGTGGTGGCGAAGCCCAGTACCGGACCCAGACCAAAATAAGCGAGGATAATAGCGGTGAGCAATGTGGTCACGTGCGCATCGAGTACGGGCGACAATGAACGCTTGTAACCATCGTTCACAGCCAGTTGATAAGATTTACCCCTGCTCAGTTCTTCCTTAATACGCTCGAAGATGATTACGTTCGTATCTACCGCCATACCAATTGTGAGTACCAGACCCGCGATACCAGGCGCGGTAAGGGTGAAGCCGAGTGCGCTCAGCACACCAATGGTGAAGAGCAGGTTCAGTATCAGCGCGATATTGGCTACCCAACCTGCAGTATTGAAGTACAGCAGCATCAGGGCGAAGATCACGATGAATGCAATGAGGAACGACAGTCCGCCGCCGGTAATGGATTCTTTACCGAGGGTAGGACCTACCTGCTGCTCCTGTACGATCTTGGCAGGTGCAGGCAGTTTACCGCTTTCCAATATTTCAGAAAGGTCTTGCGCTTCTTTGATGGTATAGCTTCCGGATATCTGCGAACTACCGGTGGTAATTGGATCGTTCACATTCGGAGCAGAGTATACAAAGTTATCGAGCACAATGGCAATGGGCTTGCCCACGTTGCGCGTGGTCATCTTCGCCCATATATTGGTGCCGATCTTGTCCATGTTCATCTTGATGGCAATGCGTCCGCGCTCATCGTAATCCTGTGCAGCATTGGTAATATGATCACCTTCGAGCTCGGCCTGTCCATTGTCGAGGGTCTTGATGGCATAGAGCATCAGAATGTTTTTCATCTTCGGATCGCCCGATTCGGTTTTGCCGTACATGAATACCAGGTTGGAAGGGAACTTATTCTTCACCAGGTCCATCCGCAGGTAATCATTGAGCGTGCCGGTATCTTTTGCCTGGATATAACCCAGTGCAGCAGGATAGATGGGTTTGCCACCTTTGTCCTGGTAAGGCTGTGTAAACTGCAATAAGCGCGCAATCGGATTCTTATTAGAATTGATCTTGTTTGAATCGGCTTTGGCAGTTTGGCCATGTGTGTTGCCTAATCCTGAAAGCGTGGCAGTTTTGTTGGTATCTGCCTTGGCAGTAGCCGTGGTTGTTTCAACAGCAGCTTTTTTAGCAGTATCTTTTGGAGCGCTGCCGTTGAGATAATCTTCTACTGCTTTATCGGCCGCCACGATGCCATTCTGCAGGTCGCGGCTCTCAAAAGTGTACACTTCAAAGAACTGCAGGTTGGCAGTAGACTGGAGGTAATTCCTTACCCTTTCTTTATCGTTGATACCTGCCAGTTCAATACTGATAATGCCTTTGGCAGGATCGGGGTTGATATTGGGTGATGCTACGCCAAAACGGTCGATCCTGGTACGCAGGATACGGTAAGTATTGTTGAAGGCAGCAGTAGCCTGTTCTTTCAGGTAGCTGGATACCGCGTCATCGCTGGCATCGAATTTAACCTTGCCGTTGCTGCGGGCCGCAAAGAAAGGAGCCAGCTTACCGGTAGGGTTCAGCTTGGAATATTCATCACGGAAAAGGGTGATGAGGTCGGCCCCGCCATTGGCTTTGCGCAATACGGCCGCATCGAGCGCTTTATTAAACTGTGCGTCTTTGGTAAAGTTGGCCAGTGATTTGATCAAACCGTCGAGACCCACTTCCATGGTCACGCTCATACCGCCCTGGAGATCCAGGCCCAGCATCAGCTCTTTTTCTTTGGCGCTGCTGTAAGTAGTAAGACCAAAAGCGAGTTTGGTGTCTTTGGTACTGTCGAGCAAACGTTGCAACCTTTCTTTTTTCAGTTCAGCGAGACTGTCTGCATACAGCGCCTGTAATTCCTTATTGCCGGGATATTTAACTTCGGGTGAAGGGAAATGTTTAACCCAGGCTTCGGCTTTTGCATCCTGGGCATTTTCATGGCTGTGGACGAACCAGGTAAAAGATAATTGGTACAAGCAGATCACAATCAGTGCAATCGCAAAAAATCGCACTAAACCTTTCAGTTGCATATTCGTAACGGTTTAATCAGTTTTTTTAGAGTGGGCAAAGATAGGGGAAAGGGGGTAATATATAGAAGCTATTTGGATTTGACGCCGGTAAGGGTTACATCGAAAAAAAGAGGTGAATTAGGGGGGATGGCACCCGAGCCCATGCAGCTATATGCCAGCGAAGAAGGCAATACCATTTTGATCCTGCCGCCTTTTTGCAGCAGTGGGACAGCGATTTTCCAGCCCTCGATAACACCAGACAGGCTGAAAGTGACAGGATTGGCCGAAGCGTCGAAAGTGGTATTATTCATCAGCTTACCCGTATATACCACACTGATGATGGAATCCACGGTAGGCCTGGAGCCGGAACCGGGGCTGACGATCTCGTATAATATGCCGCTGCTATGCTCGGTGTAGTGAATGTTGTTGGCCGTACAATAGGCCACCATCTGGCTTTTTTCCGAAGCAACAGAAGCTGGCTGGCAGGCGCCTGAATCGGTCTTGCCACAGGAAATGATCAATAAAGAGGAGAGGGAGAGGAAAAGAACCGAAGCAAACAATAGCTTTTTCATTGGGAGAGCAGTCAGTTTTATTTTATGATCAAATAATTAAATGCGTTTCTGTAATTAAGACCCTTTTTCAGGCCCGTTGGCTGCATGCCGCCTGTTTCTTTTTGCCATAAGTTCCTGGTAACGTTGCTCTTGCATTTCCCACCTGAACTTGCGATAGAAAAACGCCAGGAAAAAAGAAAGCAACAAAATGGCCAGGATAAATACCACCGAACTGAAGCTCGCATTGGCCACCATTTCGGCACGCAGGTACCAGCCGGAGGATAAACTAACCAAAATGAGTATGCCTATCATGAAACCGGAGGACATGCCTACCAGGAGGGGTCGGATACTTGTTTTCTGTTTCTCCCTGTTTTCAGCCCAATACTTCACAAAATCATCATCGTGCTGCATTGGACAAATATAGGAGGAATCGGTGCATAATAAAAATCCCCGTAACGGTTGTGTTACAGGGATTTTATTCATAGTGAGGTATTGATTAGTATCCACCCATTCCACCCATATCAGGTGCACCATGAGGCATCGGCGCTTCAGGCTTGGGTTTGTCGGCGATCACACACTCAGTGGTCAGCAGCATAGAAGCGATAGAAGCAGCGTTTTCCAGTGCTACGCGGGTTACTTTGGTAGGATCGATCACACCTGCTTTGAACAGATTCTCGTATACTTCAGTACGGGCGTTGAAACCGAAATCGGCTTTTCCTTCTTTGATCTTCTGTACCACGATGGAACCTTCGATACCGCTGTTGGCAACGATCTGGCGAAGGGGCTCTTCAATGGCGCGTTTAACGATCTGGATACCGGTGATCTCGTCTTCGTTACCACCTTTCAGTTTTTCCAGGGCTTCTACGGCACGGATATAAGCCACACCACCGCCCGGTACAATGCCTTCTTCAACAGCAGCGCGTGTTGCGTGCAGGGCGTCGTCTACGCGGTCTTTCTTTTCTTTCATTTCTACTTCAGTAGCAGCACCTACATACAGTACAGCTACACCACCACTCAATTTAGCCAGGCGTTCCTGGAGTTTTTCGCGGTCGTAGTCAGAAGTAGTATTTTCAATTTGTGCTTTGATCTGGTTTACACGGGCAACGATATCGGCTTTTTTACCTTTACCGCCAACGATAGTAGTATTGTCTTTATCGATCGTAATAGAAGCAGCCTGACCCAGGTAGCTGAGGTCGGCGTTCTCCAGTTTGAAGCCTTGCTCTTCGCTTACTACAGTACCTGCAGTGAGGATAGCGATATCGGTGAGCATTTCTTTTCTGCGGTCGCCAAAGCCGGGAGCTTTAACAGCAGCCACTTTGATGGTACCACGCAGTTTGTTCACTACCAGGGTAGCGAGTGCTTCACCTTCGAGATCTTCGGCGATGATCACCAGCGGACGGCCGCTCTGTGCTACTTTCTCCAGGATGTGGAGGATATCTTTCATGGCGCTGATCTTCTTGTCGTAGATCAGGATGAAGGGGTTCTGCAGTTCAGCTTCCATTTTTTCGCTGTTGGTAACGAAATAAGGAGAGATATAACCACGATCGAACTGCATACCTTCTACTACGTCAACGGTAGTGTCGGTACCTTTCGCTTCTTCAACAGTAATTACACCTTCTTTGCCTACTTTGCTCATGGCCTGGGCAATCAGCTTGCCGATTTCCATATCGCTGTTGGCAGAGATAGCAGCTACTTGTTCAATTTTTTTGGTATCGTTACCTACGGTCTGTGATTGCGCTTTCAGGCTCTCCACCACTTTGGCAACGGCTTTGTCGATACCGCGCTTCAGGTCCATCGGGTTAGCGCCTGCTGCTACGTTCTTCAAACCTTCGCTGATGATAGACTGGGCCAGTACGGTAGCGGTAGTGGTACCATCACCTGCAATATCAGCAGTTTTGGAAGCCACTTCTTTTACCATCTGGGCGCCCATGTTCTCAATGGCGTCTTCCAGTTCAATTTCTTTTGCTACGGTAACACCATCTTTAGTAATAGAAGGAGCACCGAATTTTTTCTCGATAACCACGTTACGTCCTTTAGGACCCAGGGTTACTTTTACAGCGTTGGCCAGGGTGTCAACGCCTTTTTTCATTTTATTCCTTGCTTCGATATCGAAGAATATCTGCTTTGCCATGTTATGTTAATTTGACAATTTGATAATTAGATAATTTGACAATGTATTATTTCGGCCCATTGTCGAATTGCCGAATTGTTTCATTAAATAATTGCAAGGATGTCGCTTTCACGCATGATCAGCAGATCCTGCCCTTCGATCTGGATTTCCGTTCCTGCATACTTACCATATAAAACGGTGTCGCCGGTTTTAACGGTCATCGGGTCATCTTTTTTACCGGCTCCGGCAGCTACAATAGTACCACGTTGGGGTTTTTCTTTAGCGGTGTCGGGGATGATGATACCGCCTGCAGTTTTTTCTTCGGCAGCGGCAGGCTTAACGATTACCCTGTCGTGCAAAGGTGTAACGTTGAGTTTCTTAGCCATACGTTATTGGTTTTTTAATAATTGAGTGAATAATATGCTTCTGCCCATCGATTTCCATGCCATCGCCATCAGTTAAGCCAAAATTTCAGTCGGCTTCATTTGTGGGTGCCCGGTAAAGTCCCTTTGTCAGAAACGCCCGCAAATATGCACCAAGTTTCGCTAACCCTGTCAATTTTTCATTTTCCGGGGCATAAATATACATATTACATTTTGCATGGCCCCATTTATACAATACCTTTGCCGCTCCCAAACAGAGTTCTTAGAAAATATGATCAGCAGAAGAAATATCCGGGTAAAAGTAATGCAGCTCCTGTATATGATTGAAGCGGCAGACGGTACACCGGCTTTTAAACAACCGGTAGGGGAGTTGCAAAAGCAGCTCGACAAGAGCCGGGAGCTTTTTGTCTACCTCCTTTATTTCCTGACAGAAGTGGCGCGTTATGCCGAGGTCAATGCCCGGAAAAGGGCTTCCCGCAACCTGCCCACCGAGGCCGACCTCAATGTAAACACCAAAATTGCCGGTAACCAGCTCCTCTGGCAGATACTGGAAGACGATTCTTTTAAAAAGGCAGTCGAAAAAGATATGCCCCAGAAACTGATCGACAGGGAACTGGTGAAAAAGATATACGAAGACCTCACCGGAACCGAACAATACCAGACTTATATTGCCACGCCTTCCCGCGACAAGAACAACGAAAAAGAGATCCTGAAACTGATCTTCACCCATCTTATGTTACCCAATGAATATTTCATCACGCACGTGGAAGAATTATTCAACAACTGGGACGATGACGCCGAGATGATTGACCAGCTGATGATGAGTTATTTGCAAAAGCCCGCATCTTTCCATCTCTCGCAAATGCTGAGCGAAGAAAAATGGATCTTTGCGAAGACCCTGCTGGAAACTGTTTTAGAAAAGAAAGAATATACCACCAGTCTTATTACACCCAAATTGAAGAACTGGGATGCAGAGCGTATTGCCATACTGGATATGATTTTGATGCGTATGGGCGTTTGCGAATTGCTCTACTTCGAAACCATTCCTACCAAAGTAACCATCAACGAATACATCGACCTGGCCAAGGAATACAGTACGGCGCAAAGCGGACAGTTTGTCAATGGTATCTTGGATAATATCCATAAAGAACTCACCGAAGCCGGGAAGATCAATAAGATACAATACAAAAACAAAATATAAGTCTTATGAAATGGATATTGACAGGTATGCTGTTCTGTGCAACCTTGGCGGTTTTTTTGCCTGCCTGCAATAATACCGTGAAAGTAAACCAGCAGCCGGCTGCTGATACATCTCATTATACAACTGTACAGTGGCTGGATTCTGTGGTAAATTTCGGCAGCATCAAAATGGGAGAACAGATCGAGATCCGTTTCCGCGTCAGGAACAGCGGCCACCAGCCACTTTACCTCACCGATGTGAAAGCGGTCTGCGGTTGTACGGTTGCCGATTATACCAGGCAAGCCATCTCCCCGGGCGATACCGGCATCGTGGTGGGATCCTTCGATAGCAAAAAAGCGCACGTGGGCACCGTTCGGAAAAGTATACTGGCCACCACAAATTCACGCAATGGTTACAATCACGACCTTATCTTTACGGGCGATATTCAAGAATAATAAAAAAAGAACAACATGTTTTATCTGAATTCTGTTTTAATGGCTGGAAACCCTCAACAGGGTGGCGGCATGATGCAATTGGTATTGATGGGTGGTATCATCCTTGTTTTCTGGCTGTTCATGATTCGCCCGCAGGCGAAAAAAGCAAAAGACCAGAAAAAGTTCATCGACAATATGCAGAAAGGCGATAAAGTGGTAACCATTGCAGGTATCCACGGTACGGTGAACAAGATCAATGAAGACAATACCATCCAGCTGGAAGTAACCCCCGGCAGTTACCTGAAGATCGAAAAATCTTCTATCAGCATGGAATGGACAGCTGCCATCAACAAAGCTGCTGCAGCTGACAAAAAATAATAGTAGCAAAAACTGCAACCAAGCATTAATTTAGACCTGGAATCGTACCTGCAGTTCCAGGTTTTTTTATTCTACCCACTTCGAAATAATATGCTCAGGATCGGTTTAACAGGAGGCATCGGCAGCGGGAAAAGCACCGTATCCAATATCTTCAGGATACTGGGTATTCCTGTATTTGATGCCGACAGCGCCGCCCGGAAACTAATGGAAGAAGATCCTGCATTGCGTAAAGGGCTGATCCATTTATTTGGCTCAGCCGCTTTTGACAATGACCGTCTCGACAGAAAATACATTGCCCATATCGTCTTCAACGATCCTTACCGGTTGGAACAGCTCAATGCATTGGTACATCCGGTTACCATTGCAGCAGCCGAAAAATGGGCCGATGCACAACCCACTGCTTATACCATCAAAGAAGCCGCTTTATTTTTCGAAGCAGGATCCACTACGGGTCTTGATTATATCATCGGGGTCTATGCTCCACGCCATGTGCGTATCAACCGTGTGATGAAAAGAGATGGTGTTTCGCGGGAGGAAGTGCTCAGCCGCATGAACAGGCAGATTAACGAAGAGATCAAAATGCGCCTCTGCGATTTTGTGATCCTGAACGATGAGCAGGAATTGCTGATACCACAGGTATTGAAATTGCACGACAAATTCCTGCAAGAGAAGGGAGACTGATATTCAAACGTCATCCCGAGGATTGAATGCTGTTATAGGATCGTTATAATTTGTAACCCTATGTTGCTTTTGCCCACTTTTTGCATCTAATTCAATGTAAAACAGGGTTATGAAAAAGTTGTTTATCATATTGTTACTCATGAGTTCATTTGTAACAGTGACTTCAGCTTCGGCACAGTTCCATGGTTATGTGAGGGGTGGATATTACCGGCCTTATATTGTACATCGTTATTATTATTACGACCCGTTCTTTTCGCCGTATTGGTATGGGTATCCATACTATATGTATCCTTATGGTTATCCGCCTTCACCGAGAGCTTCTAAACTTGACCAGGAAATAGCCGACCTGGAACATGATTATTCGCAAAAAATTGCTTCCGTTCGTATGAACCATTCCCTGAGCCGTCCTGAAAGAAGGTCACGCATCAGGGAACTGCGCCATCAAAGGAATGAAGCAATTGAAAATGCGAAAAGAGACTATTATAAGTCTTAAATGTCATTTCCAGGGACAAGGAATCGCATGCGCCACTTTCTGAGGCGAACGGAGGATGAGTGAAAACTCGAATGTTTTCATCGATCCCAGTGAGTTCTTGGAAGAGGAGAGGGTTACGTCGTAAGTCAACCCCAATTGCAAGCTCCTGTACATTAACCCCAGGTAGGGAATCACCGCATCATTACTCCTGTACCATAGGCCCGTATTGAAAACGGTAGGTGTTTCCGAATCGTCGAGGATATGCCCCAGGTTCACGCCCAATGAATAAAAATTCTGGCTGTTCTGAACAATGTACACGGCATTGGCATTGAATGCCAGCCTGTCGCTCAGAAAGGCCTGGTAATCGGCATGAAAATTATAATGCGGCGGATCGAGCTGCGTGGAATCATTCAATGCAGAGCGGCGCGTTTTCATGAACCGGTATCCTGCAACACCCACATCAAAATTGGAACTTTCATCGGTATAAGTATAGGTGATGCCTGCGGCCATTGAAACATAGGGTTTGACAGTAGACAGGTACGCTTCATTGGTAGGCAGCGCCCTGTTGAAACCGGAAGAAGCGAGCTGACTCGAAAAACTGAGTTGCGTATAATCGATGATGAGATTGGTATAAGTTGCAGCCAGTCCTATCGACAAGCCATGGTAATCATTTTCATCGATGGCCACATGCGAACTCAGGATACCGTGAAAAGAATTGTTCTTATAGGCGCCCGACATGCCATAATCCTGCATGAACATGAGCCCCCCGCCAATGTAATTCGTTTCTTTGTCTTTCTGTTTGAACAGTTTACCATCAAAAGAAACAGAAGTGGTATTGAACGGGTCAACGCCGCTGGCAAACCACTGGCTCCTGCGATTGATGATGAGGCGCCAGTCGGCACTGCCATTGCCCGCCAACGCAGGATTCACACTCAGCGGTGATGAATAGAACTGCGAAAAAACAGGGTCTTGCGCCTGTAATGCACCAGTGAAAATTGCCAGCAATAACAATAAACAAAAAGATCGTTTTAATAGTATGATCATAGTCATTTTCATCAGCGTAATAAAAGTGTTTCCCCGGTTTTTCTAACCAGGCTGCCATCTACTGCAAGGCCTTCAGCAATCCATATATAAATACCCATCGGCTGCGCCGTTCCCCCTGCTGTGCCATTCCAGCCTGCATCGGGGTCACGGGTTTCAAACATCAATTGTCCGTACCGGTTGTATATTTTGAAATAATGAAACTCCTTCAGCCCTGCATGATAGGAATACAATATGTCGTTGACACCATCGCCATTGGGTGTGAAAGATCGCGGAACCAGGATATCTACCATGTTGTTGTCGAAGACCCGCACCAATAAAGTATCAGGTGTATAACATCCTCCCGAAGAAATCAAATTTACCAGGTATTGCTGTGTTTGCGAATGGTTGAAAATGGTGCTGTCGCTGTTGGGTGAAGTGATGCCCCTGGTAGGATTCCACTGGTAAGTATAACCTGGCAGGTATCTTCCCGCGATCATAGTAGGTACACTCTTGTAAGCACTGATCGATGGCAATCGCACTGCCGCAATCGGTACCTGTATGGTGAAGGTAGTATCTAGCGATACACTATACGAAGCGCAGTTGGCTTGGGTAGCTGTGAGCCGTATATGCCTGTCGCCTCCCGTGAGATAAGTATCCGTGGCATGATAGGTATTGGCCGATGTACTATCACCCAGATTCCATAACCATTGAACGGTGCCGGTGAAAGTAGTATCGGTGAGGTTGGTAAAATGTATCAACTTGTTGATGCAATAAGAGTCGTAACTGAATTTGAGGATGGGTTTATTGATCAATATCAATCCCAGGTTGGATGCTGCCGTATCTACGCAACCGAACTGGTTGGTGAGTCTTGCATTGTACTTACCGGGTGTGAGCGTGCCGATGGAATCGGTGGTGGCTCCGGTAATTGGCACTCCGTTCAGCAACCACTGGTAACTGACGGTATCGGAAGGCAGTGAAACAACATACAAGGTATCCAGGATATTATTGCAGATATAATTACCGTGCAACGAAACGATCTTACCAACAGGCAGGTGATTGATCCTTTGGGAGAAATAGAAAGTATCGGTGAGGTTGCTGCAAGCCATTTCTTTTACACCACTGATGGCGAAAGTCTGGCTGGTAGCATTGCGCAAAGAAGGCGTGATCCAGGTATAGGGCGATGTTTTGATACCCGAAACAGTACGCGATACACCGGTGGTATCGGTATAGTTGAAACTCCAGGGTGCGTTACCGGTAAAGCTGATAGACAGCGTGTCTTGCGGATAAGCACAGATCACTGCTTTGCCGGTGATATTGGCTTTGGGTGATGGCATTACGCGAACAGTAGCAGTGAAAATATTACCCTGGCAACCGGTATTGTAAGGCCGCACAAAATACACCACGGTATCGTTGACATTGATGAGGTTGGTAAGGGTTTGACTGATGATGGTCTGTGGAGTAACAGCAGCACTTAATCCCAATACACTGCCGGCGGGACTCACCACCGGCACACTCCAGGTATATGTGGTACCGGGCGGCACAGTAGCCGGCGTCATATTGAAGCTGGTACCGCTACAGATAATGGTTGATTGGTTGGCAATGGGTGGCAGCGGTACACCTACTACAGCCGTTAGTGTAAAAGGTGCGCCTGTGCAGCCGGTAGCTACCGGCGTAATGGTATATACAACCTGGCCGGTGGCGGCGGTAGTGTTCACAAGGGTTTGCGAAATAGTGGGCACCGGCGTGGTTTGCTGGCCGCCGTTGATCACTGAACCAAATGGAAATACTACCGGTGTAGGCCAGGTGTATGTTGTGTTGGCCGGTACCGGTGAAGGCAGTATACTGAACGGCGTACCGGAACAAATGGTGTCGGTCATGCTGAAAAGGATCGGTACCGGTTTAACCGGTACGGTAACAGTGAAGGTATTACCTGCACATCCATTGGTAGCAGGCGTTACGGTATAAGTGGCCGTATCCATGATATTATTGACGCTGCTGAGCGATTGTCCGATGGAAGTCTGGCTGATCGGCTGTGCACTGCCGCCTGTTAAACCGCTCGCAGGCGCCAGCAACGGATTGCTCCAGGTATAAGTAGTTCCTGCCGGCATGCTGGCGGGGGTATAACTAAACGCGTTACCGCTGCATATAGCTGCCAGCAACTGGTTGGCAGCAGCAGGAACAGGGTTGAGGGTAACCGTGGCTGTAAATGATGCGCCGGTACATCCTGCCGCAGTGGGAGTAACCGTATAGGTAGCCGTAGCGGAGTTGATGGTTTGGTTGGTGAGCAACTGGCTGATGCTGGCTTGCCCGGTTGTTTGTGCAGATCCACCAGAAATTGCGCCAACAGGTGCAATCACAGGCGCCGTCCAGGTATAAGTGGTGTTGGATGGAACGCTGACAGGTATAAGATTGAATACAGTATTGCTGCAAGCCGCCAGTGTTTGATTGGCAATATTGGGTACCGGGTTAATGGGAACGGTAACAATAGCCGTACTGGAACAGTTATTAGCGCTGATGGTATAGGTATAAGGTACATTCACCGGGTTGAGGCTGGTATTGACCAGTATCTCTGCCGGGTTATAAGTACCGTTGCCCGCTCCGTTGCTGATGGAAGTAACTACTGCTCTGTTCCAGCTAAAAGTAGCGCCCGCTGTAGCGGATGTGGGTATATAATTGAACGTGCTGCCACTGCATACAGCATTGGGAGTTTGTGTACTACTCAGCGTAGGCGTTGGATTGATATTTACCACCACCGATTGGTTATTGGTACAACCATTGGGTGTAATAAGATTATAGGTGTACGTAACAGCAATGGACCCGCTGGTAGTATTGATCAGTGTTTCATTGGGATTGCTGGTTCCACTGGCCGCTGCATTACTGATGCCGTTCACAGCAGCCCTGGTCCAGTTAAAAGAAGTGTTGGCTGTGAAGCTGAAAGGCGTGTAGCTGAATACCGTATTGCTGCATACAGCAGGCGGTGTAAGCGAAGTGCTTAATGCGGTAGACGGATTGACATTCACTGCAATATCCTGTGTATTGGAGCAGCCGTTGGATGTGGTAGTGATGGCGTACTTGACAGTAACCGGCAGATAAGTGGTATTGGTCAGTACTTCATTGATATCGCCACTGCCTGTTGTTACAGCTTGGCTGATGCCCGCTACTGCGAAGCGGGTCCAGCTAAAGCTGGGGCCTGCAGCGGCTGAAGTAGGATGATAAAAGAACGATGTGCTACTACATATATCGGGTGGTGTAAGGCTGCTGCTGAGCGTTGCAACCGAACCACCCGGGTTTACGGTAACAGTGGCGGTAAAATTTGTTCCAACACATCCATAGGAACTTGGTGTAACCGTATAAGTAGCAGTAGCGGAAGCTCCGCTGTTGTTGGTAAGTGCTTGCCCAATATAGTTCTGTCCAATGGTATTGGTACCACCTCCTGTAATAGCGCCAGCAGGCGAAATCACGGGAGCCTGCCATGTATACGATGTTCCTGCCGGTGCAGGTGAAGGAGAGATCATGAATACGTTGCCACTACAGGAAGTAACAGATTGTGCAGCTATAGATGGAACGGGGTTTACTGTTAAAGACACATTTTGGTTGTTGGAACAACCATAGGTATTGGCGGTTAATGTGTACACATAAGTAACAGTCCTGGGCAGGAGCGTGGTATTGTTGAGTTGTTCATTGACATTAGGTCCTCCGCTTCCAGGCCCTGCGCTGATGCCGCTTACCACCGCTCTCGTCCAACTGAAACTGGTATTGGCAAGGCTGGAAGCAGGTGTATACACAGCTGTTCCGCCACTGCAAATGGAAGGTGCTACCAGGGAAGTAGTCAGTGTGGGTAAAGGCTTTACAGTAACAGTAACTGCCTGGTTATTGGTACAGCCATTCGCAGTTAATGTATAATTGTAAGTAACATCAATGGGATTGGTAGTGGTATTATAAAGGATTTCATTCGGATTGCCCGTGCCCTGGCTCGAAACATTGTTGATACCGGCGATTGCAGGCCGGCTCCAGTTGAAGCTGGTACCCGATACCGTGCTGTTGGGTGTATAGGTAACCAGGCTGCCACTACAGATGGATCCTGCATTGGTGGGGGTTGACAATTGCGGCTGTGGATTCACTGTTACCACCAATGTAAAGTTGGTATTGTTGGAAGTTGTAACGAGATAAGTAGCCGTTGCCTGTGATGTGGTGTTATTGGTGAGGGATTGCACTACCATGTTCTGCGGTGTGGCAGCCGCAGTAGCATTGCTGATGGCGCCAGCCGGGCTGATAGCAGGGGTTCCCCAGGTATAAGTAGTGCCGGTGGGGGCGCCGGGTTGAACAAAACTGAAAGTGCTTCCGCTACAACTGTATACGCTATAAGTTTGCTGTGCACTGGAACAGAAAGAAAAAACAAGCAGGGCAACAACAAGCAGGTTACATTTTCTCAGCGTAGAAATGGACATCGGATAAAACATTTGAGTATCAAATATTAATAAAATAATACTATGAGCAAATAAAATTTGCTTTATTTTTTCCCAGATACTGAATACAGGATATTTGTTGCTTAAAACAATCATTATAATAGCCAGCATACCGCCCCACCTTATTATGCTGTTGTTCTTTGCTTGAGAAAGATCGGAAACCAATGAAGCTTAGGAGTAATTGCCGATAAAATGACAAAACTTGCCCGCTAACAACCAGGTTTTTTGGCGCGATGGGATTGCCGATGAGCATCCCCCTTTCGATAGGGGGTTAAAAATAGATTAAAGTTAACATTCTGTTAATCTCAACCCGGTTTTCTTTTTTACTTTTCATTAAGATTCTGTTCGTCATAGAATCAAACGTCTAAAACTTAAAAAGCATGAGAAAAACACTATTAATGGGTTTTTGTGCGCTGTTCTTTGTTAGTATGACAGCTATCGCACAAAAAAGCACGGTAACAGGAAAAGTGACCGACGACAAGGGGAGGCCGATTGATGGGGCGTCCGTTGTTGAAAAAAAATCCAAGAACGGTACTGCAACAGATGCCAATGGCGCATTTAAACTTTCGGTCAGCCCCGGTGCAGTACTAGTTGTTTCAGGTACCGGATATGAAAGAAAAGAGATTGCTACCTCTTCCGGTGTAGCGCTGACCATTTCCCTGAAGAATATAGATGAAAGCCTGAGTGAGGTGGTAGTAACCGCGCTTGGTATCAAGCGCGAGAAAAAAGCGCTTGGTTATGCAGTTACTTCGGTAGCAAAGAAGGATATTGAATTAAGACCGGAAGGCGATATAGGACGTGTGCTGGCAGGTAAGGCCCCGGGTGTTGATATCCTTGGAACCAGTGGTATTTCAGGTTCGGGTACAAACATCGTTATTCGGGGGGTAAGTACAATTACAGGTGGTTCTGTTCCCCCGCTTTTCATTGTAGATGGTGTTCCTTTCGACGGTAGCACCAATATGCCTTCGGGCTTCACCTTCGGCGGACAAACTTCCAGCCGTTTCCTCGATATTGATCCGAATAATATTGAGAACATTACGGTATTAAAAGGGTTGAGCGCAGCCATTCAGTATGGCGACCTTGCCCGGAATGGGGTTGTGCTGATTACAACCAAGAATGGTTCTGCTAATAATAAGCAGAATAAGAAAACTGAAATTACAGTTTCTCAATCCTTATTTGCCAATAAAGTAGCCAACCTGCCCGATTATCAGGATACTTATGGTGGTGGTTTTAACTTAGCGCCATCTCTTGCCTTCAGTAACTGGGGTGCTGCTTTTAAAAACCCACCTGATTCTTTCAATCACCCATACAGCCGTTCCGCGCTGAATGTAGCTTTCCCGGAATACAAAGGAAAAAAATACGCGTACAAAGCTTACAACAGTGTACCAGCTTTCTTCCGCACCGGTTGGGTAAGCAATACTGCAGTCAACGTATCTGGTGGTAATGCTGTTACCCGTTTCAGCGGTAACTATTCCTATACCAGCGATCAGGGCTTTTTGCCAGGTAACAGTGTAATCAAAAACAACTTTGGTTTCGGCGGATTAACCAAACTCTCCAACAACTTTACTTTGAGTGGCACCATTAACTTTGCTACAACTGATTATATCACGCCCACTACCAGTACGAGTTTTGGTAGTAGCGCTGATAATCCTTCTGTTTACGGAGACCTTATCTATACGCCCCGTAGTATTGATCTGATGGGATGGCCTTATAAAAACCCCATTGACGGATCAAGTGTTTACTATCGTGCAAACAACGGTATTCAAAACCCGCGCTGGACTGTAGAAAACTCCCTCATACGGGAAAAAATCTACCGCACATTCGGTAATATACAAATGAAGTACGATATCATGAAAGGACTGAGTGTACTGTATCGCCTGGGTATCGACGTGTACAATACACTGAATGAACTCACCGTGAATAAAGGCGGCACCACCGGCGGATTGCAATATACCACTGGTATGTATCGTACCCTTAATTCTACCAACTCCATTTTAGATCATAATATCCTGGTGAACTATGTGAAGGACCTCAATGAGGACTGGAACCTGACCTTGGATGGTGGTCTGAGCCTTCGTAATGATAATTATACGCAAAATGGCATGAAGAGTACCCAGCAATTGGTATTCGGCCTGTTCAACCATGGCAACTTTGTAAACCATGAAGCGGTAGGTGAGGATGGAGGTAACCTGAACTTTGAGTCACAACAAAAACGCTTTGGAGCGTTTCTGTCTGCCTCAGGTGGTTACAGGAATTACCTGTATCTGAACGTAGGTGGCCGTGAGAGCTGGGTTTCCACACTGGAAGAGAGCAATCGTAAAATATTCTATCCAAGTGCCAGCATTTCTATGATACCCACGGCAGCGATCAACGGATTAAAAAACAACAAATGGGTGAACTTTCTTAAAGTTCGTGTAGGTTATTCTACCAGCGCCCGTTTCCCAGATCCTTATACAACCAGGACTGCTTTAAATATCCAGACCAATGCTTTTGTTGACAGGAACGGAAATGTGATCAACCAGAATGCGATTCCCAACAGGCTTGCTAATCCAGACTTAAAACCCGAGCTCCTGAAGGAATATGAAGCTGGACTGGAAGGCACTTTCATCAACCACAGGCTGACAGTAGATCTTACTTTCTATAAAAGGATTTCCAGTAACCAGATACTGGACCGTTCATTGGATCCCTCTACCGGTTATACCGTTACCTCTGTGAATGCGGGAGATGTTCGTAATGAAGGTATCGAATTAGGACTGGGCTACAATGTGGTCAAGGCGCGCGACTGGAACTGGCAGTTGAATGCCAACTGGACCATCAACAAAAGTCTGGTGTATGACCTGCCCAGTTATATCAAGCAGATCAATTTTGCCGGCTACAGCAACTTAGGAAACTTTGCCATCAACGGGCAGCCACTAGGTATTCTGCAGGGTAGTGTTACCTCTGTTGATCCTAAAACCGGACAGAAATTGCTTGATGACAATGGTTATTATGTCCAGGACCCCAATATTGGCATTCTGGGTAGCCCGCTGCCTCAATACAAACTGACAGGTATCAGCGAGTTGACCTGGAAGTCACTGACTTTCCGTGCGCAAATGGATTACTCTGTTGGCGGAAAAATGATATCACTCACCACTGCATCTTTGCTGGCCCGCGGTTTGACAAAGGATATGGACTTCGACAGGACCATTCCGATCACTTTGCCTGGTATACGCCAGTCAACCGGAAAACCCAATGATATTCAAACCGGCGCTACCAGTGCATACTTCAATACTTATTTTGGTCCGAACGATTTCCAGGTATGGGATGCAACGCTGATCAGGCTGAGAG
This sequence comes from Hydrobacter penzbergensis, assembly GCF_900106985.1. Classification (NCBI taxonomy): domain Bacteria; kingdom Pseudomonadati; phylum Bacteroidota; class Chitinophagia; order Chitinophagales; family Chitinophagaceae; genus Hydrobacter; species Hydrobacter penzbergensis. The sequence goes on along the minus strand of NZ_FNNO01000013.1, from coordinate 16,050 downwards.
AAGTTTCATTGAGTTATTCATTGCCTTCCAAGTGGCTGGCCAAAACACCTTTCGGAAGCGTATCTGTCGTAGCATCTGGCCAGAACCTGTTCTACCTGGCTCCGAACTTCCCTAAATATGTTCGTTTCGATCCTGAAACTTCCAGTTTGGGTGTAGGTACCGGCCGTGGTCTTGAGTTATTGACTGGTCCATCTTCCCGTCGTTTTGGTGCGAGCATTCGCGTAACTTTTTAAACTTCAATAACCAAATAGAATTAAAAAATGAAAAAGTTAATGATATATTGTTCAGTTGTTTTATTGCTGGCTTCCTGCAATAAGCTGAACAGCGATTTTAACGGGTTATTGAATAACCCCAATCAACCCAATACTGCGTCTGCGGATGTAGACCTTTACCTGAACTCCATACAGCTGAATTTTGCCAACTTTTATTCCGGGTTGTCAAATTTGGGTGCACAGTTGACCAGGATGGAGACTATGTTTGGCCCCACTTACAATGCAGCTTACCAGCCGCAGACAACAGATGGAACCTGGACAACCGCATATGCTGCACTGTTTACTAATGTGAATGCCATGATCCCGGTTGCTTATTCCCAGAAAAAAAACATACATGTTGGCATCGGTAAGGTGTTAAAAGCATATACGCTGATGACCCTGGTGGATTATTTTGGAGATGTGCCTTACAGCCAGGCCAACAAGGGTATTGCCAATACCAATCCCGCCCTGGATAAAGGCAAAGCTGTATACGATAGTGCAGTTGCACTTTTAAACAGCGCCATTACTGACCTGAGTAGTAACGGTCCCACTCCAACCAACGATATCTTTTATGGAGGTAACCGTGCCAATTGGAGCACATTGGCAAAAACATTAAAGCTGAAGGCTTACATGAACTATCGTTTGGCAGATGCAGCTACTGCTACTACGAACATTACAGCCTTGTTGAGTGAGAATGACCTGGTGAATAGCACGTCGCAGGATTTTCAGTACCAGTATGGTTCTAAATCCCTGGCACCGGATAGCCGTCATCCTAAATATGCAGGTAATTACACACCTACCGGTTCGAGCGATTATCTGGGTAATTATTTCATGTGGACAATGGTAACAGAGAAAGGGTTGATTGATCCCCGTACGCGTTACTATTTTTATCGCCAGACCACTGATATCACAGCAGCCATTACCGATCCGGTTACCTTGCAGTTTACCCAGCCCTGCCGTTTCCAGGCTTATCCGTCTAATTATCCTTCAGGTACCGTTTTCTGTATGGTGTCGAACGGTTATTTTGGACGTGACCATGGCGATAATTCAGGTACACCGCCAGATAACCAGCTCAAAACTACATGGGGGGTGTACCCGGCCGGCGGCCAGTTCGATGCTAACCAGAATGTTGCTGTGAAACCAGGTATCGGAGGCTTGGGACAGGGTATCCTGCCGATATGGATTTCAGCTTTCACAGACTTCCTTAAAGCAGAAGCAGTACTTACGTTGAATGCTTCCGGTGACGGGCGCGCGCTGACTTTATCGGGTATTAACAAATCGATCTCAAAAGTGATGGCATTCCCTTCCTCGGTAGGAGTAACACCAACAGCCAGTTTTGTACCTTCTCAGTCTACCATCAACAACTATACAAGTTTTGTGGGCAATGCATATGATGGAGCTGCTACCCTCAATGATAAGCTGGCAGTGGTAGCCAAAGAATTTTACATCAGTGCTTGGGGCAATGGCATCGAATCTTATAACCTTTACAGGAGGCTTGGATCACAAGCCATCAAAATGCAACCGGCGTTGCAGCCCAATCCTGGTTCGTTTATCCGTTCCTTTTTCTATCCGGCGGTATATGTGAACTATAACAATACGGCAAAACAGAAGACTGATTTAACCACCCAGGTATTCTGGGATACTAATCCTAAAACTGGCTGGGTTTATTAATCTAAAAAATCACGAACATGAAAAAACTAATCATACCATTTATATGTATTTCAGCTGTTTTGCTCGTGTTTTCCTGTAGCAAGAAAGATGATGCTTCTGTTAACTTGCGGTTCGGCGTAGCAAATGGCGGATTCCTGCAATGGAATCAGAAGGTACCTACCACACCACTTAAATTCGATCCTAATAACCTGGCAGCTTCTACCGTTTCCATTAAAGTGAAAAGGTACCCCGGTGGGTTGGCTATGTCAAGCGTAAACATATATGTAGGAAACAGTGGTAGCAAATCAACCTGGAAGCTCATCAAAAACGTACCGATGACAGATAGTGGCACTTTAAGTGTGACTGGTGCGGAAGTAGCCAAAGCCATGGGCACAAGTACCGGCACTTTCCAGATTGGTCAACAGTTTACTTTTTATAATGAGTTTGTTGCAAGCAATGGTAATTTGTATTCACTGGACAATACCAATTCGGCAGATTTTGAAAGCCAGGCTCCTTATAATGCCAGTTTTCGATGGAATGCAGTGATATTCTGTAATTACGATCCATCAGTTTTTAATAACGCCACTTATACGGTTGTTCAGGATGACTGGGCTGATTATCCAACAGCTAATGCTTCCCCCATTACCAGTACGTCTTCCGCTACTGCTAATGCAGATGGCACTTATAGCATTACCTTGCTTTGTTATCCGAATATGGATCCTGTAAACGGCGGTGCCAACCGGCACCCGGTTACCTTGTATGTGAGTCCGTCAGACAATTCTGTTACAGTGCCTAAACAAATTTATGGAGACTATCCTCCTGTTACAGATGTATCGCATGCGGGAACAGGTAGTGTAAACTCTTGTAAAGGAACCATTAAACTTACCTTAACCCATTATTATGGAGTGAACTCTTATCCCGGCCAAGTATTGATTCTTCAGAAAAAGTAGAAGACTTTCCCTGCATAATGGTTATTGAAAAAGGGGCTGCCTCGAAAGAAGCAGCCCCTTTTGTTGCGTTTATATCGGGTAATCAGGGATGTTTCAATTTGTTTTTGAAAACCTTTTCAAATTTCTCCAGTTTGGGTCTGATCACGAACCGGCAATAGCCTTGTTCCTGGTTGTTGTTGTAATAGTCCTGATGATAATTTTCGGCGGGGTAGAAATTTTTAAACGGCTCAATGGCTGTAATAATGGGCTTTGTCCAGGCCCCGCTTTTGTCGAGCAATGCTTTGTAATGTTCTGCTTTTTGTTTCTGCTCATCATTGTGGTAAAAGATCACGCTTCGGTATTGAGGGCCTACATCATTCCCCTGCTGGTTGAGCGTAGTGGGATCGTGTGTTTTCCAGAATACCTCCAGTAATTCATCATAAGTTATCTTAGAAGGATCATAAATGATCCTGGCTAGTTCTGCATGGCCGGTGGTTTTATCGCAAACTTGCTCATAGCTGGGATTTTCCACGTGCCCGCCTCCGTATCCGCTTACAACTTTTAATACACCATTCAGCCTTTGAAAAAAGGCTTCTGTACACCAGAAACACCCCTCACCGAAAGTGGCTGTATCTGTCTTCAATCCTGTAGGAATGGGGTCGTTATTCATATCTGTCAGTTTTTGCTGTTGTTGCGCACAGGACGAAAGTGTAATCATTAAAAATGTACTAAAAAAGAATAATGCTCTCATGTCCTGTTTTTTTATGGATAGTTAAAATTACGGATTTTAACCTTCGACTTCCCATTACCTTTGCCCTTGTAAAACAAGTTACCTTACATGCGTTTGTATCCCGATTCTGCGCTGGTTCAGCTGGAATTTGATAAAGTCAGGTCTTTACTGGAAGCTCATTGTAAAACAGTATATGCACAGCAAAAAGCTTCCCATCTTCGCATACATACACGTAAAGAATATATTGAGCTGGAGCTGAGACAAAGCTTTGAATACAAACAGCTTTTCCTTCAAAGCCAGTATTTCCCCAATGATTTTACATTGCCTATTGCCAAGGATCTCAAGTTATTGGGCATTCCGGGCGCTACGCTCAATGCCGAGCAATGGGTGCATATCCGCAAACTCTGTGAGAACACCGCCTCTATCTTTCGTTGGTTTGATTCGGAGCGAAGGCTGGCTTTCCCCTCTATGGCAGCTGTCATTGCCGGTACCCACTACGAAAAACAGATCGTAGAGAAGATCGACGAAGTGCTGGATGAAAATGGCAATGTACTGGACACCGCCTCCCCGGAATTGCAACATATCCGTATGAGCCTTTACCGCAAACGCAATGAACTGCGCCGGGTATTCGAAAAAGTGATCGGCAAACTGGCTAAAGCAGGCTATACGGCCGATATCGATGAAAGCTTCAGCAACGGCAGGAGGGTGGTAGCTGTTTTTTCTGAACACAAGCGTCAGGTAAAAGGTATTCTTCATGGCGAAAGCGACAGCCGGAAAACGGCATTCATTGAACCCGAAGAAACCATTGAACTGAATAACGAGGTCTTTGCGCTGGAACACGAAGAAGGCCGAGAGATCCAGAGAATATTACGTGCACTGACGGCTGCTTTATCCGTTCATGCACCATTGTTACAGCAGTACCTGGTCATTGCGGGTGAATTCGACTTCATTCGCGCCAAAGCCAAACTGGCGCTGGATATGAACGGTGAACTTCCCAACCTGTCCGATAAAGCGCAGGTACACCTGATCAACGCCTATCATCCGCTGTTGTTGCTGTACAACAAATCATCGAAAAAATCTACCATCCCGCTCACACTCACGCTCGATGAGCGCAACCGGATACTGGTCATCAGTGGTCCCAATGCCGGCGGCAAAACCGTTGCCATGAAAACCCTGGGCCTGAACCAATTGATGCTGCAGAGCGGCCTGCTGGTGCCGGTGCATCCTACTTCGGAGATGGGTATTTTTAAACAACTGTTCATCCATATTGGTGATACGCAGAACCTGGAATTCGAGCTGAGTACCTATTCCAGCCACCTGCTGCACATGAAATATTTCATTGAAACAGCCAACGGCAAAACACTTTTCTTCATCGACGAGTTGGGCAGTGGCAGTGATCCCAATCTCGGGGGCGCTTTTGCAGAAGTGATCATGGAAGAATTATCACGCAGGCACGCATTCGGTATTGTAACTACCCATTACCTGAACCTGAAAGTGATGGCCAACCATACCCAGGGCATCATCAACGGCGCCATGCAATTCGATGAAGTAAATCTCCAGCCCTTGTATAAACTGGTGGTGGGCAAGCCGGGCAGCTCTTATACTTTTGCCATTGCAGAACGCATCGGATTGCCGCAGCACCTCATTAGCAAAGCCAGGAAACTGGTAGAAGAAGATCATTTCAAGCTGGACAGGTTGCTCAACAGGACAGAGCAGGATTTGCAGGAATTAGACAAAGAGAAAAAACAACTGCAGAAACTGCTGAAAGAAAATGAGCGCCTGAAAAAAGAAATGGAACTGGTGATGGATAAAGAACGCCATCGGCAGCAGGTAGAATTATTGAAGAACCAGAACCGCATCACCGAAGAACGACTGGCCTACCTGAAAGACATGGAGCGAAAGCTCAAACAAATTGTACTCGACTGGAAAAAATCGGAGAACAAGAACGAGGTGATCAAGAACCTCCAAAACCTGTTGTTCAAACGAAAAGAAGAAATTGTGGTGAATAAGCTGGCGAAAAAAGTAGACCAGAAATACAAAGAACTCACGCAGCATATTTCCGTTGGCTCCCTCGTAAAACTGAAGAAAAACTACCAGGTGGGTGAAGTCAAGGAAATACGTGGTAAACGCGCCATTGTTCAGATTGGCGTATTACCTATGAACGTAGACTTGTCAGACCTGGTATCGGTAGAGAAATTGCCCGACGAAGAGAAAAAATCATAACCGCTTTTTCAGCGCTTCCGATAGTGCCGCAATATGATCGGTATTGATGTAGTCAACCCCCATACGCATCAATATTTTCCAGGCATTCAATGTATCGGGTGCTCCCCAGAAACGTACCGGCTTATTCAATGCGTGTGCTTTGTGGATAACGGTGCTCAATACGATACTGTCTTGTGCAGGCAGCGGCCCTATGCCTTTCCAGGCAGTATAGTTTTTCAGATCGGCGCTCATCAGGTTCACTTTCTGCAATGCCTGTCCGTCGTAATCTTTTTTCAACTCAGCATCGAATACAATATAGGAAGGATACAACCGGAAAGAATCCGATGCAGGCCGGTTACCAGAGATAGAAAAACATACCAAGGGGTTATGCGTTAACTCGGGGTACCGCTCCAATGTTTCAACCAGCTTTTGCAAAGCAGGGGCTGGCGTGGTTTTGATATCAATGAGCAATTGCAGTTTCCTGGTTGTATCGGCAAAGGGATAGCCGTTGTGTTTGCGGATGCATTGTACGAGAGGGAGCAGGTAAAGAGAATCCAGTCTTCTTTTTTTGATGGTGATCTCTTCCATGCTGTGTGCCACCACTAACTCCGGCTCGCCATCCAACAGAAAAATATCTGCTTCAATGCTGCCAAACCCATGCTGGTAAGCTTCCCAGAAAGGATGGCGTTGCTCATAATCGTTGTGCGAATGGGCATTGGCCGTAGTATAAACAGCAGGCTGGGCTGTTGCCAACCCAGCACTGCTGCACAATAAGAAGATAACGATCAGTTGTTTCAACATAACGTTAGAAATTGTAGCGCACACCCAATTGAATGGTATAAGGAACGGTATTTTTGAAAAGGGTACCGGCATTGGTATTGATCACCGATCTGTATCCACCCCATTCGTGATTCAACAGGTTGAGCACGTTAAAGATATCTGCCCTGAAATTAAGCTTTTGCTTTTTATCGATGCTGATACTTTTAGCGATGCTCATATTCCACATAAAACGCCAGGGCATTCGTATTGCCATCTCCGTTCACATCGGTATTAACCAGGGCAGAGAAACGATCGCCCTGGTAATAAGTCATGGAAGAACTTACTGTAAATCCATAATAAGCAGGTGTAAGCGCTACCAACACCAATTTATGTTTCAGGTCTTCATTGCTGTACCGGTAGCTTTTCCGCGGGTATATGAAAACGAAACCGTTCCGCCTTTACCAAAAGTGACTGCTGCATCCAGCACGAATGCGCAGAAGCTGGAGCCCCAGGGTGTATTGGTGAACATCCTTACCTGGTTGAAATCGGTAGTGATCCTGGCTTTGTTGTAATCGGCCATGGTACTGGTTGCACTCAAAGAGCTGGCTGGCACATAGATATCTCTTCCTTCACTGGTATAAAATTCAGGCGTACGCTTCACGTTCTGATCCATCAGGTAGAAGTTGGCGCCTACCCTTAACCAGCTGGTAAGGTATCTGTAATAGCTCAGGTTTGTTTTGAAAATAGAAGGCGTTTTCAGGTTTTTATCCATCATGGTAATCGTAGCGGCCGGTGCACGTGCATCTACCTGCCTGAAGTCGATACCATTGTCGATATGTGAGAAAGTGATGGCCTGTGTTGTAAACTGTGAAGCAAAGAGGCCTGCTCGGAATTTAACGATATCAGTTCCTTACTCAGGTTCTTATTGATATCGGAACGAAGACTGAGGTAAACCGCTTTATCCCACTGATCACCGATGTATTCGGTTGATAACAGTCCACCACCAACTCATTTTTATATTTACCACCAATGCCTGTCAGGAACATGGAATAATACCTGCGGGGTGAAAAAGTGCGGGTAGCCGTATCGATATTGGTATTGTTGCTGAAATCATACGCCACCACTGTACGGGTTCCGGAATAAATATTTACATAAGCACCGGTATATCCCGCAAATGGCAAAGGATTATAAGTAAGACTGTTCCCTGAAAGTAAAAAACCGGCAGCAGGTTTATCAGGCGCCAGGTTGAAGGCCATCAATAAAGCGGTCTGCGCTGTATCGTGATTATTGAGTGATTTTGTACAGGACGATGCAGTCATTCCAATCACAAACAGGGTAACAATCGGCAGGTAAATACGTGAAAACGAAAAATTCTTCATGTGTTACAGTTTTTGGTCATAGCCAAGGTTAGCTGTTATCACAGAAAATTTGATGCCAAAAAAGAAATGGCTGGTTGAAAGGCAGCTAAAATTTTGTCAATTCATTGAACTGCAATACAGCTTGCATAAGTCTATACGATGAACAGCACTTGCAGTGGAACCCTAAACCAGCGATAGAAGTGGGTAGCTGTTATTTTAAAAAAGTATTGATCATACTAACAACAAGTTTTGGCAATGCCGTATTCGCGCTGCAAATCTCACCAATGCATTCACCATGTGCGCCGGGCAGGATGTTCAACTGTGCATGAGGCAGCGTGCGCGACAATTCCATTGCGTGTTCGGGTAACACCACATCCTTATCGCCATTGATGACCGATGCAGGCGCTGTGATGGATTTGATATCAGCATCACTGATGTCTTTGAATGCCACCATCCGGGCAACATCACGGTTGAACATGGCTTGCAGTCCTTTGGTGTTACCGGGACTGGCTTTCAAGTAAGCATCCTGCAAAGGCTGCGGCATGTTGGCAAGTGTTGCATTGGGGAAACCTTCAAAAAAACCGGGCGGCATACCGCTTCGTTTGTATGTTGCAGAAGCCAGTACCAGCTTATGCACCAACGCCGGATGACGGATGGCAATCTGCAGACAGGTGGTTCCGCCATTGCCGAAACCCATGAAATCCGCTTTCTCAACATGCAATTGATGCAGCAATGCTGCCACATCATCCGCGTCCTGTTCAAAACTCAGGGAACGGTCAATATCTGGTGTGTGGCCATGTGCCTGTAACTCTATGGCAATGACCTGCTGGTGATGGTTGTGCATTCATGTGTAGAGAAGCATTAAAAATGAATTTGATCATGCATGCTGTGCAGGCCATCCTTTACCTGTAACGATCAGATCGCGTAAACTTTGAGTAATATAACCAGTCCATGCATTAGAACAAGCACCGAAACATTCAATCTGCGGAACTAAGCCCCAGTGAGTAAACCGGACATACGTTTTGCCATCTTTTTCTGTGATCTCGAAGCTGATCTTTGTGCCGTTCCACTCGTTTTTATCTGTAAAAGAATTCAGGTTGCTGTCCGTAATCAACCAAACGATTTTTTTATCGGGAACAACTTCGATCAGCTTGTGCTTGCTGTAATGAAAGTCTTTGTATCGATAACTGAATTCATCATTAAGTTCATGTGTAGGGCCTTCAATTTGTCCGGACCACCATCCACGAACATTATTGATGGCATTGAATACTTCCCGGGGAGTCTGATCAACCACCAGGGTAGTGGTGAAATCCTGGGTAGACATGGTTTTGAATTTTAGGGATATACAAGATAACAAAAATATAGTCAATTGCCACCTGTAACAGTTAATCCGGCCATTGCCCCTTCTTGATTTTTTGGATTTTGAGTTGAGAAGGATCCATCTTTACGTATTTTATTTTTTCACGCCTCCAGGTGTATACAATATGCACCATTCCATCTTGCGATTGAATAACAGATGGATAAGAATACTCACTGACTGGGGAATCTTCGAGCACCAACGTTGCGTACCATTGTTCCCCGTTTTTTGATACCGCTACATTCAAAGGCGTTCTTACGCCCCTGCCTTCAGATGCGGTTTCCGGTGGCTTTACGTGGTTATACACCAATAGCTGCCTGCCATCTTTTAGCGAGACCGCATCTGTTCCTGAATTGTTGTTGGGTAGCTCTGTTGCTGTTATGTTGCTCCATGTTCTTCCGTTGTCATAACTCCACGATTGGTTAATGGTAGTATTTTGACTTCTGCATAAAACCTGCAGGCTTCCGTCTTTATATTGCAATATGCTTGGCTGAATGGCCGACAGGGTTTTGCCGTCGTTGATATCGGGCGACTTTGCCCATGTCTTTCCCATATCCTGGGTGTATTCAAAATGGGCTTTCCATCCGTTTTTCTCTGTACTGGAAGGACAAATCAAGATTCCCGCTACCTCTACAGGCTTATTTTTGATCGGTCCCAGGTACCCATTGGGTAAGGGCTCGCGTTTGCTCCAGGTGCGGCCATTGTCTTTTGAACGGATCATCCAACCCGTCCATCCTGCTACATTAGGACCTATTTTGTAAAACAGCAACAATTCACCATCCGGTACCTGGCACAATACCGGATTATAACAAGCATAACGGAGCGTATCATTGATCACACCATCCGCAACCTGCACAGGATCTGTCCAACGATCATTTTCCATCCTGCTGGTATAAATACATACATCATTACTGCCTTCATAACTGCCGCCAAACCATGCTGCAATCAATCCCTCTTTCGTTTCAGCAATCGTAGCGGCATGGCATTGCGGAAATGAGGCTTTTTGATAGATGAATTCATCTCTTAATATCCCGGTCTTCCATTTTTTTGCCTGGGCAAAGCTGTGCCAGGAAAAAAACAGGAACAGTATATTCAAAATAAGATATCTTTTCTTCATAAAATGAAATGGCTTCCAGTGTCCGGTTGAGGTATTACCGTTTAAGCGAAGATACAAGACCTGGTACTGAAAGATGCCAATCTATATTAATCATAATCGATTCAAGACATGAGAAAAAAACTATTCCTGCCCTTATTGTTGCTCAACACGGGTTTATTGGGTTCAGCTCAAAACAAACCATTGACAGGTTTCAGCGCAACCACTTCATCAAAACAGGTAGCCGCAGAACAGCAGTTCGACAGCTATCTATTGGCCAAAAATGTAGATCATTATATCAAAGATCTTTCTGCAAGACCGCACCATGTAGGATCGCCCGGAGGTGAGGCCGTGACCCAGTACATCTTAAACCATTTTAAAAACTGTGGTTTCGATGCGCATGTTGAGACATTTTATGTGCTGTTTCCTACACCCAAAGAAAGATTGCTGGAAATGACCGGTCCTGTTAAATACAAGGCTGTATTAGCGGAACCGCCGTTGAAAGAAGATGCTACATCGGGACAAACAGCAGAGCAATTACCTGTCTATAATGCTTTCAGCGCCGATGGAGATGTAACCGGTAAGCTGGTATTTGTGAACTATGGTGTTCCTGCCGATTACGAGCGACTGGAGCGAATGGGTATAGATGTGAAAGGGAAAATCGTGATTGCAAAATATGGCCGGTCCTGGCGTGGCATTAAACCGAAAGTGGCCCAGGAACACGGCGCTATCGGATGTATCATTTATTCCGATCCGAAAGATGATGGCTATTACCAGGGAGATGTGTATCCTAAAGGCGCATTCAGGAATGAATATGGAGCGCAACGCGGATCGGTGATGGATATGCCTGTTTATCCGGGCGATCCTCTGACACCCGGAACAGGCGCTACCAAAGACGCTAAAAGACTGGAACGAAGCGCTGCCGGCAATCTTTTAAAGATACCTGTATTGCCCATCAGCTACCACGACGCAGCTCCGTTGCTGCAATCGCTCGAAGGACCGGTAGCACCGGAAGAATGGCGCGGTGGCCTTCCTTTTACTTATCATGTAGGACCCGGTAATACAACAGTACACCTTAAATTAGCTTTCAACTGGGATATCAAACCAATACACGATGTGATCGCTGTGATGAAGGGCAGTGAATTGCCCGATGAGTGGGTGATGCGCGGCAACCACCACGATGCCTGGGTTAATGGTGCAGAAGATCCTATCAGCGGACAGGCAGCTATGATGGAAGAAGCAAGGGCCATCGGCGAGCTGGCAAAAACGGGCTGGCGTCCTAAACGTACCATCGTATATGGCGCCTGGGATGGGGAAGAGCCCAGTCTGCTCGGTTCTACCGAATGGGCCGAAGAGCATGCAGCAGAACTTCAACAGAAACTCGTATTGTACATCAATTCAGACGGTAATGGCCGTGGATTTCTTTTTGCAGAAGGCTCGCATGCATTGGAGCCCTGGATGAACGAAATTGCCGCGGATGTCCGCGATCCGCAAACAGGCATCAGTGTACTGGAAAGAAGGCGGGCATTTGATATCATCAGCGCCGGAAATAACATCAAAAGCAAAAAAGAGCTGCTGGCGAAAAAAACAATTGCATTGGGCGCACTGGGTTCCGGTTCAGATTATAGTCCTTTTATCCAACATCTGGGCATTCCTTCACTCAACCTTGGCTATGGTGGTGAAGATGCCGGCGGTGAATACCATTCTGTATATGATTCTTATGACAACTACCGGCGCTTCAAAGACTCCAGTTTCGAATATGGTGTAGCCCTTGCTAAAACTGCAGGCCGTAGCACATTGCGCATGGCCGATGCCGATATATTGCCCTTCGATTTTACCACACTTTATAAAAACATTGGAACCTATGTGAAGGAAGTGATTGCGCTTGCCGACCAGTCGCGCGAGACCACTGAAGTGGAAAATCAACTGCTGAAAGAAAAACAATATGCCTATGCAGCCGACCCGCTGCACAAAGAATTGCCTCCTGCCGCAAAAGATGAAGTGCCGTTCTTGAATTTTGCAGCGTTACAGAATGCGATGACCGGCCTGGAGAATGCCAGTAAACAACTGGAGACTTTGATTACAAAAGGCGGACTTACCAAAGAGCAGCAAAATAAACTGAATCGCCGGCTCTACCAGGCCGAACAGCAATTGCTGATGGAAAAAGGACTTCCCCGCAGAGGCTGGTACCGTCATGCCATTTATGCGCCGGGTTTTTATACCGGCTATGGTGTTAAAACATTGCCCGGCATCCGTGAAGGTATTGAGCAACGTAATTGGAAAGAGGCGCAGGAGCAGATCGATATTGATGCAAACGTCATAAAGACTTTTGCCACTTGGTTGAATGCAGCAGCGAATGGTGCTGAATAAATTTGAAACTAAAAATCCGCTTACTGTGTTCAGTTAAGCGGATTTTTAGTTTAACCCTTATTAGTTTCCAACCGCCTGGTTAAAAAATAGGCAACGATCATATTGGGTATCCAACAAAGCCATGCTACAATTAAATAAGCCTTGATAAAGTCGTTGAATAACATCGTTAACAAAGGAAGATATATTCTTAATGTTACCGCTGCAAAACAAGCAGCATAACTATATGTCATCATTTTTTGGTGCTCAATAATCTGCAAGTTTCTTATAGCAAAGTAAGCCCTCAAAGTAGTGTAGAACCAGATGACTCCTAAACTGATAAATCCCAACGAAGCTATTATTCCACCATTGGCATATAATGCGATGTACACAGCTGCTAATGCACTCAAACAAGCAGCTATAATATAGACTTTACCAACATTTCTATGTAACATCAGCCTGTTTTCCCGCAGTCTGGGATTGAATTGCATCCAACCAATCAATAGAGCAAGCGCCCCTGAGCTGATGTGCGTATAAAAACCAATATTCCAAAAAACGTTATGGAGTGTGGTGTCACTTTTGGATAGTAATAATCCAAATTTTTGATGCACAAAAAGATACGTAGAAGGGTAGAGTCCGATTGCTATTGCTAAAATAGCAACAATGAGCCGGTATACTTTTGGAGTCATGGTTGATGGTATAAATTAATGAAAACTATGACACTTCAATACCTTTTTTCTCCAGGTAATTGTAAATTGCTTCTCGGGCTGCGGCACTAGTGGCGGAAGATGAACCAACGTCTGTACACCAGAAACTCACTTTCAACCGCACTGCTTTGGAAGTCACGTGTTCAATGGCCAGTTCCGGTTCCTTGCGCAGAAATATGCCCGGTATTGTTTTAACCAATTCTTTTATGTCAGGTTGTATCGCATCTGTGTAGGTTGTCTTGTCGAGGTTGAAGGACAACGTTGCGCGCACCTGGTTATTACTCAATGTCCAGTTGATGATATTATGCGAAAGCACATCTCCATTGGGAATGATCACTTCTGCTCCTTCATCGGTAAGGATGGTGCTTGACCGGATGCTGATTTCCTTGACCCTGCCTTTTTTGCCGCCTACCTCAACAGTGTCGCCTAAACGGATCGGCCTGTCGAAAATAATGATGATGCCCGATACAAAATTATTAATGATACCCTGCAGGCCAAGACCAATACCCACACCAAGAGCGCCGAGTACAAAAGTGATTTTATCTATCGGCAATCCGGAAGCCGCCACAGCCAGGAAGAACCCGGCAATTAACAAGACAAGCCGTGTAACCAACAACCTGGAACGCTGGTTTCGGTCGTCTATCGAAGCATCGTCGCCGGTATCGCCAAAAAAATAAGCGATGTATTTCTGGAAGAAGTTGGCTATCCAGATAATACCCAGGAACAGGAGGATACCATTGAATGTAAAACTGATTTTGCCCACGCTTCGAGGGGTATTGAACAGGCCTGAAAGTGTATCACCCAGCATATCATATACATTGAGGCTGTTGGTAACTACAATCAGCCATACAATGGCAGCCACAATGCCCATGAGTTTCGTGATCGAGCGGGCAATACCCACAAATTCAAATGAATCCGGGTAATTCTTCCGCATCCGGCTGCTTTGAATTTGCAGTAAAAATGTTTCTGTGATCAGTTGCACAAAAACCATGAGCCCGATAGCCGACGAAAGTGAGAAAGCCGCGGTCGAGCCCGCTATTTGTGATAATGTTACCCTTCCTAGCAGGTTGCAAACGATAGCAGTAAGGTGCAAGGCAAGATAGATGATTACAGCAAAACGCACCAGCCACGAACGGCCGGGTTTTTCTTTAGAGGTGAAAAAGAAATACACTGCCAGTGCTGCAGAAACAGCATTCAGCATCAGCCTTACCCATCGCCCGGAATAAGTAGCGAGTAAGTGACCCGATTCGGCAAAATATAACGTGAACGACAATACAATGAAAATGCACCACAGCATAAAATAATGCTTTGGCAATCGCCGGTAGAAAAGAATACCCAATGCCAGCACCAACAACAACTGGCTATATTCAATATAAACGGCAGGTGCACGCGGATCGAAAAGCGGGGCAAGGTTCAGTGTAAATACCAGGCAGGCAATAACCGGCAGGGGACTGATATAATGGAAATGAAATTCATTTATGGATGACAATTTACCCAACCGCCTGAGGCTACGGAAATTAAACCAGACCCAGTAAAAATAAATGGCAAGGGTAATAGCCAGCAAAAAACGGATATTACTGGTATTCATAAAATAATAACGGGCCAATTTCTTTTCGCCGGTATATCTCCTGCTTCTGTTATCCTGTTCGACCGCTCCACTATCAACCGAAAAGGAGGGGGGCTCCCACAAATACGATTGTTCTTTGCCGAAGGCATTATATCGCAAATCGTCGGAAATAGCATCTACCTGGAACAGGAGATCGGCAATAGTAATATTGTTTGCAGCAACACGGGATTTGAGGTTATTGATAACATTGGTACTGGATTTTAGCAGGCTGTCGGCCTCGCGCCACTTACTGCGCAACCGCTTCAACTGTGGTGTAAAGACAGTATGCAGCGCCGTATCTTTAAATATTTGCCCGATCAGGGTATCTTTTCTCAGCCCGAGTATTTCTTTTTTCAGTCCTTCTAATTTTGTACGATACTCATCCAGGTTATCTTCGTAACGCTTCATGGTTACTGCCAGCTTATCCAACAACGTATTATATACCTGCAGGCTGCGAATATTCAGGGAATGAGTATACGCCATTCTTTCTTTAAGGATGGCTACAGCAGAATCATTCTGCCCAAGGTCATGTTCGATGTCATCCAGGTTCAGGAAGCTTGAAGTCACGATCGGCACTTTATTCAACACCTGGAACACCTGTTCGAGGCTTTCCAGGTAATCACTTTGCTGCGGACCTGCGTTTTCAGTAAAAAAAGTGGAGTCTGTCCGGTGGTGGACGTGTTTGATCATATCCTGGGCTAAACTCATCCTGCAAAACAGCAGCAGGACAAAAATAAGCTGGCACCTGGTCATTAAGATATTGCTTGACGGTTGATACCGAAAGATAGATCATTTTTTGGTGATGATAAGTTTTGTACAACCAATTGTGCAGCAACGATTTTCAAGATTTTTTTTGCTGTTTGGATTCAAAACGTACTTTTGCGCCGGAGAGATGGCAGAGCGGTCGAATGCGGCGGTCTTGAAAACCGTTGACTGTTACAGGTCCGGGGGTTCGAATCCCTCTCTCTCCGCTGAGCGGGGGAACTTCAAAATTCCCCCATTTTTTTTCATACACAAGTAGCTCTTTCTCCTTCATAATGTGGGCATTATGAGCAAGTAAAT